>CAYZEO010000070.1:0-1555 GCA_964477815.1 uncultured Pseudomonadota bacterium | reverse complement strand
AACCAATACCCGGCCTTTCAGGCCAGCGATCTACCTTCATTTTTACAACAAAACATGTAATATAAGGCAACTTAAGTGCCTTTTTTTTCGCTTGAAAATCAATAAACTCATCAATCTCAGTTCTCTCAAAATACGGCCCTTTCACCAGCCACAATTGTTCTTTATTAAAATCAACACCCTTAGCAAAATACGTGTCCGTCTTCGCATAACTCGTCACCAACTGCGCCCTACACACAAAGTCCAATTCACTCTCTCTTTCAGGAAAATTCCAAAATACTTTTTTGACTTTTTTCTGTTTTTTTTCATTTTTTTCATTTTTTGTGTTTGTTTCCTTTTTTTCAAAAATCAATTCTTCTTTTTTTTCTCCCTTATTCCATTTATATATTTCTTCAAATTCGTAAGGAATTGCGACTTTTGTCGTTTTTGGCATAACAAGCGAACTCGTTGTTGCGAAATAACTAGTACTTGTATTTTTGCTCTTTTTCACATGTCTATCATACACAAAATCGTCCAACTCCACATATCCTATATTAGTCGCGTCCCATGTGCCATCTCCGCATTTTTCTACAAGTTGTAACTCATCACACCCATACAAATAATCACACAATTGAGCAAAATACAACAAATACCCCTCTTTCAAATGACCAATGTCTTTTTCCCATTGTTTCGAACATTTCAAAAATCTAAAATACTTTTCCAATATTTGCGCCAATTCGCCATTCATTGTTTTTTTCGCACCCCCTTTCAAACTATTAATCTGTTTTAGTACTTCTCTCAAAACAATAATACTTTTCCAACTTTTCACCGCCAAAAACTCATCCAAGCACTTCAGCAACACCTTGTTCTTGTCCTTATCTATATCCTTAATGTCATCCAAAGTAAATTCAGTATACACGCAATTTTTCACCATTTTCCTATAATCACCAATACTACACAAAACATTCATAAAACTACACCCTCTTATTTTTCTACTCAAACACATATTCACTACAATCTTTTTCAAAGTCTCAATTTCCAAAAACCGATTCCGTTCTTTTTTTTGCCGTTCTTTATAAATAATTGAAAACCACTCACAAAGTCGCGGCCACAAATTCAAATTTCCACAACCAATATCCTCCAAAAATATAACTTGCAAACGATGTAATCCATTTGTCAAAATGCGCTGTCCGCCCTCCAAATAATCAAAACAATACATTTCAAACGCCATTTTCAACGCCATGTCCACATTATTCCGCCGTATATATTTTTGTAGTCCAGACTTGACAACATCCCAAGAATATCCACTAATACTTTTTTCATTTCTGAATTTGACTTTAATCACCTCTCCAATATCACCATCAACACACTTTTGAAACTGCTCTTTTGTCGAAAAACTCATATTATATTTTTTTGTTTTTTAGTTTTAAGTTTTTGTTTTTTTAAGTTTTTTTGTTTTTTCGAAATTTGCTTTGAGCGAGTTTTGAAATTTGTTTTTAGTTTTTAGGGAATTGCTTCTTTTCAATCCAAAAAAAGGTGTTTCAATTTTAGGGGGACATGCTGTCCCCCTTAAACCCCC
>CAYZEO010000069.1:0-1586 GCA_964477815.1 uncultured Pseudomonadota bacterium | reverse complement strand
CTCATCCTGACTACCCATTACACACATCTTATGTGTAACAAAAATCAACAAAAAAACATTTTTGTTGTATAATACAAAAGTTGTTTTAATTAATTTAACAATTAATCTAACTAATGAGAGTAGGCAATGGAAGCATGGATATCGCATTTTTCAAAACATGTAAAAATGAAAGAACCAAGATTGGAGAAACGTTTGATAAAAATCGTTGAAAGTTTTTCTAAAAAACCTGCATCAAGTATACCTGAAGCTTGTTGTTCACATTCAGAAACAGCTGCAGCCTATAGATTTTTTGACAACCCTCGTGTTTCTGCGAATGATGTAAAAGACAGTTCTTTGAATGAGACTTTGGAAAAAATTAAAGACGAAAAATTGGTTCTTGTACCAACTGATATTACAGGTTTAAATTATTTTACACATAAGGCTCTCAAGGGGACTGGGCCCATGAGAAGCCAAAGGTCAAAGGGGCTTGTATTAGCATCTTCTCTAGCAGTTGATAAAAAGGGAACACCTTTAGGATTGATTTTTCAGAAATTATGGGGGCGAGCAAAAGAAACTGGTTTAGAAGCAAGAGTTGAAAGAAAAAAACTACCACTTGAAAAGAGAGAGTCTTATGTTTGGATAGAGGCTGTTAAAAAAATAGAAAATATTATTCCTGAAGATAAAACGGCAATAATGATAGGTGACAGAGGATCTGACTTCTACGATCTCTTTGATTATAAAAGAAAACCCAATATTGAGCTTTTAATTCGCGCTAAAACAAATAGGTCTTTGCATAATGATAATGTGAAATTATTTGAACGAGTGGCATTTGGCAACGCAGATGGAATGACGTTGGTTAATGTGCCAAGATCCAAAAAAAGTAAAGCTCGTAGTGCAAAAGTGGAAATTAGGCTCAAACAGGTTGAGATCAGTGTACCTTTGCAAAAATCAAAACGTCTTTTTAAACCAATTGTGTTATATGCAATCGAAGCAAAAGAAGTGAGAATTCCAAAAAATGTTTCTAATCCAATTTTGTGGAGACTGATAACAACACTCCCTGTGAAATCAATTACTGAGGCTGTAGAAAAGGTAATATGGTATGCAAAACGATGGCTTATAGAGAGATATCATTATGCATTAAAAAGTGGCTGCAAAGTGGAAGATCTCCAACTAGAAACTATAGATAGAATAGAAAAAGCTTTGGCTGTGTATTGTTTAATTGCCTGGAGACTTTTATTTTTAACTTATAGATCAAGAAATAACCCCCATGAATCTTGTGAAAAACACTTTACAAAAGATGAATGGGCTTCATGTTATATGTTTTTAAATAAAAGAAAACCTCCAAACAAACCTCCAAGTTTAAAAGAATTTATTGTCATGATTGCACAGCTCGGAGGATTTCTATCTCGCAAAAGCGATGGTGATCCGGGCGTAAAGGTAATATGGCGAGGATTAAAAAGATTGGAAGATATAAGTGCATCGTTTGCTAATTTTAAGGAGATATTTGTGTGTAATGGGTAGTCAGGATGAGCGGATTGAGGGAGTTTTTTTTAACGAGAATATTTCTTGGCTAGAGAAACTCCAGTATTTTTACTTTAGGTTGTCAG
>CAYZEO010000068.1:0-1600 GCA_964477815.1 uncultured Pseudomonadota bacterium | reverse complement strand
CCTAATTTTGGAAACGAGGTAGCTTTTGACAGTAAGCCAATATCAAGCCTCAGTAGCAGGCTTGGTAAAAAAAGTGAGGACCAACGAGGAGAACACGATGCGGACTGGGGTGTCAAAAAATATAGCGGTATGCGCGAAGATGGTACAGCATGGGAAAAAACAAAATCCTGGTTTGGCTTTAAACTACACCTCATTGTTGATGCCAATTATGAATTGCCGATTGCTATGTCGCTTACTAAAGCATCTACAAGCGATGTTAAGGAAATGCCCGCTATCTTTGAGCAAATGAAGTGTACCCATCCAGAGATCTTGAAAGCATGTGAACATGGTATTGGAGACAAGGGATATGATAGCTCAACATTTATCTCAAACTTATGGGACGAACACAAAATTAAAGCGATTATCGACATTAGAAACATGTCTAAAGATGGAGAGAAAACTCGCTCTTTTAGCAACTACAAATTTCACAACATGTCCTATGACCATCAAGGAAACGTTTTTTGCCACTGTGTCAAAACCGGTGATGTAAAAAAGATGGCGTTTGGTGGATTTGAAGGCGACAGAGAGGCTTTGAAATATCTTTGCCCATCTGCGCACTATGGTTGTGAATGCAAGTGTGTTTCAAAATGCCCTCTAAGGACGGGTGTTCGAGTTCCTTTGGACGAAAATAGACGAGTTTTTACTCCTGTGGCTCGCTCGAGCTATAAGTGGAAAAAGATTTACAACAAACGAAGTAGTGTTGAAAGGGTCAATAGCCGAATTCATACATCATTCGGCTTTGAAAAGCACTACATACGTGGTTATGAAAAAATGAGAACTCGGTGCTGCCTTTCTTTATGCGTTATGTTGACAATTGCTTACGGTCGAGCATTAGATAACGAGCATAAAATGATGCGCAGCTTGGTTCAAGCAGCTTAAAAATACTTTAAGCTATTCAAAAATTTGAAGGAGAAAAAATGATTAGGGATAGTCCTGCCATAAAATAAGCAAAAAATTGCTCAGGAACATAAAAAATCATGATTTAGGGCAATTTTTGAAAAAAAACGAATAATTTTTCTATATAAAACCAACAAGCGACGGTTGGTGGACATAGTCCGACCAGTTATGAACAAAAAAATCAGAACCTAACGGGAAAGGCTCACAATACAAATAAAAGTCTCTTTCTTAGAAACGTCTAATCCAACATAATGTTTCATGGTCACTCCTTAATGTTTATAGAGGCTTTTTAGACCTCGTTAATTGTAAGAGCTCCATGCTCTCACATGGGACAGTGTATAACGATCCCGATTTAAGGGGGTGGCCTTTTTGCTGCTAAAGCGCGGCGCGATTACAGTATGTATATATGTCGGTGATGATTGCAATTTATCCCAACGGAAAAGATCGTCTTATTTTACCATGCTCACGGACGAAGAAGTATCAGAGATGGAAACGGTTATACAGCAAATTACACACATGAAATAGTTGCACAAAAAAACAAGGAAAAAGCCCTGTTTTTGGGATCATTGGAGGTGGAGAGACGCATTCGGAACTATTGATTGGGCAGAAATGACTGAAAAATGGCCATATTTTTTGTACGGCAAACACATGTCCTTCATGCCTT
>CAYZEO010000067.1:0-1641 GCA_964477815.1 uncultured Pseudomonadota bacterium | reverse complement strand
TGAATTGGAAAATGTAAATTGTAAGCTGGTAAAAATAGCCAAACACGATCAAGCATACAGCAAACTCGAATATGTTTCGAGTATCGGGAAAGATCATACGGTTTGTATCGGTAATGGGAATAATGACAGATTAATGCTAAAAGAAGCACGTTTGGGAATTGCGTTGGTTCAAGAGGAAGGCGCTTGTTTTGAAACCTTGCGATCTTCACATGTGGTGTGCAAAAGCATCATTGATGCATTTGGCTATTTTAAAGAACCCAAACGGCTGATTGCAACCCTAAGGAGATGAGAAACTAACTTGAACCTGCACTTTCGGGAGCAAGTTCTTTAGCCTTTTTAAATTTCTCAGACGCTTCCTCCTTTCGGCCAAGAGCCGTTAATGCAAAACCACAGCCGTACAAAGCAGGAACAAATTCAGGCTCTACGTCTAAAGCCTTCTGAAACTTCTCAACGGCTTCTTGATACTGCTGCAATTCCACAAGCGCCACTCCCCAACTGCACCATATCTGGGCATCTTCGGGTTTATGTTTTACCGCCTCTTTAAATTTCTCAATTGCCTCCTGGTACTGTTTCATAATTATAACACCTCGGAAATTTACATCACCTTGAAAATACAAGTTTATTAATGGCATCCCGTTTATGCCATCATCACGAAAGAATGGAATGCTCTCTATTTTTTTGAGCCTTTTTTTAGTTTTTTCTCCAGTTCGGCAAAAAGATCCTTTTGTTTTTTTGCCTGCTTGGCCTTAATAGATTCTATTTTCTGGGTAAAATCTTTTTTGGAATTTTGAAATACTTTAAGCGATTCTTCTAGCTTGTCCTCTTTTTTGCCTTTGGGAATTTCTTCTATTTTTAAATGGTTTTTGATAAAAAGGCGGGTCCCAAAGCCACCCTCAACCACATCGACAACCTCGATCTCTTTAAGCTTTTTACAGATGAAACTACCTTGTTCCAAAGAAAAAGATATCATCCGGCAAACCTGATCTATGGAAGGAGGTGAAGAATTCTGGTGTGTAAGAACCCTAATCGCAGCAACAAAAAGATGAACATTGGAATAAAAATCTGAGTTTTGCATAATAATGTGAAAAAGACCGATCCATATACTGTATTGAAGGTTAAAAAATAAAAGAAGATATCGTATTTCCGCTTCTTGACATACTATTAATAGAAGAGTAACATTTATTTTTATCTTGTCAAGCTGCAAAACTAACAATGTCGCCGAACGTTTCAAAATAGGGCGAGTTCATTTTACATGCGAAATTCATACGAGTTACAACCATGACAATACCCATTAAAGGAGGGAAACATGACCGAAATAATTGATGTAAAAGCCAGAGAAATACTCGATTCAAGAGGTAATCCCACAGTTGAAGCAGACGTCTTTGTTTCCTGCGGAGCTGTGGGGCGTGCGGCAGTTCCTTCCGGTGCTTCCACGGGGAAACGTGAAGCTTTAGAGCTTCGGAATAAGCGATCAAAGCGGTTTGGCGGAAAGGGCGTTGCCACCGCCGTTAAAAACATAACGGATAAAATCGGACCTGCTGTCCGGGGGATGGATGCAGCAGATCAAGTTGCATTGGATAGATTCATGATTGAACTGGACGGTACGCCCAACAAATCCAAGCTGGGCGCAAATGCAATTCT
>CAYZEO010000066.1:0-1662 GCA_964477815.1 uncultured Pseudomonadota bacterium | reverse complement strand
TTTTGCCAGTTCCCAAAAACTTTTTTATCAAGAAAAAAATAAGCTGCCTGGAGTAAATCTGGCAAAAGAGAACCAAGTACTGCAAAAAATATTGTTAAACTAAACAAATTGACTTGAGTAGCAAGGAAGATTAGTACAGCAATTAGTAATATGAAATCAACAATAGCTGCAAACCCAATATGAATTGGGTTTTTGTATTTTTGAGGAGCATTAGTATCTCCATGAGGAATTATATCAAAAATATAATGAGAAATAAAACCAATAACAAAAGCTAAAATTGGCTGACTAACACTTTGACCAATCAAAACTCCAATTGCTCCATGAACAGTTAAAAACATTTTTTTGAGATTATTTTTGCTAGTAGCAGGGGAGGGGATTGAACCCTCGACCTCAGGCTTATGAGTCCTGCGCTCTAACCAACTGAGCTACCCTGCCAGATAATATTTTAAAATTGTAAAAATGTGCTAGCGAAGTTGGTCTTAATCCTGTAATATTTTTGACCAACGGCCTGTCCGCCATAGCACGAAGTGCGAAGGCGGGAGCTACCCTGCCAGATATTTTTTATGGTTAAAGTTTACCTGAAAAATTGATTTTTTGCAAGGGTTAGGCTATATTCTGCCATATTGACAAAAAGTAGTTTTTACGTTATTTTAAAGGTAGATAATGGGTATTTTTAGTTAAGGATTTTCAACATATTAAGGAGGAGGATACGTGAGTAATGCAGATAATGAAAAAATAGAACAAAAATGCCGTAATTTGATAGGTGCTCTTTTGGAGCCAGAAGATTCTTTTATTGATATCTACGAACAAATTATAGCATTTTGCAATGGATTAGAAAAAAAATACAAAGAAAAAATATTTGATTGTGGCTTATACCACGTCTTAGCCGGCAGTACTATGATAAAGGGTTCAGAATATTTCCTTGATTTTTCAGGGGAAGATTCAATCGAAGCCTTTATAGATCAATTAGCTCAGAAATACTGCCCTGAACAATATCAAAAAATAAAGTAGGAGGATTAAAAAATGGGACATCCCAGTAACGCGGTTGAGTCTCCTGGCAACAATGGTTCGCCGGAGCCTTTAGACAGAGACGCAATTCTCTCTGAAAAATTTGGTGACAAAGGTCTTGCTCGAATCAAAGACGCGAGTAATGATCTTGGGCCTGCAACTGCCGCGGTTTCTGAAAATCTGCTCAATTTGGCAACAAAAAAAGAATAACCGACGGTAGTCACTCAGCCACCTTAAGGCCCAGCTCTTAGAAGCAGGCCTTTTTTGAAAATATTTTTAATTATTTTAATTATTCGTATTTTGTTTTTCCGGTATTAACAATTAGTATTTTAGCTTTTTTGGGTATTTTATTTTTCATTTGTAAAAGCAATGCAAGACCAGCAATTCCTGAAGGTTCACAATTTATGTTTTGGGATGTAGCGATTTTCATAGCCTTATCCAAATATTTTTCTTTAACTAAATATATTTTTGTGTCTTTACCGCAAAATCCAGAATCAATATAAAATTTAATCCAGTCATTCCCCAAGTTATTAAAAGGTAAGTGATGGGCAAAAAGCTTATCAGCTTTTGTTTTAGGGTTATTGGATGTTACACCAAGAAAATTACAATTTTTTAATACCTTTTTATTCCCTGTAAATCTAGGGTCATTTTTGT
>CAYZEO010000065.1:0-1666 GCA_964477815.1 uncultured Pseudomonadota bacterium | reverse complement strand
AGGGCATACTAGTTCAGTCTTATCTGTCGCATTCAACTCATTAATAACAAGAAGACAAACAAAATTTAGGGAAAAAAAATTGCTCCAAAAACAAAAAATAAATTATCACACAGATGCCATAATAATAACACAATAACTTTTGCATAAGTTTTTTTAAATAGAATAATCTAAGCGCTCAACAAAACGGAGAAGCGGAGCAACTGTTTTTGGGTAGAACCCCTTTGTTTCTAATATATATAGGGTCTGTAAATAAAACTGTGTAAACAGAAATTAAATGTTAGAGTAATCAAGAGGTGATGAAGCATCTCTTGATTGCTTTGTTTATTAACTGTTTAACATAGAAGGTTGCAGACAATGCAAGAAAAGAAAAAAATTGATTTAGACGCAGAATTAAAAAAGTGCAAAACAATGGAGGATCTCACAGGGAAAAATGGCCTAGTTCAAAGGCTTATCGGCAAAATGGTAGAAAAAATGCTTGCCGAAGAAATGGAAGAACATCTGGGATATAAAAAACACGAAAAAAAGGGTTATTTATCAGGAAACAGTAGAAATGGCACTAACCCAAAACATGTAAAAAGTTCATTTGGAGAAATGGATATTTCTGTCCCTAGAGATAGAAATGGGACCTTTGAACCGCGGGTAATCAAAAAAAGGCAAACAAGCATTTCTTCTTTTGATCAAAAAGTTATTTCTATGTATGCAAAGGGCATGACAACAAGGGACATTCAAGAGCATATACTTGAGATTTATGGCGCAGATATATCCCCAACTATGATTTCACATATCACAGAAAAAGTATTATCTGTGGCTAATGAGTGGCAATCTAGACCCCTCGAAAGCATTTATTTAGCAGCTTTTTTTGATGCAATTCACTACAAAGTTAGAGAAGATGGTAAAGTTGTTACAAAAGCAGCTTATACTTGTCTAGGAATAACTAACGAAGGCAAAAAAGAAGTTCTGGGAATATGGGTAGGCGAAAGCGAAGGCGCAAAATTTTGGCTTAGTGTTTTTTCAGAGTTAAAAAATCGTGGAGTTAAGGATATTTTTGTTGCATGTGTAGATGGTCTAAAGGGTTTACCTCAAGCCATTAAAGAAGTCTTTCCAAATACAGAAGTTCAGCTATGCATAATTCACCTTATAAGGCATTCAATGAAGTATATCCCACATAAATATATAAAAGAATTCATGCAAGATTTAAAAAATGTTTATCGGGCTCCCTCTCTAAAAACAGCTGAAAATAATTTAGAAAAGTTTCAAAGTAGGTGGATTAAGCGCTATCCATTCGCTGTTAACCCCTGGGTGAAAAATTGGGAAAATGTAAAAACGTTCTTCCAATTTCCCGAACCAATAAGAAAGTTGATTTATACTACAAATGCTGTAGAATCTTTACATCGTCAGTTTAGAAAAGTTTCTAAAACAAGAAGTGCTTTTCCTAATGACGGAGCACTTTTTAAGCTGCTTTTTTTAGCTATACGGGATATTACAAAAAAATGGACACAGCCCATCCATGGATGGAGAGAAGCTGTGTCACATTTTGCTATTCTTTATGGTGAAAGACTGAATGTCAATTAGAGGAGTTCAAAGATGGTGTTTACACAGTTTACTTTACAGTCTCTCGCAAAATTAATTGCGAGGCTTTGTTCCTATTTTTGTGCTTAAAACTCTT
>CAYZEO010000064.1:0-1672 GCA_964477815.1 uncultured Pseudomonadota bacterium | reverse complement strand
ATGAAAAAGAAATTAAACTTGCTAAAAATACTCATCCAAGAGCAAAAAAGCATGAAAAAAAAAGCTCTACTGGTAATCAACATTCGGAAAAATAGAAATTGAAGAGATAGTTATGAAGGTGGCAAACGAGAGATTACGGCCATTTTCATTGAGTGCTCGAGTTGTATGTAGATCATACTCGCATCATCTTCAAAGGGCAATTGTAGATTTCGGCTCCGATACGTCGTTTCAAGATGCTCAAAAAAAAATAGTAGAGCATTATAAGCTTGACCTACCATTAAGCTCCATACAGAGTATTGTTGAAAATCATGCAAAAAATATTTTTGAGTTTGTGGAACAAGAAGTTTTTGAGGAAGGCTCTGCACAACAAATTATTACTGAAACAGACGGTTCAATGATTCCTGTGGTAGATACATCAATTCCAAAAGAGGGACGTCCAGATAAAAGAAAATCTCGGAGTTTGCGATGGCAGGAAGCACGGTTATGTTTCGCCAGAGGAGCTCAACAATTAACACCAATTTTTTATGCAACAATGGGAAGTGTGGAGCGAGCTGGTGATTTATTATTTCGTGCGGCACTAAGAGTGGGTTTTGGATCAAAAACAAAGGTTCATGGATTAGGAGATGGCGCCAAATGGATAGAAGATCAGATGAAACGAGTATTTAGTCACCACGTAAAGTATCTTGTTGATTTTTATCATATGAGCCTTTTGCAAAACTAGAAACTGCTCTCTACGAAGTGCCGGCGTCAGAGAATGCTTTGATATTGGCGAATTCAATGGCCAAAGCCATTGATGAGACAATATCAAGGCATAATTTGATGCCGCCACAAGTAGAAAGCGTTTCTAGTTTTGCAAAAGGCTCATATAAGTGAATACTTAGCTAAAGCTGCTGAACATGGATGGTCAAGCCAAAAAATTGAATGGCGAATAGAACAACAAAATTTGTTAAAAGCGGGCAGACATAAAGAAGTCCTAACAACGCTTCGTAATCAATTGCCTGCCAGTTGGGAAAAGAAAAACGAGAGAAAATCTCAAAAAAAAGGTAAAAATACCGAAACCAAAGAACAAGAAACACCAGTGGAAGCCTGTTATAGGTACATTAAAAATAGAGAAAACAGCTTAGACTATAAAGATGCTCTTGAAAAAGGCTTGCCAATAGGATCTGGAGAAATTGAAAGCAGTCATAGATCCGTAATTCAAAAGAGACTTAAAATTGCAGGAGCATGGTGGAATCCTGAGACAGCGGAACACATGTTATCCTTGAGAACACTAAGAGCAAATGGAGATTGGGGTCGATATTGGAATAGTCGCCAAAAGGCTGCTTGAAATTTTCTTCAACCCCGCACTTTTAATTACACCCAGTTCAAGCGGAAAAACAACGGCGACAAGAGTTGCTGCGTCAGTTTGGGGTGGAGAAAAATATATGGAGTCCTGGCGTTCCACTGTCAATGGATTAGAGGGTACTGCATTGTTGCATAATGATACACTTCTATGTTTAGATGAAATTTCTCAAATGTCTCCTATGGAAGTAGGCCAAGCTGCTTATCTTTTGGCAAATGGTTGTGGAAAAGCACGGGCAAATCAGCATGGATATAGAAGAAAAAAAGCATGTTGGCGCTTGATTTTCTTGTCTTCGGGAGAAAAAACATTCAAGCAACATATGATGAGTGC
>CAYZEO010000063.1:0-1672 GCA_964477815.1 uncultured Pseudomonadota bacterium | reverse complement strand
TCTCAATACTCTGATTAATTGTTTTTTTTGATTGAGTATTTGATTTCTTTGTCTTGAAATGGATAGATTGTAATTTCCTGTTCGCTTGTGTCTCCCCTGCAGAACGACCGCTAGGTTTACCTCTTGGTACAGGCTCTTTGGCGGGTGTACCGATAGTTTTGAGAATATTAACAAAACATCGCTGTGTTTGCGATGGAGAGTTAACCTCTTTTGAGGACTGACTGCTGTTTTTGTTAAACTCAGGAAGATATCGCTCCCATGGTCTTGGCAGTGAATCTGCCAGCTTGCTAGCGAGGAACAATTGAACATAGGCCAATGCTGTGAGTCTCCACCAGTTTTCTTCGTGTCGGACATCGGGGGTCTGGTACTTGTTCATCAACAGTTTTTGTTTACCAAAACGAAAATAATGCTCGATATCATAGCGTTGGCGATACGACTGATAAATAAACATTGTAGAGAGCTCATGACGTCTTTTACCTTGAGCAGCTATCCAGAGAGGTCTTTTAAAAACAAGATTATTATTTTTGTCACGAACAACAACCCGAACGATATTAAATGGGTGATTTTCAGCCTGAAAACCCCTGGAGCCACGAAATAACATATTTGTAAACAGCGTTAACTCTGCTTGATAGCGCTTGCCTCTTTTGTTTGTAAATTCCATAAAGCTTGTTGATTCTGGTTTTGGATAGGTTTCTGATTTGGACAGCTTAACTTTTCTACCATAGACTTTTTTACGTCCCGCACCCTTGGTTTTTCTGTCTTCATCATCAGGTAGACAATAGACGTTTCTGTGATTAGCAAGACGAAACAAATGAACCAGGTTTTCTTTACTGCTGGCTGCCTGTCGGCATGGCTCTGTCCCATACAGTGAGTCACTGGCATTGATAGTGAGTTTATCATCGAGCTCGTGTTTCTCAATGGCTTCCAAAAGTTGTTGCATTCCCACCTCATTGGATTTTTCATCAAGACCGGCTCTTTTTACAGATAACGGAATTTGCCAATTTCTATCAGCGTACTCCTGATGTGCCGGAGCCATAGTGAGCAAAGAATATTGATGACCAATACAAACTGGTTTATTTCCTGGTGCAGGGTTTGGAGAGTGAACCATGCTCCTCTCAGGTAGTTTTCTCGCAAATGGTCGTGGATTAGGTGTTGCATCAACGAAAAAAAGTGTTGGCTGTTCCGGCTCAGTGGTCGTTTTGAATATAAGTTTTTCTATATCAGAAAAGCAAGCCTGGCTTAATCCATCAGCAATGCCGTCTGTAATACTGCTGTATTTTCTTGAGAACACAGGTGATTCACTCAGCTCTATAACGCTACGGCATTGATGACCACTGGCGCATAGAGCATCCAAAAGATTGAATAAGGCATCTGCACGATAGGGAAAATTATGATACAGTTCCTCGCGGAATTTACGAAGTTTTTCGATTTGGTCTAACATCTGAGTTCCTTAGCAAAAACATTTTCACTAAGGACATTGGCGCGCTTTATGTTAATAAAGCGCGCCACAGATCTCTCTAACTTTGTCAAACTATTTTTTTAATTCATGCTGCTTTTTTTTAATCTTGAAATATGATCATCAAAACCTCGAGATATAGTTATTTATCCAAAGTCCAAAAGACAAAGAAATCAAATACTCAATCAAAAAAAACAATTAATCAGAGTATTGAGA
>CAYZEO010000062.1:0-1721 GCA_964477815.1 uncultured Pseudomonadota bacterium | reverse complement strand
AAAAGGTCAATATGAATTTATGCGGAGATGAAAATTTAGAAAATAAGAATAACTGGGATCCTGACAATGCTCAGGAGTGGATTCAAAGCTGGGAAAACTGGAAGCAACATGAAGGATTATAGATTAAATAAGATATCTTCTTATGTAATGCTAATGATAATAATTTGGTAGAGTTCCAAAAAGTTGACATTTAGCATAGAATGACCTGAAAAGATGATTTACGTTTTTTTCTTATGCTCCAAAGATAGTTATATGATATCGGATTAAGTTCTTCAATAAATTTTAAGGTTAATAAGTTTTGCGCGCCTGTGGGTGTCCATCGAGCGCCATTTTCCATGCGTCGATTCACTTCACGCATCTGGCGCTCTACAACACTGATAGTACGCCCATAGTTATCTTGATCAGCAAACTGTTTATACGTGAACAGGTTTGCTCGAGCATTTTCAAGAAATGTGCATGTGCTGTTGTAGTTCCTCATACGCACGGTATCTGTGAGCGCATCGTATTTCTCAAGTCGCTCGTGTAAAGGTAACGATTCATCAAACAAAAATGTTTTCATCGGTTTGACAAGAGCGCGACCAGCATCAGCGCTGAGGCCGTCTTTCCAAAGCATGTGCCCAGCTGTGCGTGGAATGTGCCACAGACACCGTTGCACGGTGATTGGTAATTTATTTTCCTCAATGTATCGTTCCAGACCAGAATGGCCATCAACGATGACTTGGTCAATGTGTGACTGCCTCAGCAGGCGTTTTGTTTTTTCCGGGCTTTTGGCTACTTCGAGTACGGCAAGGGTTTTGTCTCGAATAACACGTTTGCCTTTGCACGTGGAACCGCCAACAGCAAGGGCAATATGTACATCAATGCCACGTTCATTGGCTGATGCTTTAATCTTGGTACTATCTGATTCTAAACGAGTTATCGTGCGCAAATTCTCAACAATCTTTGCCTGTGCGCCATAGCGCTGTACTACTCTATGAACGCTGTAAGGTGAAAGGCGAAGAGCGCACATCAGATTTGCAATCTTGGCCGTTTTTGAAAATGAAACATCTTTGACAATCGAGCATAGTTTTTGCTCAAGTTCTTGTGTGAACTGATGTCGTGAATGAATACCAAGCAGCACAGGAAACGGCGAAAATGTTTTCTGACAATCCTTGCACGTAAGCTGCAACAACGGATAGCGTACTTTACCATGAGATGTTTTCATTATGCGCGTTCGTTTGCCGCGCCTGCTAAACCCATAGCGACTTCCGCAGCGAGGGCAGGCCCATGGCGCCACGATGTGCTGTGAAGGCTTCCAGGCATTGCCAAGTACATGAACCAGCAGTTGGGTCTGAATGTGCAACATGAGCTTTTCAAAGAACACTTGAAAAAACAAACGAGTCGACTTCTGACAAATATCAATTAAATCATTGATCTTTTGTTCACTTTGAGGTATATTTACTTGTATACAAAACTTTTCACACAATTGCAGTGCAAGCATAGAGTGACTCTCCTTTTTTTAATTAATTAAGGGTTCTCTGAGTCATTCTATGCTTTTTTTATCTATATTTCAAGATCTAAATGTCAACTTTTTGTTATACTACCAACATACTATTATATGCCAAATCCCCAAATAATTTTTACCTAACATTATACAAACTTTTTCCAAATATAGGCAAAAATCCACACTTGTCTCTATCCAAACATATTATGTATCTAATATCTAATCTCAATCCAGACAG
>CAYZEO010000061.1:0-1723 GCA_964477815.1 uncultured Pseudomonadota bacterium | reverse complement strand
CATTAAAGTATCCAGCCATGAGTTCTCCTTTTATAATTTTTTCTTTTTTACAAAAGGAAGTCTACTCCTGGTTGGACAAATAACCGAATCCTAAAATTTCAAAGATTTACATTTTTCGGATAGGTTCATGTATTAAAAAAGGAAATGACCGTGAAAAAATATTTTAAAATCTCACTTGTTATACTCTCAATCCTAATTTCAACCTCAAGTCAATGTTCCCAAAAACCCCCATCCACAAAAAAAACAGGCTCTCATCAATACTTTATAAAGGTTTTTAACAAAAGCTTCCCTGTAAGCAAAAAGGTTATTAAACAATTTGAAAACTACGAAGCAGAAAAGAGAATGAAAGAAAAGTTAAAAACTAAGATAAAAACAAAGGGCGGCAAAACTATATGGAACATAACCAACTACATAAATGAGAATCTCAAACCAAAGGAGAAAGATAAAAAGCTTATAATAGAACTTATTGGACTCTTGCTTGATATCGCATCCGACAAAATTAGTCCATATGAGGTAGAAAATAAGTTAACAATTTTCATGATCATCAAAACTGCCGATTTACTGGGACATAAACTAGAAAGCAAAGCCTTTAAAAAATTGAAACTGGCACTTGTTGGAAAGGTTGTAGGGAAACCAATTCGAATTTATCCAATTCAATTAGACTTTTCATGTAACCTTCCTATCAACTTTCAATATCCTAAGAATGATAGGGCCACTCTTTTTATACCGGACCGGGAAACAACATCAATTTACCTCATTGACACAAAAACGGGCAAAATACTTAAAGAATTCAAAGGAAGCCCTGATGATGGTTTAGCTTATGCAATAAAAACATTCAAGAAAGAAAAGTTTTTTTTAGGGGGCTATAATAGTCAATTTATTCTTTGGGATACGGAAACATGCAAAAAAATTAAAACAATCAAAATCCCCCCCCCTTTTAAGTTTAAGAAGCCATATTCAATAATCCTTACTGATGATGAAAAAAAGTTTTTTTCCTTTAATCGCTTTCCAACTCGAGGCGTTCTTATAGACATAGAAAATCGCAAAGTACTTAAAACCTTCAAGAAAATATTTGAAAAAGACATTGTGGACAAAAAAAATATTTTTATTTATCTAAGAACCGGAAAAGTTGAAGGTTATAGTTTACAAGATGGAAAACGCCTCAAAACCTTTAAGATACCTAAAAAACCCCCATATCCTATTGTACGAGACAAAAAAACCAAAGAGGAACTTACGTATACTATAAAAAAAATTAACGAAGAGATGGCTTGGATTCATCTATATGACGGCCCCATTCAGCTTTGGAATTTGCACAATCAAAAACGCCTCAAAACCTTTGGGCTCAATAAAAAAATACAAGAATTTCGAGTTATTAATAAAGGAAAAAATCTGCTTGCCCTTACAAAGCTTGGACAAATTATTGTTTGGGACATAAAAACCAGAGAAGAACTCCAAAAAATCAACATTAAAGATTTAAACCCTTCGCTAGGCATTATTAATGACGGACAAGAATTTGTTATCCGTAATAAAAATGGCAGGCACTCTATTTGGCATACAAAAACCGGAAAAAAAATCATTGCTTTCAATTTACCGCAAAATATCGAATCCTGCGTACCGGAACAGTACCCATACAAATACAGCAACCTAAACTCACTTTTCATTGATAGTGGCCAAAAACTTCTTGTTTTTTATCGTAGGGGCTTGTGATTAAGGCACTAAAGAT
>CAYZEO010000060.1:0-1764 GCA_964477815.1 uncultured Pseudomonadota bacterium | reverse complement strand
AAAAGCGATCAATGGTGTTTGGGTTGAATATACCTCCAAAAATGCTCCAAAAATGACTTATGCGAAAAAGGTTACTGACAACAAAGGAAGAAATTATTTTATTGCGTGTGGTTACTACACTACGGCAAATCGCAAAGCAGCTATGGAGCTTGTTAAAAAAGGTTTTAGATATTTAGAAATGCATGGTGTTTCACAATCGATTGATGAATTTACATCAAAGAGAAAAACAGATTTTCGTTATGGAGATCTTTTTTTGTTTTTGTACGATATGAAAGGTAAGGTAATTGCGCACGGAGGAAATCCAGATTTTATAGGAAGAAATCAATTTGATTTAAAAGATGATACAGGGCGATATTTTGTGCGTGAAATGATTGACAAGGCAGAGGCCGGTGGGGGCTGGATTGACTATCAAGACAATAATGCTTCGCGATATGTATACGTCGAACTTGTTGAGATAGGTACCCGTCGATTTGTAATTGGCTCGGGATTGCACCCTATTTCGAAACCAGAAATGATGCAACTTCTTGTTAAAAGCGCTGTTAGTTCGATGGAAGATACAACAAAAGAACAGGCTTTAGGGGTTTTTGTAAAGCAAGGCGGTGATTTTGTAAAAGGCGATCTAAGTGTTTTTGTGTTTGATTTTAACGGTGTATGCTACGCATATGGCCAGGATTATGATCTGATTTGGCGTGATATGTCTCGGATTAAAGACGACAAGGGTGTGCCATACATTAAAAACTTTATCAAGATAGTGAAAGATGGTCCCGGTGCCACGACCTATAAGGTAAAAGGAAAAACAAAAATAGCCTATCTTGAAAAAGTTAAAAAGGATGGTGTCAACTACGTTGTTGGTTCAAGCTTTTATCGATAATTGTTGTTCTATAAAAAAGTTCTCCGAAAAAAAATCGGAGGACTTTTTTTATAAACAGGTTTTTTCAAGCAACATGAATTGAGCTGCTCCGTAAAGACTGACATTATAATCCATAATCACGTAGATCGGTATATTCTTGAGCAGATCTTTTTGTTTTCCGCAATTTATGAATTCATCCAAAAATATTTTTTGTTGAAACAGTTCAAGATTTTTTGTGGCAATACCGCCGGCAATGTATACCCCGTCAAGAGCAAGAGAATCTAGTGCGAAATTTTTTGCACAGCGAGCATAGATTTTTGAATAAAGCTTGTAGGTTTTTTCACTATGCTCATCAAGATCTTTGCTTGCAAAAATTTTGTCTGGATGTAAGCCGTTTTCTTTTAGATCTTTGTTCATGCGTTGGTTGTTCGCTTTAGAGGAAAAGAATCGATACATTCTCCCGATTCCGTTTCCAGAAAGAACATCTTCCCAAGAGATGTTGTAATCTCTATTTTCCGTTTTTTTTATAAATTTGATTAGTTCAAATTCAGTATCGTCCTGAGCTGCAAAATCGGCGTGTCCACCTTCTGAGGCAAGCGGCATAGAGCGTTTTAATGTTTCATGCCACTGCAAGATGCATTTTCCTAGTCCGGTTCCTGCTCCAATAATTGCCTTCGGGTATCGTTTATGGTGTATACCTTTTTTTACTTGGACAAGACTTTCTGGTTTAAGAAGCATTAGTCCATGTCCAATTATTTCAAAATCATTTGCAAGTGTTGCACATTCAAGTTCTGTATCTTTAATCAATTCATTTGCATCGATAACAAAATCTAGATTAGTTGGTTTGCATCGATCTCGGTGTTCCGAAACAACGCCTGCAGCTGCAAAACATGAGTGTTTTATGGTGATACCGT
>CAYZEO010000059.1:0-1781 GCA_964477815.1 uncultured Pseudomonadota bacterium | reverse complement strand
GGGCTTTGCAAAGACTCCCATGGAAAAGGCGATCAGGACTTGTATTTATAATGCGACAAAGTATATTGCCGAAAACACTCCGCAAGAGTATATGAAATATTAAACGTCTAGAAAATCCTACAATTGTTTGAAATTAATATTTTCTAATAGTTCCTGGTTAATGCAACTTCCATGGCCCCAGTGAAACTTTTTCACCGGGGCCATTATTCCAATTTGGGAGAAACCCCTAAGTTGGTTCTTGAGATTTTAGGTTTTTACCTCGGAAAGACTATTTGACTTTTTCTAATTTTTCCAGCAAGCTGCGGGCGTTATTGATATTTTTTTTTGCTTTTTTGTGCTCGGGACTGAGGGCTAACGTCTTTTCCCATTCTTGTATGGCACTTTGTAATTCTTCATTCAAAAAATGTTTGACGCCGTTTAGGTAATGAACTTCAGCCTGTTTCTTCTTGGCTTTGTAAACATCAGATATGGTTTTTTTAACGCAATCATGTTGAGGGTTTGCCCTATTCAGCACATTTAATGCTTGGGTATAGTTTTGTTGAATGATCAAGTCTTTGCCTTGCTGACAAAAAGCGGTGTTAATCAGATCTTCCGCCGCTTTATTGGATGGGTCATCATCTAAAATTTGTCCTGCCACAGCGAATACCTGTTCATATTGTCTTTGTTTTAGAAAGTTTTTGGCTTTGATCAACTCTTTGTTAATTACCTGTTGTATGGCTTCTTTGACCCCTTGATATTCTGGAGCTGCTTTTTTAAACATCTTTATGGCTTCCGGATATTTTTCTTGTCCGCTCAACTCCATTCCCATCTGATAATAGGCGGAATTTTTCAAATCAGATGCCTTTTTGTTCAAATGATCATATTCAAGAATTTTTTCTGCAATATCCAGCGTCTCCTGACTTCTTTTTTCTTTCAAAAGATTTTCCGCTTTTATCAGTTCAATACGGATATCGATAGGGGGTGGGTTAAATTTTGTTTTGAGTACGGGAAGTTCAAGAATGGTCCCGGACCCGGGTGGGTTACCGGTATTAATGTTATTGAAATAGGCGATCAGAAAATCTTTTGAGGGATCTTTGTAGAATTTTTTTGAAATATCTTTAAGGGTTTCTTTTCCTTCGACTTTATAGTTTTGGTATTCTTTTGAATGTAACCTGTTTTTGAGATAGTCTATCGCTTCTTTATGATCAGGGGAATATCTCAACGTTGTCAAAAACTGCCTTCGTGCGTCTTTGAATCTTCTTTTTTCACAAAATTTCACACCCTTTGTAAAATGCTGCCGTGCTTTATGTTTAATGGTCGATTTTAAAGAGGCTATTTTTTCAGGAATTTTTGTGCTGTTGGGATTCAGTGTGCCGGCAATTTGCATGTAAAAAAGGGCGGTTTGCAATTCATCTTTTTTTTCATATTCCAGTGCTTTTTCCAGGAAAGAAGAATAGGGTAAAGCTTGAGTGCCCTCGGGCGCTTTTTCATTATTCTTATTTGCATTTTTTTCTGTGATATCGACGAAAAACTCCCGCATACCTGCGCATCCGGTGAAAAAAAACAGAACCATTAACGATAAATAAATGGGTAATAACCTTTTCATTTCAATTCCATGCGTTGGAATACGGACAGTTTCTTTCTAAACTTCTCAATATCATATTTGCCGTAAATAGCCGTGCGATTGATTTTGTATTTATCAATAAAAAAAGGATTCGATTTCTGATTAACGGTGAATGCGGCTCGATAGCCGTGTTTTTTTAACATGGCAATGACGAGATTGTTGGTTTTACCGTAAGGAT
>CAYZEO010000058.1:0-1821 GCA_964477815.1 uncultured Pseudomonadota bacterium | reverse complement strand
AGGTATCTTTACTTCCTCCTGCTTTGCAATCTGAAGTAGTTAAAAATTATTTAAGCGGTGCTGAGTCTTCAGGGGTAGGAGAAGCTTTAGGTTCGTTAGGTTTGGGCTCACAAGGTTCGCAACAAGCAGGAGTTGAAAGTATTCCAGGAGCACAACTATTATCAGAGGTTGTTCCTGGAGAAACACAAGAAACACAACAACAACAGTCGGTACAAGGTGTAGCTCAAATAGCACAGCGACCTACGCTTCGAGATGCTTTAACAAAACCAAGGCTTTCTACTAAAGACAGAATTGCGCTTGCAAAGCTTGAACAAAAAGAAAAGCTTCAACAGAGACAAGAAGCTGCAAAGATATCCGCAGAGGAAAAAAAACAATCAATCATTGACAGAAGAGAAGCACACAAAGATACAAAAAGTTACGGAGATAATATATCTAAATCGTATAAGTCAGCTGTCGATTCAGCAAAACGACTTGAGAGAATTGCGGTATTAAATGAAAAAGGATCTCTTGGAGTTCCTTTATTTAACAACTTATTAAAGACACTGAAAAAGGGTATTTTTGGTTTTGGTTTGGATTTAACAGCAATTATGAGTGCGGATGCTCAGGAGCTCGATAAATTAAGCACTGACTTTATTAAAAACGTTAAAGATATTTTTGGTGCGAGAATAACTGATAACGATATTAAGTATTTTTTACAGACTATTCCAACTTTAGCTCAAAGTAAGGATGGAAGAACAAAAGTAATTAGAAACCTTCAGTCTTTTGACAAAGCTGCTAGGATAAAAAAAAGAGCATATGACGAAATTGTTAAAAAGAATGACGGGTACAGGCCAATAGATATAGAAATACAAGTTCAAGAAATTACAGAACCTTTATTGAAAAAGTTAGCAGAAGAGTTTAAAGCTGCTCCTATAGGCTCAGAAACAAAACGTGGAACTATTGATAGAGTTGGAAAAGGTATTCTCTGGTATTAAATATTAAGGGGGCAATAGCCCCCTTTAAACTTCTTTTCGTGATCGACCTGTTGTTATAGACCAGATTGTTCGTTCGTTTACATTATATTTAGTTGCTATTTCTTTGTTTGAAAATCCATCAACTTTTAGCTCTCTTATTTTTTTAACATCGTCATTTGATATCTTTTTAAATTGTCTTCTTTTTTTTAACATATCTCTTGTGTTTTCTTCTGGAGTTCCAAGAAAAAGGTGTTTTGGATTGCAGCAAGGTGGATTATCACAAGAATGACAAACAAACATGCCAGAAGGTATTTTTCCATTTAATATTCTATATATTTCCCTATGCACTCGAAGACTTCCACTCCCCATAAATGAAACATAACCGTACCCATCTTTATCTCTGTATTTTTTCCAAACTAAACACTCCCCATTCTCTTCTAAATTTTTAATGATTTTATCTAGAAGAATTCTGTCCTTTTCAGTTTGTGAAATTAGAGAATCACTTTCTTTTTTTAGTTCCCAGCGTTTTTTTAATTGATAAGAATTTTGGCATATTCTAGAACAGTATTTTTGTTTTTTAGCTCTACAAGGATTTGATTCACCTTTTTTTCCACATTGTAGGCAATGATAAATTGTTTTTTTAACACGACTACTAAGAGATTCTCCTAGACATTTTTTTGAACAAAACTTTGAGTTCGTCTTTCTTTGTTTTAGGTAGTATGTTTTATTGCACTGATGGCAGGTGTAAGGAAAAGACATTTGAATCGCTTTTTCTGTTAACCGTAATAAGCAATTACCATTAAGTCAATGATTGAAATGAATGAAATTAAATAAGTCTTTTTCTTTTTCATTGCTACTCAGGCGCTCG
>CAYZEO010000057.1:0-2105 GCA_964477815.1 uncultured Pseudomonadota bacterium | reverse complement strand
AAAAATCTCTCCAGATATGTTAAAGATGAGCCGAGAAAATTATCTCAACAAAGAACCTTGTTTAAAAAAACTGTTGGAGAGTTAAATGGTGGAGGGGCTGTGCTATTGAAAATGGCGGAGGGAAGATCAAAAAATAATGATGCCCTTCTCAAACAGTTCATGGATAATCCTGATAGACTCTCAGAAAATGAAAAACAAGTTCTTCGTCAATGGTTGAGCCCTGAGTTGATTAATACGTTTGAGCAAAAAATGAAAAAAAAGAAGGAGCTCGAAAAAGACATAAAAAACAAACAGCGAAGGTGGAAAGAAGAGAAAGAGTCGGGAGAAGAGACTGATGGCAAGCCGTTGGTAGTTTAGAAGGGAATTTTTATTAACATGATTTTTTCAAAACGGCAGTTTTTAGTCTTTTTGGGGTTTTTGGTTGGCAGTTTTTCTGCATGGGGGGTGGATAAGAAAACAGATAATGTTCCAGTGGATCTTAAAAACTGTTGCTTTTGTTATTGTGTAAAAGTGCCTGATGATTATCCTGGTGTTGTTTCTTTTTTTAAAGATATTATTAAGATTCCTTTTTTTTGGAAAGATAAAAAGATTTGCAATTGTAAAAAAGGGCAAGTAGGGCCGACTGCGATTGTCCAAGGGATATTTAACTTGTTTCAAAAACAAGGTGAGAGTGTAGAAAAGCAGTTTACTGAAAAATGTAAAGCGCTCTATTCAGAAATTACGGCGCTAAATTCAAAAAAAAACGCACTGCAAGAAAAGATTGATCAGCAGTCTGCTAGGTATTCTATTTCTCCCGCTGTGTTTTGGTGTGGTGTTGCCAGTTTAGCTGTTACAGGAATTGTTGTTGGTGTTTACTACCTCTACAAACATTATTACAAGAAACGTTGGGTTCGGTATCCTGAAGAAAGTCTTTACGAAGAATATGCTTTCGATTCTGAGCCAATTATTAAGTTAAAGTATGGGCTTGAGATGGCCGTTGAAACGCAAAAAGGGCTAGAGAAAAGGTTGCGTTGTTATTTGAAAAAAAATCAAGATCATGTCAATAAACTGCTATTCAAGTTCATGAACAATCCTAAGGGGCTAAGTGGAGACGAAAAGCAAGAGCTGCAAAAATTCGTTAAAGAACCTGAGGATTTAAAATCTTTTGCGCATGGACACGAAAAGATGTGTAAAATGCAAAATAAACTGAAGGATCTTTTAAAAAAATAGGCGGGTACTTCTTAGTCTTTGATACACAAAAATCCAGAGATTGGCCAGGAGTTGGAAAAATCAAGATGGTTATCTTGCATAGCCTGATGATGAACAAGAAAGCGGATATTTTGCAATGAAATGCTGTTCTCTCGAATTGTTTTCAATAAACTTTCTGTCCACATCCATTTTTTATAAGTTTGATTTTGTTCATCGAATGGATTTCTGTCAAACGATAGATATAGTTGTCGGTTTGGTGTTAGCAGCGCGGATTGTAATGTTACTTTTTTGTTCATGATATTTTCTTCGTCAAGTAGGTTTAGCCAAGCGTTGATTAGGTGTTGTATTGTCTGTGCATCATCATTGGTTTGTAAGATGTCTACATGTTCGGTGTTCCACTTTTTGTTGTGCCAAAAAATCAGCTTTACCCTTTTTTTGTGTGCTCGCACGTTGTGTGCGGCGTTTTTTGTTTCCGTTTTGTAAGATGATGAACGTATGATAATAAAACCTTGGTTGTAGGCGAGAAATAAGGCTCCAATGACAAAAAAAATAAGAGAAAAAATGAAGTAGTTAATTTTTTTCATTTTTTATAATTGCCTTAAGGCTTTCGGTTATCGGTTGGATATATCGTTTCCATTCTGTTTTTTCCTTGAGTCCAATTTCAAGAGCAACAGCTGGAGCTTTAACGCCAATAAGCGGTCGAAACGGTAGTCCATATATTCCGTGAAAGGCAAACAGTTTTTTGTTTGTGTCATTGGTTAAACTGGTTGTTATTGTTTGTGCTATGTTGCGGGTCTTTGTGCTATTAATTCTATGTGCTTGATCGTACGGACAAAAAAATAGATCAGGCATTTTTGTAATAAATTCATCATTTTGTGAAAAATAGTACAAAAACATTCCGGGTTTTGTTTGAGTTT
>CAYZEO010000056.1:0-2213 GCA_964477815.1 uncultured Pseudomonadota bacterium | reverse complement strand
AATCAAAGCGTTCAAACATACGAAACAATCACTTTTCAGATTTCTCCTCTGATTTTTTCTCTTTAACAGGTTTTTCAGCGGATTTATCTTCTTTTTTTGTTTCTTTTTTATCCGATGAGGCAGCTTTAGGTTTTTCTTTGGTTTCTTTGGGTGTTTCTGTTGATTTCTTTGTTGTTTTCTCAGGTTTCTTCTGTTCTTTGTCTTTTGATTCAGTGGTTTTCTTTGTTGTTTCTTTTTTTGGTTCCTTTGGTTTCGCGGGTGTTTTTTGTTCTTCAGTTTCCTCTTCTTCAGTGTCTGTCTCTTCTTTGTCCTTTGGTTGTTTCTTCTTTTTGATCTTTACATCGCCATCGGCAGTAGGCACCACATCGTAATCCTCAGTTCCAGAGATGTCTTCTTCCATCTCTTCTTCCATTTCCTCTTCTTTTCGAAGAATGGGTTGTTTCTTTGCTTTTTCTTCTTGGAGGATTTCTCGGCGTGATTTCTCAAATTCAAGTTCAGGAAGATATGCTTCAACAACACCGTCCTCAAATTTTACTGCTTTCACTCGGATTTTGTTGGGCATTTTGTATTTGCCTTTACTCCAAAGTTCATTGTTAAGTGAGCCATCAATCCAGATATCTTTTTCATTGGCCTTCATGTGCTTTTGAAGATACTGTTTTACTCGTTTGACTGCAGTGGGTGCAGCAATTGATGCCTTGTATCCCTTTCTTTTCAAAGGGATTACATATATGCGTTCAGTGGTTTCTTCTGCCATAGATCATCATGCTTTTTTCAATTTGTTTCTCCGCCAGTTCCTTGTTTTGGGATGACGAGTGAATCGACGGTTTGTTTTAATCATAATCCATGCTGGAACACGACGATTGCTTTTTGTCGCCTTGTTTAATCGGGTTTTTTTTCCTAATGTTTTATGCGTGGACATAGCATGTTACTTCCTTTCTATTTTTATATCCCTTTTCTTTGGGAGGAGTTTGACGAGCAACTGTCGGAGTTGCGCATCGGTTATTTTTTGTTGTAATCGCCCGCTTTGTGCAAGAAGAATCAGTTGTTGTTCTATTTGTTCAGCGATTTGTGGGCGGGTTAATTTAATGTTGTTGAGTCGTACCCGTGCATTTTGGTCAAGGATACCTCGGAGGATCTGTTTTTTTTGTTCCTCGTACTGTTTTTGTTGTGTATCCTGTTGTTCTTCTAAGGACTGTTGCATGATTTCTTGATCTTGGAGTTCTTGTAGGCGTTTTTTCCGAAGTTTTTCAAGATCTTCATCCATAGTGCAACAAAACCCTACATGATTCTGTTATTTAATATTTTTCTAACCCGGGATGGGTGTCTTTTAGCTGGGGGAGTACTTCATTTGCTGTGTTATCGAGAAACGCTCGTCCTTTACTGGTAATAAATCGTCCTTTTCCCTTGATTTTTTTCACGTATCCAGCTTGTTCAAGTTGTTGAACCGCACGGCGGACAATACTTCCGCTTCCTTTTTGTGCTTTGTATGGTTTTGAGCCGCGGTCACGTTTTCCCCCGTATTCAGCCCGGAGTAATTCGATACCAATTCCATTATTCATGTAAATCTTTCTAAGAATAGATGCACATCGGATATGCCACCAATCATCATTCTCTGGTGAGTTCTCTCGAGCAACACTAGTTTTTGAATATCGATTGGCTTCAGGCATGGTAAACTGGGCATCTTTGCTCAGTTTTTTGGCTACGTCATCGATAAAGTCTTTTGAGGGGACATCATACACGGTTGTCATAGGTTTACTATCTCCATATATACTCTGATAAAGTATGAATGTAAGATTCGGTAATAGTACATTCCTTATTTAAGCCTAGCGGCTGTGTTCAAGGTTTAGGAAGGGGGTAGCGAATATGTTTTTTACAGTGATAACAGGTTATTATTTTTCTTCCTTTATGAAAACGGATCTGACAGGTTTTTCCTGGGAGTAGATAGTGATAGCAATATCTGCAATAGGTTTGTTTAAATATTTTTGGGATTGAAATAGTGCATTTCATAGCTATTTTTCTGGCGAGGTAGATATAACGGTTTGCAAGGTCATAGTTTTGGTATTTCGCTTGTTCTTCAGCTAGCATAAAAAGTCGAGTAATGCGGTGTAACGCGATGGTTTGGATGCTTTGTTTGGATAATCGTTTTCCCATGATACATTTGTGGTAATAGTTGCACCCTATAAGTATTTCATTGGTGATAAAAAAAAAAAAGA
>CAYZEO010000055.1:0-2253 GCA_964477815.1 uncultured Pseudomonadota bacterium | reverse complement strand
ATACCATGCAGTGCTTCACGTCAAAAAAATCCGGTGGTTTTGATGTTGAGGAATTCAAAAACCGCCTTACATTGGCTGTTGTTGGCCTAATCACCGAAGAAAACTCAGAGAATCGACTACTTTTGCAGTCGTATCAAGAATGTTTTACCGTTGAGGTCAAAGTGTCGAAAACAGAGATAAAAAAGCTTGTCAAAGATGGCTATGATTTACCGGATGGTGTAAAAGAGTTAGATAAAAAAACAAGCCTTACAATTAAATTGGCATAGGGAGGAAAAATGTCAGATATAATAAAAAGTGAAATACAAACAACGCTAACACCGGAACAACAGAGCTCAATCGAAAAAGCTTTTGTTCCTAAAATCGCAGAAAAAAACGCGGTACACAAGATATATGAAACTCTGATCAATGCGGAAATAACACCTGAAGTATGTGAACAAGCCGGTGAACTCCTCAAGCACGTTGTTAAAATCCGAACAAGCACAGATCGAATTCGTAAAGCCCAGAAGGTTTATTATCTTAGAGCCGGTCAATACGTTGACGCAAGCGGGAACCGAATAAAAGTTGATTGTCAGGAAATGGAAGTGAAACTCTCTGATCTCAAAAATTGGTATGTAAACAAGGAAAAAGAACGAAAAGAAGCCTTGCAAATTGAACGGCAGGAAATCCTTTCACAATACGTCGAAAATGCTCACGAAATACCATTGTCGGGAATGACCGAAAAAGTTTGGCAAGCGTACCTAACAGCAGAGAAAACGACTTGGCAAGCTGAACAAGATCGGCTTGCGCAGGAAGAGCTTGACCGCCTTGAACGTGAACGAGTAAACCAATTGCAAACAAAACGACGAGAAGAATTATTGCCGTTGTCAAGTTTTTGGTGGGAGGATCTCAAACTTATAAATCTTGGTACCCTCACAAATGAAGAATATAACAATATCCACAAAATTCTCCTTGACAAAAAAACGAAATTTGATAAAAAGCAAGCCGAAATCAAAGCCGAAAATGAACGTCTGCAGGCGGAAGCCGCCGAACATGAACGCAAGGAGCAAGAGCGAATTAAGCGCGAAAACCGTCTCAATAAAATAGCCAAGCAACGGCAACAGTCCATGTTTGCTCTTGGTGTTAATGCCGAATTTAGCACAATGAAACGCCTATCAGCTAAAGAATGGACTGATCTGTATACCGCGACTAAAAAAGCATATGATGACGAGCAAGAGAAAAAACGGCTTGTTCGCGAGAACGAGGAAAAAGAGCGAGCAGAGCTTGAAAAAATACAGGCGAAAAAAGATGCAGAAAGAAAGCGTCTTGCTGCTGAACTTGAAAAACGCCGTCAAGCTGAAGAAAGAGCGCGTATTGAAGCCGAACAAGCTAGACAGTATGAGCTTAATAAATCGGAAGCCGACAAGATGAACGACTTAAGAAGTGATATTTTGAGCATATTTGCTACGTATGACGATGTTTTTAAGTCCGAAGTAAATGTTGATAAATACCAAAAGGTTTGTAAATCTTTGAGTAATGCCCTCAATCAGGTAACCGGTGATATTAAATTTTAATTAACAGTAAGGTTAATTATTTGCACAAAGGAGTAAAAATACAAAAGTCAAAAATACAACTAATGTTAAAAACCTATTGTGTACTAATTACCGACTATAGGGAGCAACAGAGTCACATCGAAAACTACTTTGCTGCTCCTTATAAAGATGAGGTAAAACCGCGCAAAAATGTTGTTAGATTGCCACTAATTGCAGGAGATTACACGTTCGCAATTTTTCCGAATGACACTCTGCAAAATGGGTGCCCGATAATGTTTGAGCGGGAGCTGTTGATCGAGAAAAAAAGCGGTGACATCCTTGCCGGCGGCGGGTTCGCGGAAATGAAACACAATATCTCAGGAGCGGGACATGCAAAATTTAAGGAAGAGTTCCAATTCCCGGCAAAAAACTTTTATCTATTGCTCGAAAATACAACTGATATGAATGATATTTTTGCAGTGAAACGGGGACAGGCCACCAATGACACATACAACAAGGCGTTTAACACCTTCCTCGCAAATCGCAACGATGAACGACAAGAAAAAGGTTTGAATCCTATAGAAATTATACACTGTAATCAGTACGAAAGCGGGCGAATAGTAAAAAAACTCATCATTGATTATGTAGTCAAAAACTTTGACGAAATACAGGATGCAGTTAAGTTTATAAACAATATTAAAAAAGGAGAATTATGAACGACCATCATTACTATCATTTACTAAAG
>CAYZEO010000054.1:0-2387 GCA_964477815.1 uncultured Pseudomonadota bacterium | reverse complement strand
CGGCGAATTTGCAAATCTTTATTAGAGAGCTTGTTGCAGTTGTACAAAGCATTTGCAAGGAGTTGGATTTCATTATATTCAAGTTTCATTACTTTTTGTGACCAGTTTTGTGCTTCCTGTTGAATGCGCTGTTTGTTAACGGAGTCAAAGGAGATGCTGAAATGATCAGCAAATATGCAGTTATTAACTGCTATAAACATTAAAAGTAGAAGCTGCTTTTTGTTCATGAGTATTCCATAAATAAGGCTGTTATTTTTTACACACATTTAGTCTAGGGCATTTTGAATAAGGGGTCAAAGAGCGAATAATGTTTTGTTTTTTCAAGCAGATGTACAAATTGTATTGACGGCATTTGAATTTTCTGTGAGAATGTGAGCCAAATACTCAATTTTATTTCTAACTGGGAGATCTTTTGTGAAAAAAATAGTTGTATTTGGAATATTGTTTTTGTGTTTGCCGGTGACTCTTTTTGGTATGATTTCTAATGCCAGAGTTAAGTGTGGCAAATGTAACAAAAAGTATAGTCATCGACTTTTTGGACGTCATGTGAAAAAGTGTTTTAAGGACGTGTTGAGAAAGCAAGATTCTGAATGGTCGCAACAGGAAAAATATCAATTTGAACGTACCATTGAAAATTACGAAAACACTCAAAAGTAAATTTAGAGCGTGGAAAGACCCCCTTCACGCTTTTCTTTTGTTATAAAACCATTCTTATCGAAGGCAATTGAAAGTTTTTCCCTCATCCCAATTTTTTCAGCGATTTCGTAAATAGCCTTCAAATGTGCCAGGTAGAATGATGCCCGTGCCTCTTCAATGGCATTCCAGGTTCGGATGCCTATTTCTTGAACAGTTTTGAGAGTGTTCCAAGCTTCTTCGCTTACTTTATCGTTCAGATTGTTTGCACTCGAAAAAGAGTAGAGGGCTAGCTGAGGAATATACTTCCACAAATGTTCAGTGAGCGAAAATCCCTTTTTTGTAGTGATGAGTGTCGTTTTTAATTTTGATCGGACAGAGTAAAATAGCTTGCCAATAATTGATTTTACATCAATAAGTGCTTGCGCAACCGTTACGCGTGCTAGGCTTCGTATTTTTTCTACAGCTTTTGAAGCTTTTATTGTTGTCAAAGCATTTCCATGAACTATTTCGTTAACAGCATATGTATAGATTGTTCCAATTTCACGATGTTCATCGTGTAGTTTCCAAAAAACCGTTTGATCTTTTTCTGTTTCAGAGAGAGGGTGTGGTAGTTCACCTGAAGGGTCAAGTCTTTTTTGTGCGATGTTTTGCCATCCATTCCAAATGCTTGTTATGGCTTCGTATGCGACTTCTTGTGCTTTGAGAGTTATTTGTGAGCGCAAAAAAGAAAAGTAGCAAAGTTTTGCGATAAGATGTAAATCCTCTTGATCAATTAAAAGTTTTTTGGTTGTTGTGTCGTAAAGATAGGTTTCGACCCATGAGTTTGCCTGTGTTTGGTATGGTAGGTGGTCAATGGTAAAAGCGTTGTTTTTTTGTGTGTATGAAATAGAGATAAAAAATGCATAAAAAAGGAGCTTTTTTCTGAACTTCATTTCAGCCTCTCTTGGTTTTTTTGGTGACAACAAAAAATAATAACATGCAACCCCTTGCATAGAGAAACTCTTTGAGTGTAATAATGTTTTGTTGGTGCTGTATAACAAATAGAAAGGGACATTGTGGAGATTATGGGAAAATATTTTTGGAATAAGCTTATTATTTTTTTCATAGCAACTATTTCCTCTGGTTCATTGTTCAGCATGAAGAAGATCAAGTGCTCCTTGTGTAAAGGGAAAGTGAACTCTGTAATGTGGGAACAGCATAAAATATGGTGCCCAAAAGTACGAAAATCAATTCGGTCTCAGATAAGAATAGAAGAGCAAATAAAGGAGGTGGATATAGATAGGATTAAGGAAGAGGCTTCGAGGTTTTTTCTCAATAAAAAAAAGAAAATTGTTAGGGCTAAAGCGATAATTATGTTTGAGGGGCTAATGGAATTAGGTCTCTATAATGGGAAAAATAATCTCTTTATCAAACATGCACGGTTTGTTCAGGCGATTTACCCTGGGTATGATGCGCTCGGATTTATGAAGTATCTTCCGAAATGATATTGTTGTGGAAATGAATTTATAAGAAGAATGGCGAGTTGAAGTGTAACTTTAGGAAAGGTTGGTCGGGATGGCCAGACTCGAACTGGCAACCCCTCGCTCCCAAAGCGAGTGCGCTACCAATTGCGCCACATCCCGACTTACATATAAAGTAGAGCTATTTTGCCTCTACTGCAACTTATATTTCAATTTTCTGGGGTGAATGGTGGGTCTCGAACCCACGACCACCAGAGCCACAATCTGGTGCTCTACCAACTGAGCTACATT
>CAYZEO010000053.1:0-2529 GCA_964477815.1 uncultured Pseudomonadota bacterium | reverse complement strand
TATTCGTGTAGTGGCATAACGCATTTTTGCGATCCTAAGCCTAGATGCAACGCTTTCAGGACTGAGTTGTTTTGTTCGTACTTTTTCTTTTTCTAAAAATGCATACGCATAAAAAACCGCATAAAAGTGTAGCTGCTGCTTTTCTGCAGAACGTGCAGCGCAGTGGGCAAATCCTAATTTTTGCTTTGCAGTACGAAAAAATTTTTCAATAGCTCATCGTTGAGCGTATATTTCAAAATGTTTTCGAGAAGATCTCTTCATATTGCTCACTTGATAAATAATATTGTAGGTGTTTTTATTTTTGTGACGTCTTTTAGCGATAGTAAAATACAGATTGTTGCCATACCAGCAACCTTTTACAGTCCTACTGTGTTCATTTTTTCTTAGTCGAATTTTTGGGTGCACTTTAAGTTGAGATTTTTCCCCACCAACTTCAACAGAGCGATTAGAATGAATTTTCATTTCAAATTCTATCTTGTTCTGCTGGAAAAAATTAATCATATCCTTAGAGCAATAAAGACCGTCTAATACTGCATATTGAAAGGGTAGCTCTGAATTCACAGCTTCTAAAATAAGTTCTTGAGCAAGCTCTTTTTTGTTCTTATAATGCTCTTGCATGATTTCTTTGTGCACCCAGGCACGATGTCCAATGGGAATTGTTACATCGCCATTGCTCCATGCTAGAACAACCAGACTAATACCATAAGATGATCGATTTTCACTACTATCGTAATATCGCGTAAGTCCTTCAATAACCTTTGCGTGTCGCTTGCTAATGCCAGTGTCATCAAGAATAAGCCAACCACTTTTTTGCTTACTGCATGATTCTGCATATTTAATAAGTAAGTCTGGAAATAGTCGAAGAAAAATTTCATGTGATGTTAGAAATCTATAAATTTTATCATGACTTATACCAAGAGATTTGCCCATTCCAGTGCACGTTTTTCTTTCTTTTGTAAGTATGAGCCCAAGAGCATAACATTTTGCTTTTTCAAATAATTTGCGTAACTACCCAGGTGCCCTGCAAAGGGCAGAAGAAAGTGGTTGCAACCATTTAAAAAATGGGGTATAAAAACATTTATGAATAAAAAAGATGAGATAATTAAGCAACTCAAATTAGAAAACAATTTACTCAAAAAAGAAAATGCCGAATTGAAGGCTCTTTTGAAAAAGGCTTTGGATAGAATTGATGAGCTAGAAAGAAAATTAAATCTCACAAGCGAAATCAGCAATAGGCCACCTTCAAGTGACGGCTTGAAAAAAAAGCCTGCACCACAATCATTACGCGAAAAAAGCGGCAAGAAAAGCGGTGGGCAGCCCGGCCATAAGGGAGTTTCACTTAAACAGTCCTCCAACCCTCACCATATAAAACGACATAAAACAAATACTTGTTCTGGATGCAAAAAATCGTTAAGCGAAGTTCCCATAAATAAAATTATCAAGCGACAAATTATTGATATACCCACACCAATAGTCGAAGTAACAGAGCATCAAGCCGAGGTAAAAGTTTGTACTTGTGGCAAAAAAAATACAGCTGACTTTCCCGATAAGGTAAATGCTCCGGTACAATATGGAGATAATATTGCGACTATTGCTGGATACTTAAGCCTGCAACAATTTGTCCCTGAAAAGCGACTTCAAGAAGTATTTCAAGATATTTTCCAGCTAAAGATTAGCAAAGCGACTCTTGCAAATATGGTTAAGAAACTAGCCAAAGCTATTTCGCCTATTCAGCAACAAACTCTACAAGATCTTAAAGGTGCACCAGTAAAGCATTTAGATGAAACGGGTTTACGAATAGCTGGAAAATTATGGTGGCTACACTCAATAAGTCATGGTGGAGCAACATGTTATCGCATTTCTAAAAAGCGTGGCGAAATGTTTGATGGATTAACAGGTGTTGCTGTTCACGATGGATGGAAGCCCTATTTTAAGATGGAAAACGTTGTTCATGCATTATGTAATGCGCATCACTTACGTGAATTAAAAGCGCTAGCTAAATTAGATCAAGAATATTGGGCAATTGAAATGACAATCTTTCTGTGCTCTCTTAACGTTGATAATCCTCAGTTAACTGAAGTAGATTATCAAGACTATCGCTATATTATAAAAATGGGCCTTGATTATCATAACAGCCTGCCTCCTCTTAGTAGTGGCCGTCGCAAAGGCCATAATCTCTTGCGACGTTTGAAAAAATTTGAAAATGAAGTTTTGCTTTTTGCAAGAAATCCGGATGTTCCATTCACCAATAACCAAGCAGAACAAGACATTCGAATGATGAAAGTTAAGCAGAAAATTTCTGGTGGTTTTCGAAGTGAAGAAGGCGCTCAGGCTTTTTGCACTATCCGAGCATTCCTTTCTACTTGCCGTAAAAATGGCATCAATCTCTTTTTAGCATTATCTCGTATCGTTGATAGTTTTCAGAAGCAAGCATCTCACCCAATTAGAGCACCTGGGTAGTTACAATTTTTTCGTACTGCAAAGCAAAAATTAGGATTTGCCCACTGCGCTGCACGCTCTACAGAAAAG
>CAYZEO010000052.1:0-2573 GCA_964477815.1 uncultured Pseudomonadota bacterium | reverse complement strand
TGTAGGATCACTAGGGGTTCTCAATAAAAAAAAGAAATAGAACATTCAAGCTAGTCGAACAAACATGACGCCTGGGTAGTAAAACTCAAGAATTTTTTTGTAATCCCATTCATCACGAACCATTTCTCGTGCTCCCCACTGACACAACCCCATATGATGACCGTATCCTCGACCCCGCAGTAAAATATTCTTCCCATTTTTTCGTATAAAAAAACAAAAACTTTTTACCGCATCTAGCAGAGAATATAGTTCTTTTCCTGTCAATGAAAAGTGTTGCTTTCGACCTATAACCTCAACCTCTTGAATAAGCCCTGCATCATCCCTACTGATAACTTTTATTCCTCGTAGTTTTTTCAACTTTGGGAATTTTTTTCGCAATAGTTTGGTCCACTCCTGCAAGCTGTATTCCATTTTCCAGTGATACAGCTTACAACGCTTGCAGTGTTTACACGGATAGTTACGTGCCAAATAGGGAGCCTTATCAAAATCAACACCCTTAACCTTGCTAGGAACTATTCCACCACAACAGGAATCAAACATTGCAACGATTGGTTCATCATTGTATTCAAGGAACACCTTTTCTGTCTCATCAACGGCTTGCTGCAGTATCTTTGAATTGCGAATCATAAAGTTGTGACCATTGTATGTTTGATGGATTCTTGTATTTTTAATATGAAAATTTTTTTTATTCCTTCGAGCTTGCAAAACCTTAGAAATAACGTAGCTTCGGGTAACAATAGCAAAGACTTTGTTCACCTCCAGCGGCCACCCAGGCCACGACTCTGACCTTAAAACTGCAAAAACATAATTTTCTAGCTCAACACAGTTGATAAGTTGCGCCCCCCCTTGATGAGCAACTACCAAAAATGAACCTCTATAATCATTCTTTCCAAATCTCAGGAAATCCGCTTTCGGTTGAATAAAAAACTGTTTTTTTAAAAAACGCTTTCCATTTAAATAAAAAAAACCGTCGCGCAATGTGATACGAATCGTGTCAGCTGTGCATCCTATCTTCTTTTCGGGTGAACACAAACCGGACAAAATAAATCCATCTTTACAAGCGATTATCCAATTAAGTCCCTCTGGCCTTTTTTGCTCGTCAAGCAAAACTCGAACACAAAATGGTTGGGCTTCTTTTCTGGCATTTTCTTTTGCACCCAGAAACCAAGCAGTAAAAACTGTACATAAAAAAAAGATGATCTGTATAAAATTAGATCGGAATTTCTCTGTCTTGTAAAAGATCCAAAAATTGTTGGGGCAATTTTCTCTTTTTGTCGATTCCATTGTTTGCAAGCGCATCTGCTTCCTTATTTTCCTCTCTTAAAACATGCACAACATTATAAGGCACAGCGTTCAATAATTCTCGCGCCAAACTGTGCAATGGTTTAAGCTCAGCCTTTCTTACTTTGTATTCACCTTTGAGTTGCCTAACAAGCAGTTGAGAATCGGAAATAATAAGAACTAAATCTCCTGGGCACAGATGCTTCTTTAAATAAAAAACACCAAGCAAAAGAGCAAAATATTCTGCTTGATTGTTTGTCTTTTTTCCAATAAAAAATCCACGCTGTTCAACAGGCTTGTCATCCTTCAACAAAAACAACCCAGCTCCGGCAGGTCCGGGATTGTTTCGCGCTGCACCATCAACAAAAAGTTTCCAGTAGTGCTGAACATCCGTTTCGCAACCTTTCAATTCTTCAAATGCATCATTAAAAATGGAAAGCTGTTTCATAAAAATTCGCTACTCAGATGAACCGACATACAAAAAACGATAACAACCCTTACATTGCAACATCTTATTACGCTTTAATTCCAACAGATCCTGCGGGGGAAGATTATAAAAACAGGCTGTGCAGTTTCCATCGATGACAGGAACAACCGGATTAGAGACACGTGAACGCATCAACACATATTTTTCTAGCCACTCTTCTGGAATACTTTTCACCTTAAGCTCACGTTCAGCCTTCCTTCGCTTCAAATCCTCCAGCAAAGCTCCTTGCTTACCCTGTTTTTGCTCGATTTCAGAGTTTATTTCTTTTATTTTTGTTTCACATTCAGATTTCTGAACATCATGCTCATTTTTTGCTGATTCAAACTTGTTCCAAGCAATTAAAAGCGTCTCCTCATAATCATGCTGCTTTTTCTTGAGGGCCTCTATCTCTTTTTGAACAGACCGATACTCTTTTTGATTTTTCACCCCCTCAAGACGAAGCTTTTCTTCCCGCTCTCGTCCTTCAAGTTCCTTCATCTCAAGTTCAGCCTTGCTTACCTCTTTTTTAGCATCCTGCATCCTCTTTTTTGCAATATCAAATTGAGCCAAAAAATCTGCCTGACTTTGTTTAAGATTTTGAACGTCTTTTTTTTCCTGTTCAATCTCATCCTCAAGCGTATAGGTAACTTGGTCAAAACTAATGAGATCAATAAACGACTGAAGTGGATACTCGCTCATCAGAAACCTTTCAATTGACTTGAGTAAGCTTGCACTACCTATCTGGAACAAAGATGGTGGGCCCACCAGGACTTGAACCTGGGACCTCTCGGTTATGAGCCGATTGCTCTGACCAACTGAGCTATGG
>CAYZEO010000051.1:0-2656 GCA_964477815.1 uncultured Pseudomonadota bacterium | reverse complement strand
GAAGTCTTAAGTGAGATCACAGACAAGTTTAAGAAGTGTTCTCAGAATAGTTCTGACTGGCACAGGTGTTGGGAGTTGAATGATAGGGAGAACTTGCCTTACAGCGCAAATTATAGGGTTTTCGTGGCACAAGACAAGAAAGGTCAGACCGCTATTTTTCGTAAAAAAATCAAATTTGAAAGAAGGGAATGAGGGTGTTTGAATGGTTAAGACGTTTCAAAAGGTTATCTGTGAAAAAATTGATGTCTTGCGTTTAGAGAATAAAAGATTAATACAAGAAGGGAAAAAGCATGAGCTGCAAGTAAATTGTAATTTTTTGCGTGGGATTGATTTTGTGGTCTCTGTTTTGAAAAAAAGAGGTTTGTGGAGATGATTAATCTTAAGAAAATTCATAAAGATGAATTAAAAAAAGCTCGTGATTATACTATAGACAGTGTTAAAGAATTGATTGAATTATTTAAATCAAAGGATGGTATGCGTTTGGTTTGGTTGCGTAAACAATATTCTCGCAATAGAATTCATTTTAAAGGTTTATGCCAGGGTTTATCTTGGCTTTTTTTCAGACAATACTTGCGTTTGATTTGTTTCAAAGGAGATGTTGAATATCAAGTTATCCCCCCTTCACAAAAAAAACCTACCTCTTTGTCAGATAATGCTAGTTCTGTGAAGGCAGGGGATAATTCTTTTTCAAAGTGTCGCCCGGATTCCCTCGGAGCGTTTGAAGAGGGGAAGGCCTCTAATGGCTTTTCCCTCAACAAAAAAAATTCTGGAAGTGATAAAGAATGAATAAAAAAAAATTTAATATTTTTTTTAATGAATTGTGGACTTATCCTGCAATTGGATTGTTTACAGGATTTGGAATTTTTTGGTTTTATAGGATTCTCAAAATAAATGTTTGGGTATCTTTGCTCGTTGGTTTGTATGTTGCTGCTGTGATATCTCGATGTTGTAATGTTAAAAAAATAAAAATAATGGGTGAAAAACATGAAAAAAAAAGAAAAAAAAGATGATGTTGTGATATTGAAGAGATTTAATGTCATAAAAGTGCATCCGACAATAATAAGTTTGACTGATAATCAATCAGGAACTGACTTGAATCCTTTAAGATTATTAATTGATAAGGATGATGCAAAAGACTTGATAGATCAATTAAAAGGGGTTGTTGATGAGAATGACTGAAAGCGTTAAGCAAACTCATGTTTTAATGAGTAAAAGAAAACTCAGAAATTTATTGATTCAAGCGTTTGGACAGGGAAAAGGTGATGTTTGGGAAAGCAGTTTCAGTAATTGGGTTGAAGAGGTTTTAGAGAAATGTTAAAAATCATGGTGCCTAACTTTTTGTTGAAAAAATCACTTTCACTAAAAAAAAGTGTTGTTAACAAAGTTGTTAACTTTACTAAAAAAGTGTTGTTAATAGAGTTGTTAACTCTGGAAAAAGATCTGCACTCCTTCTAATTTTTTCCAAAAAAATTAAGGGTTGTGGACAAAAAATTAAAGAAAAAGAGTTTAACAATAGTTTTAATTGTTTTTAGAAAAAAAACAAAAGAAAAAAAACAAAAGAAAAAAACAAAGAAGTTAACAACACTGTTGTGAATTAAAAAAAGTTCACAACTCCATTAACAACTGAATTCACAACAAAGTTAACAACAAAAAAAGGGTGTCAAAAAAACAAAGTTACTAAAAAAAAGTAACACAAGAAGATGATAAAAAAACAACCAAAGAATGGAAAAAAATATTTGATTTCATCTATTAATTTTGGTGAGATCGGAAACAAAGCCAGGGTTTTTGTTGAAGAGTTTATTAAAATTAAGGGTCAAAAGAAGCTTTCAGAGTTTATAAGGAAACTTATTATTAAAAGTTTTGATACTGCTCCAGAGTTTAAACCTTATCAGCTTAAAGTTAAGATTCAAGAACATAGGCTTTTGAAAAAGAAAATCGCAAGATTACTTCAAAAAAAAGTCAATTTAGATAAAAAATTAAGAAAAAAAGGAGTAGATCCTGACAAAGAATATGAAATAATACACATATAACCCATTAAATGCAATAATGGAGTGTGCTTGAAATGAGCAAGAAAAAGGTCACAATAGAAGAATGGAATAAGGGGTTTTTCAACGATTGGACTAAAATCAAAAAGATAATCCCTCACTTTGTAGAATGGTCATCATATCCAGATGAGGATGATAACTCAACAAGTAAATGGCACGAAATTGAAAGAATTGATATTGAGTTTGATAATGGAAGCAAAGTGAGTATAATTCCAAAGTCCAATCGTGAAGATGATGAAGATTTATGTCTTGCTCTTGATATTGTCCAATTTAAACCTGAGATAGTAAATTGGAGGGTTAAGAAATGAACGCACACTCCATTACTCAAATGCTACGCATTTGCCCTTCGGGAACTTTAAAGCCCGAAACCTACAAAGATGAAAAAACCAATAAAAGATATGAGTGTTGAAGAAATTATGTATGAAACAGAATTGTCAGAAGTCAAAGCAGATATAAGAAAATTAAGAGAATGTTTTGCCATAATGATGGGTGTTGTATCTTTTATGGCACTTACGATTTTTTGTATTTTATTAAGTCAAATAATAAATGGAGGTATATAAAATGGAAACAAAGCAAATAACAATAACCAAAGTCGTATCAAGAAACTTCAT
>CAYZEO010000050.1:0-2711 GCA_964477815.1 uncultured Pseudomonadota bacterium | reverse complement strand
GCTGTTTTCCTGCATGGCTGTTTCTGGCACAAGTGCCCAGTGTGCTATAGGGCGCCAAAGTCTAATGAAGAATACTGGTTGCCTAAGATAGAGGCGAATGTCAAGAGGGACAAAAAGAATTCCGCGGCCCTGAGAAAATCAGCGCATTTGATGAATTTTTTTAAGAGTTGATTTCTTCATGCTTTTTGGTCGGAGATGTGGGTTTACTTTAAATCCTTGCTTCTTCATTAGGTCAGTAATTTCTTCTACCAGTTCAGTTTTGGTAACCACAAGTAACCCTTCTTAGATTAAATTTCCAAAATCTTCCAACTGGAGAGATTGTTTGGATCGTACTCATATTTTTCTCGGTCATTGTATCTCCATGTTCCATTTACATAGATCGCTATTCCGCCAAAGAGCTTCTTGTCTTTTTTGTTTTGAATCCCCTATTATTTGGGTTAAACTATAATATTAATTTTATGTTTTTATATTGTTTAAGTGTTTTAAAAGGCTTTCAATATACTCCCTTTCTCCGGCAACTCTCGCCAAAGCTAATTGTGTTAAAAAGCATCTGTGGCTGTTTTCGTCTGTTTCTAAAGTAAGTTTTCGCAAAATTTTTTTATACTTGTGGTCGCTTTTTTTTAATTCCTGTTCAAAAAAAATTATTACTTTTATTAAACCGATTCTTTTTTGAACGAAAGCGTTTTTAAAAACCATTGTTGGGTGTTTCGTTTTTTCTCAACTCCTTTTTTTTTAAATTTGTGCTGCCGGCCTCTTGCCCAAAGCCGGCAGCGGGGCATATATGCTTGCATCTTTCCGTTTTTGGTGTGGGTAGATACACGGACAAGCGTTATTTTTCTATTGGGTGGATGTTTGCGACAAGCCTTTTTGCTTGTTCAACTCTGTCCATCCAGCTTATACTAACTTTTCCGGCGATTATTTTTTGTAGGTTTTCGAGTTTTTTGTTTAAAAATGGTTTGTTGTCTGGAAATTCTTTGTATAGTTGTGCGAATCCTTTTTTTATTTCGTCAAAATCGTTATAGTGGGCTATTATTAATGCGTCTATCTTTGCCATTAGCATGTTTTCTTGTGCCGCTATAGCGTTTTTATCTACTTTGTCGATTTTTTGGTCTTTTATCCTATTCACCCCCTGCACAGTTGGGTTATTTAGTTGTTTTAAAACGATTTGTAAGCGTTCTTGCTCGCGGAGCACGGGTTCAGCTGCAGTACCTAAAACTTCTTCAAGGTCGGTTTCTAGTTCCCTGTAAAAATTTTGTCCTAGCTCGGTGAGTTCAAATAATTCAAGTTGATTAAAAGCTCCTGCAGGAGCTGTTTCTAGTTGTTTTACATAAATTTTTTTCATTATTTCTATTTTTTCTTTGTTGGTTACTGTTTGAATTAATCCTTTTTTTGAGAGTGATTTGAGAGATTCTTTAAATATTGTGGTTTGTTTTTTGTAAAATCGCCTTAATTGGTTTGGGTAAACTGTTTTGATTTTAAGTAGAGCAAAAATGATTTTTTGTTGTGTTGGGGTAAGAAAAAAATAGTTAAGGTTAGTAAGTGTGGTTACTAAGTTTCGGGGAGAAGAAGAAGGGTTAGAGGTAGGTAGGTAGGTATAGGTACTTACTAACCTTATAAAACGTACATCATCATCAGTAATCTTAGTACCCTTAGATACTAATCTTTTTTGTTCTTTTGCGTTTTTTTGCATACAATACCAACTTTTCTATTAAAATACTGTTTTTTTGGCACTTAACACTTAACACTTTTTTTTGTTAATTGTTAACACTTTCCTCTTTTTTCCAACCATTTCTGCCTTATGTTAGTAACCTCGGTTACTAACATCCTTTTGTTTAGCGCGAGCTCTAAATCAAGTTTTTCTTTTAATTCCTCTTTATCCAACCCAACCATTTCAGCATAAAAATTAAATGCTGTTATTTGGTCGCGGAGCTCTTGGGTAGTTAATCCTCTCTCCGGCATATTAAACCACCCAGGTTTGGCTCTTATTTAAAGCTCCATGTTTGTCGCAAAAATATTGGCCTTTGTTATCTGGCTCGTCAAGGATGGGTTTATTACACTTTCGGCATAATCTTTTTTTATACATTGTTTTTTCAACTCCCTTTTTGTGCGGGGCCGCAAACCCCAAACACAATTTTTTGTTTAAACTATTTAATCAATTTTAATTTCTTATTAAAAAATCGATTAAATCATGGTTAAAACTCATTTTTCTTTCACTTCCTTCGTCCCCTCAAGCTTTTTGATAATAAAAATATTCTTATTATGCCAATCTAACCCTAAAAACAGATTAACCAGTACCTTATATGGATTTTTAAAATAATGAAAACCTTTAACTTCTTTTACTTTCAAGCCATGCCAACGGCACAAAGCTTCTATACTCCTTCTTGGATAAGGTCTAACATGAAGGGGTTGTTCCCAAAACCGAATTAACTGGTACAAATTGTTAATGTTCGGCGTGGAAATAACCAGCAATCCGTCATTTTTGAGCGTTCTTTTGAAATACTTGAACACGTTCTGCAACTCATTCAGGGGTATATGTTCAATTACATCTAGAAAAAAAATGTAGTTAAAATCCATTTCTAGCAAGTCGTCACCTTTCTCTATCCCGTATTTTTTGCAATTCAGTTTTTTCAACAAGTAACCATCGCCAAACCCAAAATCAAGCACAGTATCAGAATCATTAATTTTTAAATTTCTTATTAAAAAATCGATTA
>CAYZEO010000049.1:0-2715 GCA_964477815.1 uncultured Pseudomonadota bacterium | reverse complement strand
AAGAGGAGGAAGAAGAGGACGAGGAAGAGGACGAGGAGTCCGAGGACTGGGATCACAGCACCATAGTAGAAGAGTACAAGCGCAAAAAGGTTGGAAAAGATAGGCCTGATCCACAGCCTGTGGTCGTAGAAAAAAGTTAACAATTATTCCACTAATACCATTATTAAGATATCTCCTCCCAAAAATGGGAGGAGATATTTTTTCATTTTTTAGTCTTTATTTTTCCATAGCTTTGTGTCGAAAGGGAAGTTTTTGCCAGGTAGATACACCAAAATGTTAGTGAGAGCATGACCATGAGTGGATCAATCGGAAGTCGTAAGCGGGCATAGCCAAAGCCGCCGGTCATAAAAACAATCGCACCGATAATCGGCACAACTTTGATCCATAGAAAGCAGATTTTTTTTGTTTGTTCAGAAACATTAAATCGTTTAAATAGCGGTATAAAAAGAAAGAGCCAGGCGCCCAAAAGAAGACCTACCCATTTAAGAATTTCAAAAATAAGCTCAAGAAATACGAGGAGCCGCATTGCTAGTGGCATCGGTTGTTTGTAAATACATTCTGACCATTTTACAGTCAAAAATTCTTCAAGCGGATCGTACATAAAACTGTTTTTTGAAAAGCAAACTAGTTGATATGAGTGTAAATCAAGGGTTGTTTTGATGACCTCTTTAATCCAGTCTCGCGCAAAAATCCATGGATGTTGTTTCAGCACGGGAAGTGCAACTTTCAGTGCTGACATTTCTTTGCATCCGCGCTTTTTGCACCTGTATGCCGTAATTTCATCTTTTTGTGCTGCATCTTTTGCTTTTTTATATTGATAGCGAATACTTTGTGGCAAGTTCATTGAAGTTGTATCACGCAATATTTTTGGTGCGCAAAATGAGTTTAGATAGGGGCCAAACATCGGACAAAAGAATATTTTTCCAGTGATGCGATAGTTTCTTGCATACCAGGGGGCGGTCATGAGAAAAAATATAAGAATAAACAGGCCAATCTTTTTCAATTTCATTTTCCACGATCTATTGTCGAGAAAAAGGGTGAGCAGCGCTGTTAAAATCGCAACAAATTCCCCCATTGGCCGTATCCAGGCCACGATACCAAGGCAGAGTGCAGCAAGAATGGTGTACCAAATCCACGGTGATGAATCGCCCAGTTTTTTTTCTCCATAGATTCGCCAGTCCTTATAAAAAAAGATTAAAAAAGGAAAAAAGAATACCAAAGAAAGCGCCTCGGTTAGCAGGTAGGTGCTTGCAAGAACGGTACCGATGTGAAAAACAAAAATCCAAGCGGTTAACCATGCGATTGTAAGTATATTTGTTAAAAAATAAATCAAGACAAAAATTAAAAGAGGAATAATCGAAGAGATTGCGATTTGTGTCCAAAGAGCGGCTTTTTGTGCCGTTGTATTTTGCTCAAACAGTGGAGAAGTAATCCCAAACAGATTGTAAAAAAAGGCGATAAAAAGGGGGTATCCGGGTGTTCTCCAGAAAATAGGAGTGAAGGTGTCTGGTCTGTGCATGCCGGTTCCCATCATCATGCTCATTGCACAATTGTGATAGTCCATGCTGTCAGGTTGTCGATATCGCTGATTGTATTGCACATAACATTGAAATACTGCTGCACGAACTAAGAAAGCTACAATAAAAAGTAGAAGTAAATTTTTCCGATTTGGTTTTTGCGTAAGGCTGAACGTCATGACTTTCTCCGTTTTTTGAATGACTACTGTTCAGCCTTTTTTCATATCATAGGACGAGAAATTTTATAATCTTTTACTGTTTTTGCTTAGAAGATTCAACTTGTAAGTCTCTCTATTATGATTTTGTTTTTTTTCTTCCATTCAGTATATTCTTTATATGTTTTTGGTTTCCAGGTTCTAATTCTCCTGTTGGTGAGAAAAATATGTTTTAAGTTGGAGCATGCGGAGTATATCATTTTTGCGCAAGTGCAAGAGGCAAATAAACTGATGATAATGCCTATTGTTTTTATTATTTTGTTTTTTTTCTTATTCTTAAATGATGAGATAAGATCTGGAGTGACCACTTTGAATAATATATATGAAGTGATTGGTAGTTTTACACAGGGTAAGAATATTCTTAAATAATGATTGCCGCCTTTGTTTGCGCGTAAATGTTTTCGAATGTCGCCAAATGATTGAGGTACTACGGAGACGCTTTTGCATATGTTATTAACAAGAGCTTTGTTTTTTGTTTTGGCTTCTTTTTCTCTAATTTTTGCGAATCCATTTAGTGCTCCAAAAATATATGGAGCAAAAGAATTTGTTGGAAAATCTCGAGAAATTGATGATATGTTGCGTAGGAACAATTTGTTTTGGATAGCATCAAACTTTTTCATTTTATAAAGAGTTCTAATACACAAGTCTTCTGCCTCAAACTCCTGCTGTTCTGCTTCAATTGTGTATCGGTTGCCACAGTGCTCAAGGTACTGATGAGCAACTTCATGACAAAGACTGTATTGTTGTGAGGTGGTTAGTTGCTTTTTTTCGGAGAATGATTCAGGGGGAAATTGTATTCCTTTAAAATATGCAATTGCATGTGCAGTAGAACTGGTTAAGTTCTGGTATACATTAAGAAGGTTAGAGTTTCTAATTTTAGGTTTCTTTTCACCTTCAATTTCTGCCATTGTATCGAAAAATTTTTTTGCAAGCTTTTGAACATGATCGGGCGCAAGAGATTCAAGCTCCGATTTTGTTGGTTT
>CAYZEO010000048.1:0-3126 GCA_964477815.1 uncultured Pseudomonadota bacterium | reverse complement strand
AAAATATAGGAAATAAAACCCTAATCAGCCAAATCACCCCAAAAAATATTCAACCCCACTTTTTAACGTTAACGAAAGAGTTAATTTTACTTCCTATAAAATCTGTGGTTTTAACTATTGTTTTTAGGCAGGCTCATAAATCGTTTTGATTTATCGATGGCAGAAGACTGTTTTGAAGTTTCTTCGCGCTAAAAGATTTTTTAAAAAAGCGAAAACTTTGTGAAAAAAAGCAAAATCAAACCTTATAGGACGCTCAAAGTTAAATATTGAGAAATGAAAAACACTGATTTTTTACTCGGTCTTGAGTTGACGTTTCATTAAATCCGAAATCGCCGTCTGGACGCCCTTGTTTTCAAATAACACTTCATAGACTGCCTGGGTTATCGGCATCTCGATATTTAGTCGGCCCGCAAGTGCAACAACCGATTTGCACGTCGAAGCGCCTTCAATAACTGATTCTGTAGCGTTCTGGGCCTGTTCTATGCTTTGGCCTTTCCCTATCCTTTCGCCGAACGACCGGTTTCGTCCCTTTGGCGAGATACACGTTGTGACTAAATCGCCCAGCCCCGTTAATCCGGCGAAAGTCTGCTCCCTTGCCCCGCACGCAGCGCCAAGGCGGCTTATCTCAGCAAGTCCCCTGCTCAAAAGAGCCGCCTTTGCGTTATCTCCTGCCCCCGCCCCATCTATAATCCCCGCAGCTATCGCAATAATATTTTTTGTCGCACCGGCCAACTCAACGCCAACGACGTCGGTATTCGTATAAACGCGAAGCCAGTCGGCAGTAAAGGTGTACTGAATTTCTTTCGCGAGTTTCTCATCGCTGCACGCAGCACATGCCGTTGCCGGCAGTCTTCTGGCCAGCTCATCCGCAATCGTAGGCCCGGACAATACCGCATAATTTTGCTCTGCTCCCAGCACATCGCCGAGTATCTGCGTCGGCCTCAACAGTGTTTCATTTTCGATACCCTTTGTGACCGAGACGATGGGAACACCACTTGGGACATAATTTTTCAGCCGCTCCCAAACCCCGCGCATAAACTGACACGGCACCGCCGAGACAATCAGCCCGGTTCCCGCCATAATACGCTCATCTTTACTCTCAAATTTAAGAGATTCGGGAAGTTTATGCCCCGGCAGAAACTTTTTGTTCAGACGCTGCTGCTCTATCTGCTTCAACTGCTCAGCGTCATAGCCCCACATCCGCACTCGTATTTTCTTTTCGCACAGCAGCATAGCCAGAACAGTCCCCATCCCGCCGTCGCCGATTATGGAAACGTTTTCATATCTCTTGTTTTGCATTTTTTGTCCCATCAGTCATCGCTCTCAATATCTACAGTTTGCCCATTAAAACAGCCATCCATACAAATGTCAATCCTGGTATTACACCCACCGGCCGGCTGGGTTTGATTGGGTTTGATTGGGTTTGAATTGGGTTTGTTTTTCTTGGAAAAGTGAGTTTTTGGCGCAAAATCGGGGGAAATTGGGTTTGTTTTGCATAATTGATTCTTTTTGTGCGCTTGTATAAGTGATCCGTCTTCGCCAGAGGATTGGCCGCGACAAGTGGGGTTGGTGGTTTGTTGTTCGTGGTTCAGTGGTCATAATAACTCCTAATTAAGTGTTCACTTTTTTAAAGGGGGGGGATAAAAAACATGCCCCCTATAATTAGATGAACCTGCGCGTTTGGTGCGAAAATTCGGGAGATTTTAGGGCCGTCAAAAATTGTAAGTGGTTGTGTGGAAAGAGGTAAAAAAAATATTTAAATTTGATTTTTTTATTATTAATTACCTGCGCATTTGATTCGAAAAGCATGAAGAAATCAATTATTCACCGCGAAGGGCGCGAAATAACGCAAGAAAATGCAAGAAAATGCAAGAAAATGGCAAATTTTGTCAAAAAGTGCAAGAAAGAGCGAAAAAACGCAAGAAGCAAGTAAAGAGGGTGGAAAATGTTTTTCTTTGTCTTATTTTGCGGTTAAAATGGTGAAGTGAGGTTTGACAGGAGATATTATAGATTTTGATGATTTTTCAAGTCAAAGAAAGTGAGGTGTTTTATGGAAAATGAACCAAAAAAAGATGTTTGTTCGGGGTGCAAAAACTATGACGAAAAAAACCGTGTTTGTAAAATTGGTTTAGAACCTACTTATACCACAGGAGGTGTCAATCCTACAGAACTTCCTTCCTGTTTTGAACCACTGAACGATGTTGGTTCAGCAGATTAACAACAATAGTGCAAGGCAATCGTTAAAATGGTGCTGTGATAACTTTTCTTAAAGGAGAAAATTTGGAAGTTACAATAAAAAAATTTTTCGGTTGTTGAAGCTGATAGTTAAGGAGAACTAAGATAATGAAACTTAAAAGAACTCTGGTGGTATTTTTGGCTGGTTCATTAGCTATAACTATTTTTTTGTTTTTTTACTTAGTGAGGAATCCAAATTCTACTTTGTCCTTTGTCCTACATGGCTTTGGTATTAAGATTTTTGAACCAAGCTACTTAGAAAAAAAAGCGGGAGAAAAGCTGATCGATGGATTCGAAAGCTACGCATCTTCAACTCAAGTTAGAAACTCTATCCCAAGCAAATTCTTATGGCAAGTAACTAACAATTCGAGTTTGGAACGAGATGACACCCGCCCTCCATATAATTGGCTTTCTGTGTCGCTGAAAAGCTATCAATATAAAGGGTACACTGGAGAGTTAGTTTTGAATTTTTTTAATGACCGTTTGATGAGCTGTGTCTTTTGCCCTGCAGATGTCGAGGGCTTTAAGAATGATCTGGCAAAGGATTTGAAGGTGAACATCATTCAAGGAAGTGAAGTAAAAATATCTAAGAATGTAAGGTTGCTACATTACATTGATTACAAGGATTGTCCTTATTTTAGATGGGAAGATAACCGTCTTAGCAATGAAGTATCTGCTTGGTTATTGCGATACTCATAAAGACCTACTACCCTTTATGACCGCATACTTTGAGTAGAACAAAGATAGGCTAAACCTAAACAACAAGCAAGGCAATCGTTAAAATAGTGAGGTGAAAGTATTAAGAACAAGGTATTGACTGTGACTAAAAAGAGAGCATTTATGTTGAAGTTAAGACTTCTTATAGAAAGAATAGTAATTCTTACGGGCGTA
>CAYZEO010000047.1:0-3189 GCA_964477815.1 uncultured Pseudomonadota bacterium | reverse complement strand
TGTCAGAATCGACAATTTTATATTCGAGGTTAATCCAGTGTTCTTTAAACTTTATAAATGGATCATCTGCAGGATTTTCCTCTTTCATAAATCCCCATGCACGATAAGCGGCAATTGCATTTTTGTTCGTAACACGTGTTTGCAAAAAAATTCTTTTGACATCAGGAATAATCTTAAAAAAGCAGATACCAAAACAAATGCTTTTTTCATATTTTTCACATACCTAATCAGCCACCTACCTCAAAGGCTTTTAGTTTACCAGAAAACATACTTTGAAAAAGAAGCAAAAACAATCAAAAAGATTGCAAAAACACGATTACATACCTATATTCATTTATGATGATTGAATAAGGAATTTTATGGATCAACCAATATTAGAAATTAAAAATCTCACAAAAATATACCGAAAAAAAAAACAAGAAACTCGCGCTCTGTATGGCGTTTCTCTCAACATCAATCGTGGAGAAATATTCGGACTACTCGGGGTCAACGGCGCGGGAAAAACAACACTTTCTTCGTTGCTTGCAACTCTTCATCCACCAACATCGGGAACCATACTTTTTAATGGAACATCGATTTATGACGATCTGATCAGGTATCGACAGGCACTTGGTTTTTGCCCACAAAAACAGAATCTTGATATGGAACTGACTGTTCGGGAGAATCTAGTTTTTGCTGGCCGCTATTTCCTGATGCCGGAAGAAACGATTGCAGCGCGCACAGATATTTTGATTCAAGAATTTGGACTTTCACAATATGCCAATTTTGAAATCGATGAACTCTCTGGCGGGAATAAACAGCGTGTCTTGATCGCACGCGCACTGATGCATGAACCGAAGGTTGTTATTCTTGATGAACCGACGGTCGGTCTTGATCCTGACATTCGTAGAAAACTATGGGAACAGATCAAGTTTTTGAAAAAAATGGGTATCACCGTTATTTTGACCACGCACTATCTTGATGAAGCAGAATATCTATCTGACCGCGTTTGTATTTTGCACAAAGGAAAAGTTCTTCTTATTGAAGAACTGAAGGCACTTAGAGCCAGACACGAAGAAGCTAAACTTGAAGATATTTTCTTGCATCTGATGCATGAGGCGAACGATGAATAGTTTCCGCGTTTTTTTGAATCTTGTGCAGCGAGACTTGAAAGTTCTTAAAAAAAGAGCTCTGAGTATTTTTTTTGACAATGTTGTTCTTCTGTTTGCAAACGTTATTTTGTTTGGTTATCTCCTTCCAGCTATGGGTATGTCAAAAAATTTGATCGGCCCTCTTTTTGTTGGGTATGTTGTGATGGCTTTTTTTGAAATTGGATTCTCGCTTTCATTCAAAATAGTTGATGATATCAAATTCAACCGCTTTATCGATTACCAACTTACTCTTCCTATCTCAACCAAAGGGCTCCTGGCACAATACACCGCCAATTTTGCAATAGAGGCCGGTCTCATCACACTACCTCTTTTAACATGCGGCATATTACTATTGGGTGATAAATTCGTCATTGTTCAAACCAACTGGCTAGCATTTAGCTGTATGTACATGTTATCACTTATTTTATTTGGTCTTCTTTTTTTGTTTTGTAGTTTTTATTACAGGTATAAATGGTTTTTTCACAACATTTGGCCTCGCAGGCTGGAGCCTCTTTTTCTTTTTGGGGCAGTCTTTGTAACATGGAAAAAGCTCTATGCATTTTCGCACATCTTGGGCGTTGCATATCTGTTCAATCCGATGACCTACGCAACAGAAGGAATACGGGCGACACTGATTGGTGGAAATGATTTTTTGCCGGTTCTGCCCTGCATGATAGGAGTAACCTTTTTTATTGTAGTGACATGGTTTCTTTTAGTTTCTGCAGTACAAAAAAAACTTGATCTCGTTGTGCCACAAAAGAAGAGCTGCTCATGAGTAGATCATTTTTTCTTTTTTTACGATTTTTTCAGCGCGATTTTTTTGTTTACAAAAAACAACTTCGACGCTTTTTTGTAAACTTCAGTTTTTTGCGCCCTCTTTTTTATTCTTTTTCATTTGCGTACATTCAGGCCAATATTATTTTTATCTCACAACAAACCAAATTTGTTACCATCCTTTTAGCTGGCAACATGGTACTGATTTTAATGGTGATCTCTTTCACACTTGCCGCTCCCCTTCTTTTCGATTTTGAGGAAGAACGTTTCATTGATTATCAAATATCGATTCTTCGCCCACACTTGGTTATCTTAGAACGAATTTTGTTCTCTTCTTTATTTTGTTTTGTGGTAATGCTCCCCTTCTTCCCTATGGCAAAATTAATTTTACGTACAAGTTTCGATACAACACACACTTCATGGTCCCTGGTCTTTTTAATCTCCTATTTGGGATCTTTGTGCTGCTGTGCATTTCATTATCTTATTGTTTGCGCCATGAAAGGATCTGAGTATCTACCTAGCCTATGGATGAGAATAGAAATACCTCTTTTGATACTTGGCGGGTACATCGCTCCTCTGCATACGATCCTAAAACTTTGGCCTACATTTGGATATATTGTCTTCTTAAACCCCTATCTTTATGTGGCAGAAGGATTCAGATCTGCAATTTTGGGAACCTCTGAATATCTTTCGATTTCCGCTTGTGCAGCCGGTTTAATCGGCTTTTCAATACTTTTCACCCTTCTTACATTCTATTTTTTCAGAAAAAAGACCGATCATATTTAATAATGAATAGCGTCTTCAGGAAGGTCATCTGGCATAGAGAGGCGAGAAATGTTATACCATTTGTAATTATACGATCCCCTTTGATTATTATTTGATCCTTATCTACACTTATTCATAGTGTTCAAAAAACCTGAAACTTGGGGGATTATTACCATGAAGAAACGAACTCTTCTTTCTACAATGCTTCTTTCTTCTATAATTACTTTTGGCAGTAACGTATTTGCTGGGTGTAGTAGTTGCAGAAGAAGAAGAAGAAAAACTTACCGTCCTGTTCCAACTGCAACTGCACACAGCATGACACAAAAATCTACTGCGGCTAAAGAAACAACGGCTACTAAAAAATCTACTGCCGCAAAACAGTCAACAACTGTTGAAAAAGAAACAGTTACCGTCAAAGATCTACAGAATGCATATAAACAGGAAAAATATTACGAAGAAGAAAAGCTTGCGAAAAAGTTGATAAATCAGATAACAATCAAGCAGATTGAAGATCACTTTT
>CAYZEO010000046.1:0-3238 GCA_964477815.1 uncultured Pseudomonadota bacterium | reverse complement strand
GAAAATTTTTAAGTTCAGGATCTCGCTTTGATGTTTTTTCTAATTCATTGACTTCTTTTTCAAGCAAGTCCCACATTTCTTCATCCTGTGACATTTTTTGAGTAAGCGCCTTCCATTTTCCATCAAGTTCTTGTCGGGTTGCTTGGTTTTTTTTTTGTTGATCGTTCATACACACCGTTGTCATTGTTGCCGACAGTGTCAATAAAGAAGCGAAAGCGAAAAGTGCTATTGTGTTACGTTTCATAAGTGAAGCCCCCTAAGTAAAGATTGGTTTAAACTTAACTATTGATAGTATATTAAGGAGGGGTGTGGTTCTCAACTGGTGTGCTAATAGGACTTTGTAGAGGTTATTTTGGTTTTTCTCCATCAAAAATGATTGATGAAATTTCCTTTGTGATTGTAACTGCGTCTTCAAAAGGTCGTTGGAATATATTTCTTCCAGTTGCGCATCCAGCAGTTCTGCCGACAGAGATCTGTTCATATAGTTTTTGTAAAAACTGTTTTTCATCTGTTAATTGGCCCCCGGCGCAGACAACTTTTGTATTTCCAGCTGCAGCAACAGCTTGTTTTAGATTTTCTGATTTTTCTGGAGAATTTATTTTAACAAAATCAGCTCCTAAACTTGCAGCAACTCCGGCGGCACCGGCCAATAGATCAGGATCAATTTCATTTGTAATTGCTTTTCCTCGTGGATACATCCACAAGATGGCAACCAGACCGAATTGATGAGCTCGATGCACGGCTTGCGCTGCTTGCATCAACATATCGGCTTCATATTTACTTCCAAGGTAAACTGTAAAACCAACGCCGCGAATAGGGAGTTTATTTTGTGCCTTTACCCTGATAACATCTTCAACTGTCCAGAGGAGCTCGCTGCGTGGATCATCTTGTTGTGTTGGTACAAGATTTGTTTTTCCATTTAATTTTGCAATATAGTTGATGGTGGGGTATTGCTGCGCGTAGCGTGTAATTAGACCAAGATGCGTGGCTAGGGCGCCAATTTTTCCTTCGCTTGCTATTTTAAAAATATGTTCAGGATTGTTAACTTCTGGTGGAATGTTGTTTCCGTGAAAGTCTTGGTTCAAATGTTCTATTTTCTGGTCGGCTGCGAATAAAAAAAGATTTCCTGTCCGAAAGGTGATTGCTTCATAGTTTTGTATAAACTCTCCCTGTGTTGACGTGTGCACATCTTCAGGAATAATTATTTTCTTTTTTTCCATTACCAAAATCCTTATATCTTTTTTAGAAAATTTTGTCATGAATTAATGTTTTTTGAGCTATTTTTTCAAATAATGGGGCGGCTACAGTTGCGGCATAGGCACCGGGCTTTGTTGCTTCTTTTACAAAGGTGACAATGACCCGTTGATAATCATTTTTTTGTACGATGCCTGCGCAGGTGTAAATATTGTTGTCCGGGCTGTATTGTCCATCGACTAAAAGATTTGCAGTCCCTGTTTTGCTCATCACTCTATATCCTTTGATTCCCGCTCTTCTAGCTGTTCCTCGTAAAGTTGTATTTTCTAGAATTTGTTTGATCGTGTCAATTGTCTCTTTTTTATACAATGGTTTCGAATCAGTTTTGTTTTTTTGTTTTTTCGAGAGAATAAGAGTTGGTTTAGTGGGGTAACCGTTGCGTGCAATGGTACAAAATGCGAGTGCTATTTGCAGTATAGTGCAGGTCATTTCGTAACCATAAGAAAGAGACATAATTGATTGTTTCGACCAGCTGTGAGGAGGATTAATAAATCCCGACTGCTCGCCGGGAAATGAAATACCTGTTTTTTTTCCAAACCCTAATTTGCTGCAGTGGGTATACAGTTTTTCTCCAATTCTACTTGCCACCTTTGCGATTCCAATATTATTCGAAAATTCTACCACTTCAGAAAACGAAAGAATTCCATGCGGTATTAGAGTATTCACCTTTCTTCCGTCAACATAGGCTGTTTTGCTATTTTCGCAGTCTATCTGTTCGTCGATGGTGACAACTCCCTCTTCCAGTGCTGCAAGAGCTGCAAATGTTTTTGCGATTGAACCAAATTCGTAACTTTCCGTGACGATTTTATTTTTTGTTTTTTCAAGATTGAGATTGCTAAGATTATTTGGATCGAATCCTGGAGTGTTAGTCATAGCAAGGATTTGGCCGTTTTGTGGGTCTATAATAACAACAGATCCTTCCTTAGCCTCCCATTTTTTAAGCGTGTCCATCAGTTCCTCATAAACGAGAAACTGCAGATCTCCGTCAATTGTTAGATTCACTGGCTTTCCCGGTTGGCCTTCTTTGTGAGTTTCTTTTTTGAAGTAAAAGTGGCCAGAACGAGCTTCTTGCTCCAGTGATGAGATAGCAGGTGTTCCGCTTAACTGTTTGTTATATTGAAGTTCTATACCAAAAAGTCCTTTATTGTCGATGTCGGTTACCCCAACAACCGGGCTTGCTGATGCTACAGGGTAAAATCTTCCACGCTCCTTTAATAGTTTAATGTCTTTAAGTTTTTCCTCTCTGATCAAGTTGAGTTGATCTTCGTTTAGTCGTCGCTGCACAAACATAAAGCTTTTTTTTTTGTTTAAAGAAAGGTGTTTATAGGCCGACGGGAATTTCTTTTGCAAAAAACTGGCTACATTTTTTTCTTCGGCCAACTGTCTGGGCAAAATAAAAGCAGAAAGATAAGTTTTGTTGAGAGCAAGGGGTTGTTGATTGCGATCAAGAATTTCAGCCCTAACGGGGTAGTGTGAGATCACAATATTATATTGTTTTTTTCCAAGGTGTGAAAAAAATGCATTTTGTTTGATCTGAATCAGGTACAAATTAAAGAGAATAACGGAGTATAACAAGCAAAACAGCAGAAAAAGAAAGACTGTTCTTGGCTTGTACGTTTTGTTCATTGCTGCTTCGTTTTTTCCAGGCAATTATGTAGCTTTTTTATCTGAGAAAGTTTCATTTTTTTCATTTTTAGTTTTTCTTGAGCAAATTTTTTAATTGCAGACCGTTCTTTTTGGGCATACAGCTTTTGCGTAAGTTCCTGAATTTTTTGTGCAAGACGCTCTTTCCTTTGTTCATTTTTTTGTTTTTGGTAGGAAAGTTTGACTATTTTACTGTGTTTATGAATTTGAAAAAATATGAAAAAAACATGAGTCGATATAAATACAACAATAAAATGGACGTAAATAATAATTATTTCCTTTTTTTTTCTTTTTTTTTTTCTTCTTCTTTCCAATTTTTAAATGTTTTGGTAATCTTGAA
>CAYZEO010000045.1:0-3392 GCA_964477815.1 uncultured Pseudomonadota bacterium | reverse complement strand
GGTAGTGTATTTGCCCTCAACACTTACGGACATTGGCATGAAATTCCCGAACGAAAGATGCCCGGATGGTTGTTTATGGTTTTATTTTTTGCACCGCTTGGTATATGGTTTTCGGGGGCTTTGCGTAGAACGATTGTAAGGTATAAAAAATGGCGAGCACCGCAGGCTCAGTGGCGTAGTGCATTTAAGATTGCACGAAAAAAGTTAAAGCTAGCCAGAAAAGAAAATAATTTTTCAGCGATTTACAGGCTTTTTGTTGAACTGTTTACTCTTCGTTGTTCGGTGAAAGATTGTGTTATTTCTCAAGAGATGACAAAAAAAATATTAACAGATGGTGGGCTTTCTGAAGAGCAAGTGTGTGAATGGGAAGAGTTTTTCAATACTATCTCCGCATTTGTTTTTTACAATACAGAAGGTGGCCAGGGGCAGGAAGGGCTTTTTGATCAAGCTGATAAATGGATTAAGGTTTTGGAAGATATTTTATGAATAGAATAATGTTTTTCATTTGTAGCATTTGTATGGCTTCGTTGTGTTCTGCCCGTGATTTTGAGGAAACTTTTTTACAGGCGAATCGATATTACCAAAACAAGGAGTATCAAAAAGCGCTTGATCTTTATGATTCCATTGATCGTAAGGGTGTTGCTACGTGGCACAACATGGGCAACTGCGCATTCAAACTCAATAGACATCTTGATGCATTAACCTGTTGGAAGAGGGCTCGTAAGACTGCAACAGCCAAGGAGCAGCAGGAATTGGACAGGAACATTGAAACAGCGTATGAAGTTTTGGGAAAAGAGGTAGATAATATATCATTTTGGCTTTTCTTCAGAAGATTGCTTGATAGATGTTCTTTATTTTTTTTGCAACTTCTTTTTCTTAGTTTTTGGTTTATTCTTTTTGGGGTGTTGTGGTTTTTTAAACGCTACAAGCGTGTGTTTCTTGCAACTCTTATCCCGATCAACATTTTGTGTGGGCTTACTCTCATTGCAAAGTATCGTTTACAAAAATATCCAGTTGCGCTGGTAAAAAAAACGTCGGCATCTCTTTTTGCAGGCCCAGACCAAAACTATCATGTTATTAGCAAGGTTAAATTGGCTGATGAGTTCAGCATCACGGAGCGGTGTGGTTCATGGTGCAAAGTGCGGGGCAGTAGTTTGTCGGGTTGGATTTTAGCTGATACACTAGTGGAAATATAATAACGGCATGGGCAGATTGTTGTCATCGCGTTGAGGTAAAAAAATTAGACAATTTTTTCGTCGATTCACGACATTAGTTTCTCTTTTTGGTTTTTTGGTTATGTGCATTGCCACATGGCTTTTGTTTTCTGAATATTTTTTTTTCAGAAAACAGTCAGAAAAGCTTATCGAGCTTCAGAATGATTATCGCACGTACATTTCTGCAGTGAATAAAATTTTGCATGATTATAATAAGACAAAAGAAAAGCTTGATATCTTAGAAACATCGACGTCCTGCATAGCAGGAGAAAAAAAAAAAGAGATTGATTTTATCGGATTAGGTTTTTATTCACATACGTTTCCTGAAGGAGCTGAAGTTTTTTCGTCGGATAATGCTTCTGATAGAGTAGATTCTTTTATCTTAGTAAACCGAGATCGTGAACATCTTAAAAGTTCATCTGTTAACTATTTTAAGAACATAAAGGATAGTTCTTTACCCTCTGCTGTTAACTTTAGCGATTGGGTAGACTACACGCAATACGCGGTGTTGGGTGAAGCTTCCCGTACTTGCAAGGTTCAAAAAAAAAATGTTCAAAAAAAACGGAATAAAAAGGTTGCCTCTTACCGTGGTCCACAGACAAGACGAAAAAAAAGTAAAAAGGGGGATGTTATTTTTTCATGGCCTTTGAATAAAAAAAGTTTTTGGATGAGTTCTTTTTTTGGGCCTCGAAAAAAGCCGAATGGTTCGTGGGGCTTTCATTATGGACTTGATATGGCTGCCGTTAGAGGGACTCCCGTATATTCTGCAAGTTCGGGCATAGTTATTGAGGCTCGTTATTCTCATGGGTACGGTAACACTATTGTTATTACCCATGGGAGGAAGTATCGAACTCGATATGCGCACCTTAATAACATTTTAGTTAGGGTGGGCCAAAAGGTTCGTAGAAGACAGCTTATTGGAAAGGTTGGCAGGACCGGATTAGTTTGGAAAACTCGTGGAAGAGATCCTTCGCACCTTCACTTTGAGGTGCATGCTTTTGGTAAGCAGGTCAACCCTCTGAAATTTTTGGTTTAGAAAGAATTGTGTTTACTGTAAATAGCGTGGACATCGATTCTTTCTGTCTGTTAACCTAACAACTGTTCCTAAAGACGATGTCAAAGCCTAGGGAGGTGTACATGTTATATCGTTTGAAAAAACTAGCAAATTCATTTTATTTTTGGTGGCTGCGAGTAACTCGGCTAGACAAAAATATGACAGTTCGCCACTTAGATTTTGAAAGAAAATGGTGGTCTATCATTACAGAGCGGTGGCTTTACTGGTGTACAGTTCTTTCTGGTCGAATTATAGCAACCGCTTTTTTAACGCTTGTTCCTGTTTTGATAGGATTTATTTTTAGGTCTCAACATAGTGTGCATTTTTTTTATTTGGTTTTGGCTTGGGTTGTTGTTGAGTTGTGGCGTTATATTACGATTTGGATGTTTGATACCGAACAAGCTTCTATTGCGTATGGTGTTCAATACTCTTCGTACCGATTTTTTTTAACAGTTGATCCAATCTATCATGCTATGCGTACAAGTGGTAGATTGTTTGCAAAAATAGAGAGAGGTGCACGCGCTTACGAAAATTTACTCAATACGGCAATTTATGAGTTGCTTCCTATTTTTGTGGGTGTTTTTACTGTTATTATTTCATTTTTTACGTTGGATATTGTTGTTGGAATGATTGCTCTTGTTTTTCTTCTTTTGATTTTATTTCTCAATGTTTCAACTATTTTATTTAATGCTTTGGCGTTTGAGCTGAGGTTGATTGATGCGGATGATGATGTCAAGGTGTTAAACATGGAAAGTTTGACGCAGATCGAGCTTGTCAGATCGTCCTTTGCTTCTGATGAGTTGGACCATGTTGTTCACAAAAAGAATCGCCATTCTGCTGCTGTTTTATCGGGTGCATGGATATCATTTGCTACGGCAATGCTTTTTACAAGAATATTGTACGGGGTGAGTGTTGCTATTTTGGGTGTATATGTTCTGTTTATGGTCACGCAGGGGCGCATAGATTCTCTTGTAGGTGCAAGTTTTTTAGCGACGTATTTGCACGGTAGTTACAAAGTTATGCGGATCGGGCATAGAGCACAAAAATTGATGCGGTATCTTATTAGAATCAAAGATCTTTTTTCGTTTATACAAGGTTTTGGATTACAAACGTTTCCTGTTCTG
>CAYZEO010000044.1:0-3763 GCA_964477815.1 uncultured Pseudomonadota bacterium | reverse complement strand
TTTAATCTTTTACTGAGCTTATTAATAAGGCTTTTATCGTAAAAACGAAACTCAACACCCTTTCTCGAGCTAATTGTTTCAAAAAATCGATACTCAAACGAAACCTTGCTTGGATCGTAAGCTATAGAAAGCTGCAAACCAGCAATAGGCTTGGCAACTTCTTTAAGCTGGAAGTTGTAACCTACATTTTGGGCAGTATTTATGCGCTCCACCATTTTTTTACACTCACTGCTTTTTATTTTAGAAAAAGGAAATAGATAGGTGTCTTTTTTTCGAGAAACTATCCTACCATACCTCTCAACATTACGCATGGGCATAAGATTCATAACAGGTTTTTGATCTGAAAAAAGAAGAACTATACGACCAAGATCAATATTAGCAGATGTAACTCCTACCCTTTTTTGCCCACTTTTAACATAAAGCATTGCTTTTTCAAGCTTATTTACCGGTTTTTGTCGAGCCGCTGCACCCAAAAAAAAAGCACATAAACAAACACAACATGCCAGTCCAATCTTTCTTATCATACTATTCCCCCTTGCGATTTTTTTCTAAAAACTCTTTGTGGTTCAACCAGGTATGCCAATCTTCGAGAACGCTCCCAGGCGGATAAAAAATTCTTGATGTCATATCGCCTTGCAACTTTTCGATTGGATGCAAATGCTGGGTCATGACAAATGACTTGCCTTCGCTTTGAATCCCACCCCACAACAACCATAAGATGACCATTATCATAAGACTTTGGTGCCCCACGCAAAAAACCTCTAATACTAACGATAACAGGAAGTCCCCGAATCAATTGTTTATGTATATATTTAAATGAGTGAAACCTTGCTACCGAAAAAAAAGCTCGCCCTCTACATTGTTCAAATGCATGCGCAACATTAAACTGCCATGTTCCATAAGAATTCAGCCCAACATCAAACGCATGTTTTGCAAAATCTAGAGGATCAACATCTTTTTTTGATAAAAAACCCGTCAACATACTCCATGAAGTTGGAGAACACATGTGCGCAGATCTCTGATGATTCAAAATCATTTGAGATTTTCTTGGCACATTTCTTACATACACAGAACGAAGATTTAATAACTGATCTGTGACCTTCTCTGGCCGAAAACAATTAAAATCCGCTGTACACACAGAAAAACCATGAAGTTTTGATAAGTTAGCACCCGCAGATGAAACAATCTTAACGGAAAAAGCATCAGCCAAATTTTGTAAACCTGTTTCCAAACGAACGTAAAGATATTTTGCGCCTTTTTGAGATGTATCCGCATATGAACGCTGAATTGAGGCCCCCCAATCCAACATTTTGCGCCATGGCCCCCACTTTTTTGTTTTCAAATTTCGGATTTTCGCAAAAAAAGAAAAATGCCCAGACTTTGGGCGAAACGCATTCCAAGAAAAAACAAGCTGATTGAATGGCGCAACAGAACTCTTTTCGAATCGAAGTGTTTTATTTCTCTGATTTTTTACACGCTCAAAAGACGTAAACCTCTTTTTGTGCAAACAAGTCCACAATATTTCTCTTGAAACAAGATCAAAAGAAAAACTCCCCAAAAAAATCCCAAACAAACAAATAAACGCTCGCATATCCCCTCTCCCCCCAGAAGCTGATGACGTTACACGACGCCCATATATTTCATTATCAATATGATACAAAAACGATGGCTCCCGCCTCAATAGTTTTCAATGTGAATTAAAATGGTTGTGATGAGAAACATTTTTTCACTATCCTATTGATAGGATAAACACAATTAGGGGGGACTATGTACTCAAAATTCATATTATGCACTATTTTATTGTGTTGCACGCTATGCGGTGAAAAAAAATGGGCTGTAACAGTTACACCTGTTGCAGATCTCATTCCTGGAAGAATGTCTATTTTATACCCAAATCAGAATCTAGTTAAAAGTTACAAGACAATTGCCTTAGAAGGAAATAAAAAAGACCTTCATTCATGTCCCCGTGCACATCAAGTTATTTTTAATGAATTGGTTGAAATTGACAATCAAAATGGAAAAGAACTTCTTATTCAAATCCCCCAATCGTTTTATGTCACGTACAAATCGCCACATATAAAACACAATAGATATTGGTCTTACAAAGGAAACTTTGTTTTGCTAAGTAAACTTAAGAAGATGGGAATCAACATAGATTTATTTCCCAAACCAATATCCTTTTCACAAAAGGGGAAAACAAAAAAACAAAACATTGCAACGCTTATTCTTCCTTTTTCAGACCAAAAAACAAAAAAAACCTATTCTGTTGGTACAAGATTTGTTCGAAATAAGAACAAAGATACAATATCTCATGTGGGAGTTTGGATATTTAATGTTGAAAAAAAACGTTTTATAACAACATATATTCCTAAAAAGATTTGTCTTATCAAGCAACCAAAAACTCAGGAAAAAAAACGAAAATTGCTTGTGCATCTCCTGCGCAAGTGGATCCAAGTGCCCGGAGGCTTTATTCCCTATGTGTGGGGAGGTTGCAGTTTTACACATCCGTATAAGAAAAAAATGATCAAGGTTGCACTAGAAAATACACCCAAAGGCTCCAAATGGCCTATTTTTTCGCAAATAAATAAAAATACTCCCGCAACGGGATTTGATTGCGCTGGAGCAATAGCTCGTGCGGCTCAGATTATCGAAATTCCCTACTTTTTTAAAAATAGTTTCACCGCGGCACAAAAACTTTCACCTGTAAAAACATTTCAAGAATTAAAGGTCGGTGACCTTCTATATTTTCCAGGACACATTACGGTTGTATCAAACATTAAAGAAAATAAAATAATAGAAGCCAGAAATCACAAAGATGGCTTTGGTAAACTACAAGAAATAGAACTTCGAAAAACTTTCAAGGGAATAAAAACATACAAGCAGCTCTTTCTTGCACATAAAAACAAAAAATTTTTGCATCGACTAAACAGCACCGGCGAAGTTTCTGAAACGATTAAAAATGTTAAGTTATTAAAGTTGTTTTTTCACACTTCTTGATCATCATCTTCTTCTTCGCAAGAAGTAAACAATGGGTTAGTATTTGAAACTTTTTCAGAGAACTTCAATTTGTTCTTTTTCTTTTTTGATTTTTCTTTTTTTGGCTCTCCATCAAGAAAACCTATTTTTTGAAAGAAAGATTCATAATAGGAAATAGCAATCTCATCCTCATCTGCCTCTTCCAGCTCTTTTTTATTTACACTTTTTTTTCTTTTTTTCGCTATATTGTCCCTCACATCCTTTATTCTTTTCACAACAACCTTTTTGTTTAAAAAACAAGAAGCTTTTCCCCCAAGTTCTTCAAAAATTTTAACAACGTGGCCGATTTTATAATGCTTGCTCAAAAAAAGCCCCTGTAAAATGTTTTGACCTTTTTTGTCTTCTTTCACTTTGTTGAAAAAACCTGAACAATCTTCTTTAACAAAACAATAAATAGATGAAACTTGATCCAACATAAGACTTGAAGAAAAATCGGGACATTCACCATTGCGGTAATATTTAAAAGCTTGCTGCCGCATCGAATATGTAAAAAGCGGCATTAAAAACACAGCAAAAATTACACACAAAGCAAACGCTTTTGATCTCATAACATCATCTCCTTATATTGTTGAAAATTTTTACAATATCATACAGGAGCTATCTGGATAGGAAACCTGAACCTTTCTATATTTTTTTATATTTAAAATCTTAACCTCATTTTTGTGTGGGGAAAAATATTTTTTTTGCAAATATTAGTTCTCTTCTTTTATTTAACCAATATGATTGT
>CAYZEO010000043.1:0-4235 GCA_964477815.1 uncultured Pseudomonadota bacterium | reverse complement strand
TAAACGAAAAGTACTAATCAAATAGCGGTGCACCCTTCGAGCCTGTTTCTTGTGCAAAAAAGGTCCAAAATAAACTCCCTTCTTTTTTTTATTACGCACTAGCTCCAGCTTTGACAAATTATCACCAGACGACTTCGTAAAAAGCAAATATACAAATGGCTGCCCCTCCTTAAATAAAACGTTAAATTTGGGCTTATGCTCCCCAATCAACTGCGCTTCAAGGAAAAGAGCTTCCGTCTCATTTTCAGTCAGAATATAATCAATATCACTATGCTCATCAAGAAGGGAGCACGCCTTCCAATCGCATTTTTTTTGGAAATAAGACAGCGCCCGATTTTTTATATTCTTTGCCTTGCCAATATAGATAACACGCCCCTGCTGATCCTTAAACAGATATACTCCGGGCGCTTTTGGAAACGATTTTAGTACCTCTTTTGTATTCATCATATCTTCAGACTATCACAATGCCCCACAGCAGGCAAAACCCTAAAAATAAGACTTTTCTTGATATTTTTGATATTTTTATTATCGTGGATTTTGTATAAAAATACCTGCAAAATGTGAAAATAAGATTATTAACAAAAGGGAAAGGATATTATAATGAATATTACCAAAATACGACTGATTCTATTATTCACTCTAATGTTACCGTTTATCTCTTTGGGAATGATCAAACAAAAAGCATTTACAAAAGAAGATCAAAAAAAATTGTGCGAAATGTTTGAAGAGAAATTCGGATCTAACTGCCCGCCCCCTGACACTTGTATAAAAACAGTAATTGCCCAAACTCCATCTAACAAATTAGGAATTCTCAAACAATTCACAAAAGAAGAGACGGAGAAAATCCTAAAAATCATTATGTTAGAAATAGGACCTGACCTCGTAAGCCTCGACCCCAAAAACATCGATAAAAAGAAACAAGAAATAATTGAAAACAGGGAAAAAATCAACGAGTTATCTGGAAAGATCCATGTCGTTCTTTCTGCACAAACAAAAAAAAAGATTGCGAAACAATTAAAAAAAAAACAAAACAAATTAAAAAAAGCTAAAAGCAACAAACTCTTGAGATTCTTGCTCTGTTGTTGGCCGCATTAACATTTAATACCTTGGCGCCCTAGCAGGCAAAGCTTGAAAAATAAGGCTTTTTTTGATGTTTTCTAGTTTTTTTATTATTTTGGGTTTTATATAAAAAAATATAAAACCCATCAAAAGGTTAATCATGAATAAAATGATTGCAATGCTATGCATCATATCAACAATTGGCATGTCGACAATTTCGCTCGGAATGCATACAAAAAAACAAAAAACTCACAGTTTAAACAAAAAGCCTGGCCTTGAATACATCGTGTCTAAGCTCTTTCCTGAAAAAATAAAAAATTGCTACGAAAATCAGATAACAAAACTGCAAAAAAAGTTTGAATATGATCTCACAAAAGAAATTAACTATTACAGTACTATCAAGAAAAATATTCCAAAAAATATTCCTTGTATCGATGAATTTAATAATAAAATAATAGATTTGGGCCTTAAGTATTTCAAAAACAACGAAGAAAAGCTTTTATCTACAACAGAAAAATATATCGTTAACAAATTTCACTTAACTATAAAAGAAAAAAACAGATATCTAAATGAATATACAAACGACTTTGTATCTCTTTGTAAAAAAATAAAAACCAAATCTATCAAATGCTTTTGGCGAAGCACGGTGCCAGAAAAATTTCAAACAACCCCTGTAACAGTCAAAATAAATTTGCGAAAACATAAAAGGAACGTCTTAAATATTAGAGAGAGCAAGAAATTTTCTGGACTATTTAAATCGCAAAAGGAATTCGATGAATATTATCTCGAAAGTTTAAACATTCTAGGGAAGACAACAGGGATAAACTGAAGTTAAAATTTACCTAAATAGAAAAAGAAACTATAATCCAATGTGACGAGACATTTCGCCATAAAAATAACAAAGCAAGGAGTCACATGGTTCTTAAAATAAAAAACATAATCATTTTATTTTTGTTTGCGACCACTTCTTGGTTGGGCTGGAAAGCATACAACTATTTCTTTGACACTCAACCTCCAACAATGAACATTTTGGGTCTTGAGGGTGACCAGTATTACTGCGCAGATATTCAATGCCTTGTATCCATAGATAAGGCTGGAGAAATGTCTGTTTGGCTGGATAACAAACCTCTTTTAAGCAAATTTAAAGTCGATACAGCCGGACAGGAATATCCATTCATCATCCCAACAAGAACAGTGTCGAATGGTAAGCATAATATCAAACTTTTATTTACCGATAACACATTTAGAAAAAATAAAACCTCCCTTACAAAAGATTTTTATGTTGATAATATTCCGCTCCAAGCAGCTTTTATACAAAAAGAAACCGATTACAAAGTTCTACAAGGACGAACCCTACACCTTCAATTTCAAGTCAATAAAAAAATAAAGAGTGCCCAAGTAGAAGCTCTTTCAAAAGTGTACTCATGCTTTCCAGAGTCTGAGCGGTCTTCAATTTATGAGGCATTTATTCCTATTGCATGCGAAGAACCACCAAACGAATATCTTGTTTCAGTGAATATAAAGGACAAGGTTGGAAACATATTAAATCTTGAAAATAAGTTTCAAGTTATACCTTTCCCTTTTAAAAAAACCACACTTCACGTCGAATCTAAAAAGGTTGAAGAGGAAAGAGAGCTTGGCAAAAATGCAGCCTTATTAGAAGTAGCAATAAAAGAATTGGTTGATAAATCCCCCCAGCAGAAATTATGGCGCGGAACATTTTGCACTCCAATAGAAATTGCACGAACCACTTGTGAATTTGGCGTCATTCGAACAACCCAAGAAAAAGGCAAATATCAACATAAGGCTGTGGATATTATCAACACGCCTAAATCTGTTGTCTGGGCATCACAATCTGGAATCGTAGTCCTGAAAGACAGATTCGAAAATAGCGGCAACACTGTTATTGTCGACCATGGTTGGGGTATAATGTCTATGTATTTCCACTTGGACAGCTTTGCAAACATCGAGGTTGGACAAAAAATTACCCAAGGCAACCCCATTGGGACGATCGGAAAAACTGGTTACGCGTCAGGATACCATCTGCACTGGGAACTACGAGTAAACAATATTGCTGTCGACCCTATGCAGTGGACAAAACAAGGCTTTTAATAGTATGTAATAAAAAAGGAAGTAGACAATGAAGCTTCTGATGAAACTAAGAGGCAAACACAAAATTGCTCTATTTTCTACATTTATATTGTGCACGTTCCTTATTTTTGCAAACCACATAAAAAAAAATAAACAGATTAACACACTTCAAAATAAACTACGCTTTCTTGAACAACAAAAAAAAATTCTGGCCCAAACTATACAAGATAACGTTCTTATAAACAGATCAATAAGAAATTTGAAACAGAAAATTTATACTGAAAAAAAAACGGCTCAACACAATAGCAACCTTTCTCAACAACCGATTAAAATAGCCCGAATTGCACGAAAACAAGGACTGCAGCTCAATATCTGTAATACACAAAAAATAGTTAAAAGGGGATGGGGCCACAAAAGAAATGCTATGTACAAGATGACTGGAACAATTGAAAAAATTAAAAGCTTCATAAAAAAAATAAAAACAGATAAGTATCAACTAAAATGCAAAGAGCTTACATTGAGCAAAAATGACACGGGAAAATCTCAATTAGAATGCACATTACAGTTTATACAGCTCAAAGCAAAAAAAAATATCTGAGAAAAAGATAAAAATATTTTTCTAAAAAAAGCCCTTCAACTTTGAAAAAAGCTGAAGGGTTAGGGGGGTGAACAATACCTTCGCGTATTGTTCATTTAGGGACGTTTTTAATTCCAAACAAACAAATTTTATGCCAAATCTGTACAGATCCTAGCAACTCATTCAAACGTTGTCAAGTTATAGATTGTTACAAAAAAGAAATACCGAATTTCCTAAAATAAAAATTCGGCCGAAAAAGAAAGGAACGAGTAAAGTAATAGATAAGAGAGTCAAAGCAATCGAAGAAAGCTAAGAAGGAATTGTAGAAAAACCCTTTAACTACTTTTATCTATTACCCCCTCTATTAAGCAGTGCTTCTAACCATACCGCCCCCACACGATATCAAGGAGGAGTCTGGATCTAACCATGAAGCTTCTTCTATTTTGCTATAACCAATTAAAAAAACAATAAAATCAACATTGTTAAAATGTGCAACAACAACAAAATA
>CAYZEO010000042.1:0-4939 GCA_964477815.1 uncultured Pseudomonadota bacterium | reverse complement strand
TTTGTTCCAGATAAAATCAAGTAAAGAATTGAAGCTGGAGAAGAAACACAATAACCACTTCATTAACGATCCTGTAAAAGAAGACATTCTTCTAATTGCCACTAAAAAAGTCAATGACGGAGAAAAATCTAAAAACAAACAATCGTTTGCAAATAAAAAACCTTATCTCAATTTAAAATTTTCTAAAACTAACATCTCTGAAATAGAGGACAAAAAAGAACTAATTTTGGATGAAATTACCCGCCAAATTAACTTCAATAAAGAGAATGCGCTGGATAAAAAGAGAATTTTCGTTTTTATAGGTGAACAATCAATCTATAACAACCTCGTAAAAAATAAACTTGAAAAAACTCCACAAGTCAAAAAAATAGATAAGAAGAAGCCAAAAGTAAAAACTCCACAATCTGCCACAAGATCATGGAAGCAACGTTTATTAAAAGCACTCAACCCCTGGGGGTACGTAGCAGCATTAACTTTAGGCCTAGTTGGCGCCGGATATCTGGGATATTTGCTGTGGAAACAGAAAATAAACTAGGCGACAATTCTTTACAAACCGCCTAGGTTTCATTAGCATGAGAATATAAAATCGATTCTCGTCTTCCTGTACAAGGATAGAAACAATGGCCGAAACATCCCAAAAAACCGGATCTTTGAAGAAAAATGACGGAGCTGATCAATTTAAAGCTATTGGGCAAGTTCTACGGATTAGCGGAACAATTATTGATGTCCAATTCGGTCGAGACCAAGCTCCAGCAATACCAAATAAATTAATCGTGTACCTGTCCGATGATGGTAAGGAAACTTCCGTTTTAGAAGTTGCACAGCAGCTTGGTGACGGTATTGTTAGGTGTATAGCTATTGAAGCACTATTTAACATCAGGCGAGGGCTCAAAGTAGTCGACACGGGGGAACCAATCAAAGTTCCAGTTGGAGATGATGTTTTAGGACGAATTTTTAATGTCCTTGGAGAAAGTATCGACGATCAACCTTCATTCAAACCGACGAAAGAATGGAGCATTTACCGCGATGCCCCACCGTTGATAGAACAAAAAATTGCAAACGAAGTTCAAGAGACCGGAATGAAGGTTATCGACATCATATGCCCATACATCAAGGGATCCAAAATTGGGCTATTTGGCGGTGCCGGAGTTGGTAAAACTGTCTTAGTTCAAGAACTTATTCGTAATATTGCCACCGAACATGGTGGCGTTTCTGTTTTTACCGGAATCGGTGAACGAACCCGCGAAGGGAACGAACTCTGGCTCGAAATGAAACACTCAGGTGTTATTGACAAAACAGCACTAGTGTTCGGACAGATGGGTGAAATGCCTGGCGCTCGACTACGAGTTGGTCTTGCGGGGCTCACAATGGCAGAATACTTCCGCGATGAAGAAAAAAAGGATGTATTGCTGTTTATCGACAATATTTTTAGATTTGTACAAGCGGGCTCTGAAGTCTCTGCACTCCTTGGCCGCATGCCATCGGCTGTTGGATATCAACCAACACTTGCTACTGAAATGGGATCTTTTCAAGAACGAATTACAAATACAATAAATGGATCTATCACCTCGGTCCAGGCGGTTTACGTCCCAGCAGATGACATAACTGACCCTGCGCCAGCAACAACATTTATGCACTTAGATGCTAGCACAGTACTGTCTAGAAAATTGGTTGAATTAGGTTTATACCCAGCGATCGATCCACTTGCTTCATCGTCAAAAGGACTTGCCCCTGACATTGTTGGCGAAAAACACTACAACATTGCACAGGAAATTCAGCAAATTTTACAACGATACAAGGAACTGCAAGATATTATTGCTATTTTGGGCATGGAAGAACTCGCAGAAAAAGATAAGCTAATCGTTATGCGTGCAAAAAAAATACAGAAATTTCTCACACAGCCTATGTTTACTGCAGAATTTGCAACTGGACTTGAAGGGCGATACGTTCCACGAGAAAAAGCAATTAACGATTTTGAGCGGATAATCAAAGGTGAATGCGACGCACTCCCTGAGCAAGCATTATACATGGTAGGAACGTTGGAAGAGGCTTTTAAAAAAGCAGAAAAGCTATAAATCATGAAATTAAAGATTGTTGGGCCCGAGGAGACACAAGAGCACACAATTCTTTGGCTTGAACTGAATACTCAAGCAGGGAATTTTGTAATTCAACCAGGACATACCCCTATGATTGTCAGCCTGGCGCAAAACAAGGAAGTTATTTTCTGCCTCGAAAACGGCCAACAAGAATCGTTCTCCACTACTGGTGGTATTGCAGAAATAAACCGAACATCCGCTACACTTCTTCTCATACAAATGCCTGGTTAAGAACTATGTCACATGAAATAGTATGAAAAAAAAACTAGGCCATATTATTTCCGGCTCGTTGACCGAAGGGTTTGAACTACAAATTAGTCCTGAAACCAACCTGGAATCAATCAAAACGGGCAAGTTTGTTTCCATCGCAGGAAATAAGCATACTTTTTTTTCACTTATTACTGACCTGTCTTTACACGTCACTCATTCTGACATCTTGCTTTTTCCCCCTTCCCCTCAAGAAAAACTGCTTTCTTCGATTCTGAAAAAAAAAGATATCTACGCAACAGCTCAGCTCAAACCAATGTTGATGATCGATTATGATGGAAAGCCATCTCCCGTTAAAACAATACCCTCACATTTTTGCCCCGTTTATGAAGCAAGCAAAAAGGATGTTGCACTTATTTTTGGCGATGAACACAATCCCAACAAAAAATTCTTTAGCATCGGAACACCCCTTGATATGACAACTCCGGTTTGTTTAAATCTTGAAAAACTAACCGAACGAAGCAACGGAATTTTTGGCAAAACCGGAACCGGTAAAACATTTTTGACGCGACTTGTACTTGCTGGACTTATTAAAAACGAAAAAGCAGTCAATGTTATTTTCGACATGCATAGCGAGTATGGACTGCAAGCTCGTAAGGAAGGAAAAGGAGAATCATTTGTAAAAGGCCTCAAAACATTGTTCTCTGAACGTGTGGCAATTTTTTCATTGGATCCACAATCAACACGCCGTCGCGGTGGAGCCCCTGATTTTAATATTTCACTTACATACCAATCAATACATATAGAAGATATTCTTTCGCTACAATCAGAACTCAACCTACACTCAACTGCAATGGAAGTTGCCTATTTAATTGCCGCAAAATACAAAAAAAATTGGCTGCAGACGTTACTCAGCCAAGGCGAAAACTTAAAAGATTTTGCACAAGAACTGGGCGCCCATCCAGAATCAATTGCCGCTCTTTATCGCAAGCTTAAACGTGTTGAGCGACTCCCCTTTTTAAAGCCGATCGGCACGGGAGCCTACAAAGAACACTCCGTAATCGACCAGATGATTGATTACGTCGATAAAGGAATTAATATCATCGTGGAATTTGGAAACTACACCTCTACGTTTTGCTATCTTTTGATTGCCAACATCATTACTAGGCGCATCCACCATAGATATATTGAAAAAACCGAAAAATTTTTGGGATCACAAAAAAAAGAGGATGAACCAAAAAAATTAATGATCACCATTGAAGAAGCTCACAAATTTTTAAACCCACACGCTGCAAAACAGACGATATTTGGTACCATTGCAAGAGAAATGCGCAAATATTATGTTTCTTTACTTGTCGTTGACCAACGCCCTTCTGGTATAGATCAAGAGATCCTTTCGCAAATCGGCACCAAAATTGTTGCCCAATTGAGCGATGAAAAAGATATTCAAGCAGTGCTAACGGGCATTAATGGAGCAACCAATCTTCGTTCTATTTTAGCTTCGCTTGATAGCAAAAAACAGGCACTACTCCTAGGCCATGCCCTGACCATGCCAGTTGTTATTCAAACACGTGAGTATGACCAAACATTTTACAAAGCCATGGGAACGCAGGTAAGCACAAAACAAATCGATCAATTAGTCCAAGAGTTATTTTAACACCACATAGCACACCCTCTTGACCGTGAAATAAACGCAAAGTATGCTGTTTTGGCGAAAATAGATGTGGTTTAAAAAAACTTTAGTAGAAAGGAAACTCATGAGGATAATTCAATCACAAAACAAGACTTGCTGCAGACTTACAATAGTGGTTCTGCTTTTATGTTTCAATCAAAACTTAATTCCTTGCGGGCATAACATCTGCCCAGAATGCTATGCACAATACAATAAAAAATGCTCCCTCTGTAGAGGTAAAGTAAAGAAAACAAAACGCGAAGCAGTACCGTCCGCACCAGAGCTTTAGATTTTTATGTCATAAATGAAGGAATTTCCATGAATAAAAAACAAAAACTCGCAGTAACAGCTGCTTTTTCTACACTTTTTTTCTGCGCAAATGCTACCAAAAACTTTGAAAAAGAATACATCTGGACTCAAAAACAGGCGACACAAAAAATTCAAAAACTCGTTAAGCCTCGATTTGCCACAGAAAATGAGCAGACCTGGGAATACAGCGACAAACAAAGTGAAATTGATGCAAAACAACTAGAAAGAGCATTGATCAAGACAGTCATCCTCGACCGCACCTGCTATTTTATTATCGACACTCAAGCTCGCTGGCACCCAGACAAAACAGTATCTTGCCTAAAAAAACATCTTCCTGAAATTTTTGAGCGATTTATCGTCGACAGAGTTAATGAAATAGACGCTACTTTTTCAGCTGAAGCAGAATTCATTGCACAAGATCTTGTGAAAAAGATCGATGATTGGAGCGCTCTGCACGATTTTATTGGCAACGCGCTTGTAGAAAAAATTGAGCCTATTATGGAGGAAATGAGACAAGAGGTTCAGGCTTATATTTAGAGCTATAGCAAACTAAAGAGAGAGGCGGCGCACACTTTTTTTGAACACCGCCTCTCTCTTTTCAATCTGTAAAAACCTTAATCTTCGCTGCTTTCTGAGTAACTGCTGCCATCAAACG
>CAYZEO010000041.1:0-5612 GCA_964477815.1 uncultured Pseudomonadota bacterium | reverse complement strand
TTTTATCGTGCTTTATAGAAAAAGGACCCTGTTTTTTTCTCAGCTCCCGATACCAACCATAAGCCTCATTCACAAAACATCCAGTTCCAAAAACAAAAATAAAAAGGAGAACGTTTAATACACTAGATCCTTTATTACAATCTTGGAACATCTTATAAGCTTCTTCCACAGGAGTCTCTGACACCTTAGGATACATCCCATGAGAGCTACCTATGACACCAAAAAGCAACAAACCACAGAGGATATATTTTGAATATCGAGCAGTAATCATGAGAACCATCCTATTGTAAAAATAAAAATTAAAACATCTTATAGCATAACTATAACAACCAAAAAAAAGCTTTCAAGGCTTTAAGAAAAAAGTAAATGTTTCAAGTAGTACAAAACAGTCTTACACAAAAAATCTATAGCCTAATTGCAAAAAGTATGTGGTATATTTATTCTGTTTTTGAAAAATGTTTTTTATTCTCAAAAAAGGGGAACTTTATGGCATTATCTTTCGGCCAAATGTCCAAACAGGTAAAAGGAATAGTCCTCATAGCAGTAGGTGTTGTACTACTACTCAACAAATTAGGAATTCTGCGACAGGGGTTGGATTTTTACGTTGTTATTTTCATTGCACTATACCTAATTGCAGCTGGCCTTATGAAACTCGATGGTATACAAAAACTTCAACGCTTTATAAAAAAAGATCAATAGAGTTTTCAACAAAACCTAATACCAAGAACTCGACATTTCAATATCAAGCTTATGCTATCTAAAACCAGAAAAAGGGCGAGTTGCGGCCGCCTGCTTTTCAACAGACGGCCACTCTTCCAACTTATTATGTCAATCTTACTTTTTGATGCATTTCCTTGCAAGTTTCAAACTGCCCCTCTTTTTTTAAACCTTTTTTTTTGCCGCTCAACCACCTCTTTAAGATTTTTTACTGGTTTCTTTTTCTCTGTTTTTTTTACTGCTGACTTCAAGCCAACAAACTCCAGAGTTTTGTTGTAATAGTACACACGATCTTTCCAGAGGGATTGCGCACTCACACCAAGGTATTTATCGGATAAATCGTTAGCGATGTAAAGAGTAGCAGCAACAAAACAAACTATAGAAAATCTACTCAAAATTTTATTTTGCGATTCTAGGCCTTTATTTTGCGATTTTAGTGCGTTGATTTCCTTATTCAAACCCACAAGCGATTCACTCATTTTTTTTATAATAACCTCCCCTTTAGGTGGATTGCTTTTCATCCCCCAGGCGCCAAAAGAAGTCATCAACAATGCGCCGCACAAAAATCCTACAATGTTTTTTGTTTTCATCATGAAAAAACTCCAACTGTTTTGTTTGTTTTTTGAAAATATATTGTTCTATTTTTCTTGTAGATGCCAACACAATTTGTACAAAAACTGGTTAACATTTTTTTGATTGTAGCACAATCTGCACCGAACACAATGGCTTTTTTTTAAAATAACACGCTACTTTTTATCACTTTCTGGCAACGATTCAGTTTGTTTTTGTTTCATCACAACAGGCTTTCCATTAGATGCTGAAATCCAGATACTTTTTGGCAGTGCCATTTCAATATTGTTTTCTCGCAATGTTCTGATTATTAACAATCGAATATCACTTGCAATCGTCCACATATCAAGCGTGAAATGAGAACTAACATAACAACGGACAAGAAATTCAAAAGCATAGTCACCAAACTTTTCTAGACGAACAATTGGTTTCGGACTTTTTAATATATTTGGATGAGTTTCAATCACTGCAAGCAAAACCTTAATCACCTTGTCAGGATCTTCTTTATAATGAATTCTGACCGTAATATCGTTGAGCGCCACAAAACCTGAAACATAGTTCCAATTGGTGACCGATTTGGCAAGAACCTGAGCGTTTGGAACAACAATAGTTGTACTGTTTTTTTGTCGCAAAACAATAGAGCGAGGTGTAATTCTTCTGACAACACCGGATGTTTGTTCGTCTATTTGAATGTAATCACCAATTTTCAGCGGACGCTGTATCAACAAAATAAAGTAGGCAACAAGATCCCCCAGCGGCTCTTTTATAACCCAAGCAACAGCCAAGATAATACCAAGAAGGTACTTAGTCAGCGGTCCGAGTCCAACATTTTCCAAGCCGATCATTACAAATGCAATAATAATCAGGTAGCGCGTCAGACTGATAACTGCATGCTGTATTCCCATTTCAACAAGAAGCAGATCGAATATTTTTCTTAGAACAAACTTGATAAAAGCATATGCAACAAAAAGACCCGCAATTAAAAATAAAAAAATCTGCAGGAAAGAAATAACAGAGATTGGCTTCCCTCCCTCTCCGTGGAACATTGCTGTGCGCAACCACTCTAAAATATCTTTGAGAGTTATCGACCATCCCCAGATCCAGGCACCTGCAATAGATGCAACACCAACCAATCCAACAAAAAACAAAATCACAGAAAGACCGTACCAGCTTTTCGCTGAAGGAAATCGTTCTTTGACAACATCATTGTCTGTTGCAAAGAAAATTTTTGACGAAATCTTTTTCAAAAATGTCTGTGCCCAGAAAAAGAGCGGCAGGAATAACACGGTAAGGAAAAGTCGAGACAAAACATGAAGCACCAACCTGCCAAAACCAACATATGGATTTATCATCACGATAATGGCGACAACAAAAGCCAAAATCACATAAAAAAATTTGTCAACCTGCGCGTGAATCTGCTTCCAGATATTCGTCGTTTCTGGAATTAAACTCAAAATCTGCTCTTTGGTAATAAGGAATATCAAACAGATTTGCAAAATAATAAAGTTTAATGCCATTAAAATGACAGGCAATCCGGAATCTTGATAAGAACCAAGAACAAACGCCGTTCTAAAAAGCTGAATAATAATTGTTGAGTACGATAATGTAGAAATGATAAATGAAAAACGGGGCTGAAACTGTTTTGTCAGGAAAAAATAATCATACTGTTGGTTGAGCAAAATAAATCGAGCCAAAAACCTGTTGGCCAAAATCAAAAAATATGGAATTGATGCCAAATAAAATAACATCTGTAATCCATAGTCTGGAAGCATTCCAAATTTGATCAGAGAAAATGGAATAATCCAAGAACAAATCGCGATATAGTACCGAAGAACAAAATCTAAAAAAACCATCATTAAAAAAGTGAATACACGCATCCGATTATTTTGTTTCACCTGTTCTGACCAACGTCGCAACACCCTCCCGGCGTAAAACCTGAACAAGAGAAGAAAACCTAGCAAAATAAGCAGCTTGAAAAACAACCATACAAAACTAATTGGGCGAGGAAACGAATATCCTATTTTCCTCAAAAGAGATCCGAATCTAAACTGTACTATGTTTGAACGAATATCCGAAAAAAACCGTCTGATATCAGGACCTATATTTCTAATTTCTTCCCACTTTATTGCCTCTTCCGATCGTCTTAAAATTCCAATTGCTGCCTTCAATTCGCCAATAATAAAAGTTATTTGCTCACGAGCACTCTCCCCTGTCGTTATAATATCTCTGTAAACACTTATGGTTTTTTCAGTTGTTGCAATCTGTTGTTTTACTAATTTTTGGGCCTCACGAAGCCACGAGTCACATCGATTTAATTCTCTTGACCTATTTTTAAAAATGGTACGGCCTTTTTGGTTCAGATGTTCAAGTAGACCGTCTATATTTTCTCTAGCACGCTTTTGAGCACTCAACAAACCTTTCGCCGCATTCTCCCGCTCCTTAAAACGAGAAATTGTTGCACTTATTTCAACTTCCGGCGCGTCATATTCAGCAATCTCTTTGTTTCGTGCCTCTTCTGTTTTGAAACGTTCCGATTTTATGCCATGAAAAGAGATTCTTAAATCCGTTTCGATTTTCTCGTGTCGAAGCCTTTCATCTTCGAGTGCTATCTGTGCTTCAAGGAGCTCTCTTACTTGCTCATCAAAAAGATACAAACTATTAAGCCTTCCCAAGTCGCACAACCGAAGAAAAGAAAGAGCGGTAGCCTTCGGTTCAATGCTCCATTCATTTAACTTTTCTCCAAGAGGAATGTTGTATTGCTTGCTCAACTTTTCAAGATTTACCATCCTGGCTTCATTAGAACGTGCTAGAATCTCTTCGTTTTTTCTATATTTTCCTTTAAGAGCAAGAGACTGCTGTCTTTTTTTGTTCAAATCAGCTCTTGCAACAGCAACATCCTCATCCCGCATTTTAACAAGAGGTCTGATTCGACTGACAACTTTTTCAAGAGCTTTAAGCTGAAGCTTTGCAACAAACAGCTTTGTCTTGATCTGCCCAACCTTTTGTTTCGTTGCTCTGAGTCGAAGATCCGCCAGAATCTGTTTTTCTCGACTTAGTTGCTCATCAAAAACAAGTAATGCCATTTTTTGTTTTTCATCAAAGCCAAACATCTCCTCGGGCCCTTTTGCCTTTGGAGATGAGCCAAATGCTTTTACTTCTTCCTGTTTTTTACTGAAAGCTTTCGCCGCAGCCTCTGCGCTTGCGCTCCGACTCGAAAGCTCTGCATCACTATTTTTTTCTTGCTCTTCAAGATGACCAACATTTTTTCTCTGTGCGGTCACCATCTGATTCACTGTCTGCAAATCTTCAAATGAATAAAGAGATCGATCTTTCCCATATTCTTTTAGATAGTTTTCAAGGTTTGGATCTTCTAAGTATTCCTGTAGAAGCTTGATGTGCCCGTCGGTAAACTCAGTCAACTGCTTGTACGCCTGCTTGGAATCTTTTATCGTTTGGTAAAGATCATTCAAAACCGAGAGTTTACTGTTTAAAAATTCTTCGTTTTGCGGCTCCCTTTTTATTTGCGCTTTAACCTGATTAGATTGCGTTGCAAAATCCTCAAGACGCGGCTTTGCTTCTGCCGAAAACTTTTTGACCTCTTCTGAAAGCTTTTTTTGTTCTTCAAGAAGAAGTTTTAGCTGCTTTTTCTTTTCATCAACGGCTGTGGTGAACAATTTTTCAGTCGAAACCCCCTCTTTAAGACCTTTTATAAAAGCACCACCAAAAATCTGGCTGCTGGCTAAAACTACAATCACAAAACAAAAGTGTCTTAATCTTTTCATGGCAACCTAATCTTTTTTAAAAAGTGAACCGTTTTGAAATCTAAAAAACAAGGATGAGTTTTTATACATGAACTTAACCATTCATCTATATTTCTTTCGATCTCTAAATGTAAGTTTGAGTTTACAAGACTGTCAATAGATTCTGAACTCAATCGATAGAACATCCCAAGAGACAATGGGGCGCTATCCGTGTAATAACCAAACGCCTCTACTAGTTTGAACAGAAAAATTTTTTTGTGCAAAGGCTGCACAAACAGATTTGGGCAATATAACATCATTAGTAGATCAAAAACATGAATAGATTTATCACCAAAGAAAAGAAAATAAGAACACAATTCAAATACATGATGTAAAAACAAAATATCTTTTTTAGCAAGCTCGAACGGCACATCGAGCACCTGAACCTTTTTTCCTAAGCAAACGGTTGAACGACGCTTGTATATGTAAAAACTGATTAAAGCACCATGAACAAGTTCCACGTCACGAAAAATAGAGGTTATTTTCCCCTCATGTCGATCCAAAACTAACTAGTTATGTAAATTA
>CAYZEO010000040.1:0-6577 GCA_964477815.1 uncultured Pseudomonadota bacterium | reverse complement strand
TCAGGGCTGTTCCCGTAACAGATACAACAGAAGTCATAACATACCCACGACTAATCAAATATGAAATTGAACAATTTAATAAAAATAAAAAACAAAAAATCACATACCCAATAAAACCGGAAACAAAACTTATACTTATTTACCCAAGTATTATTAATTTGCCCATAAAAATAGAAAACTTTAGCACATCCAAGCCAACAATCTTTTCGATAATTCCTGGGAACTCGCATCACTTTTTCAAAGAAATAACCTTTTTAAGCGATCGACAAATTAATCTTAAAAAAATACTGGAAAATATAGGATTCCCCAGCGACACAGCGACATCAAAACTTTATTTTTTTGAAAAATTATCAATTAATAGAAATATCATGAAGGTAAAAAAAATAAAAGAAGAAGAAGAAGAAGAAGAAGAAGATAATGATGATGATCTCTCTGATGATGATCTCTCTGATGATGAGGATGATGACTTTTATGACTACGAAAAACATTACCTTTTTCAGTACCCACTTCAAGCAAATAAAACTGTGGAATTAACAAATGTCGCAATAAGAAAACATCCCCAATTTAAACACTTATTTAAATACGATTCGACTGAATACATTTGTCAACACAAGGGGATCTATTATTACAAAGAGAAAAAACAGGACAAAGATAATGAAAATTTACCAAATAAATTTTACCCAATAGACGCCTCTCAGGCCTTAAAAAAAATACGTGAATGGATAAAAGAAACAACCTCTGCGCGTATAGCACTAAAAAAATCCACTATTGTAGAAACAGAAAAAAAATTTTTAAAAACAATCGAAAGGAATCTAAAGAAAAAAATATACATACCGGAGAAAAATACTGTTGGTAGAAAACGATGGATACTAACCCAGTTAGATATAAAGGGAAAGGCTCTATTTGACTTTATAGAATCAATATCTAAACGTTACGACTCTGTGATTAAAGAAAAAGGCGACAAACTAGAATATATAAAATACCTTCTTCCTCCAATAAATAATCTTATTAAAAAAATGAAAACAGTAACCAAAGAAACAAGCATATACATCAACAAAAAAACAAAAATGAAACCCGAAGAAGAAAAAACTATATCGACAATTGTCCAAACCATAGTTCAACTCTTAACAATATTAAACTATAGGCTCGATATCCTTAACAAAGCAAAATCATGGGACGACCTAGAAAAACCATGGGAAAAACTAAGTAAATCGCAAGCAGCGCAAGTAAAAAAAATAGAAGTAACATGGGATAACTTTCACAAAAAAATACCTGAAGGATATTTTCAATTTTCAGGGATTGTAGAGCTTTTATTTGATAGCGTGTATCTGAAATTGAAATATCCAGAAGCCCCAATTATAAGTATAAAAACAGAAAGCTTGTAAAATTATCTAAATTTAAATTTGAAGTGCATAATTCGTGATTTAAAAAAGATGGAAGTCTATGAAATAAAAATGTTGACAAATCGACAACGCAACAAATAGCATCAGCAAGAAAACAAAAAGTTCTTTTAAAAACCATTTACCAAGGAAAAAAAATGATCAGATCGAAAAAACTAATTTCAAAAATTCTTTTAAGTACAACCTTGATTTTTTCAGGATTAACCTCAACAAAATGCCAAGCAAAAAAACTGTTTACTATGTTTTTGATGACGACAACGACGGATATTCATCAGCACTTCTTACAAAATTAAAAAAAACAACCAAGAAACAGTTCGATTTTAAAAAATACAATGAAAAAATCAAAATAGACAAAAACACTACTCTACTATTTTTTGTCAGACTAACTGGACCAAGAACCGTTTTTATATACAAATTGGATTCATTAAAAAAATTGCCAGAAGAGATTAATAAGATCGGCGTCTTAGTAGTACGAAATGCAAAAAGTCTTATCTTCCATACCCCCAATAAGAATGAGTTTGGACTAAAAAAGAAAGGTATCGTCCTTCAGTTCGCAATGTTCCACCAAAAATATCTCGAAAAAGTAAATGAGAAAAGCTATTCTAGATTACTTGAATTTCTTACAAAAGAAGAAGAAGAAGAAAATGACGACGACGACGAAGAGGAAGAAGAGAGAAAAGAAAAATCTCAAGAGGACCAATCAAAGCTTATAAAAAAGTTAAACAACAAAATAAAAGAACAAGCAAAACTCATAAAAAATTTAAATACTAAAATGAAAAATCAAAAATTGTATATCAAAAAACTTTTAGAGGAACGTAAACAAACAGAGAATATTCTCAAAAAGATAATGAACTATTAGATAATAAATAGAACCTAAAAACTGATCATCGAAACTTAAACTTTCTAAGCGCCAGAAAACTCATACAGAGCAAAATCCAACCATGTAAAAAACGCCGGATCTGTGTTGAACCATAGATTCGGCTTTTGTAATGAACTGGCATATCGACAATTTTGAAATTCAGTTTTGCCGCACCAAACAATAAATCAAAATCTCCAAATGGGTCAAAATTACCAAAAAAGGATCGATTTTTTGCAATTTTTTCGTAATCTTTCTTGAAAAGTACCTTGGTTCCACACAGTGTATCTTTAAGTTTTTGTCCCAGTAACCAAGAAAACAAAACACTAAAAAAGAAATTTGCAAGCAGATTAAGAAAACGCATCGCTCCCGACTCCATTCCATACACCAATCGCGATCCATTGATCAGTTCGCCTTTACCATGCATCAAAGCATCAAAAAATTTTGGCAACTCTTCTGGTGGTACAGTTAGATCTGCATCCAGAATCATCAACACACCACCACGAGCTTGTGCAAATCCCTTTCTGACCGCATTACTCTTCCCTTTACCATCTTGCACAAAAAAAGAAATATCTTTTTCCGGATATTTTTTTATTACTCTTTTAATTTCATCAAGCGTCCCATCTTGCGACCCACCCTCAACAAAAATAATCTCTGTTCCCGCACCCATCTGAGGACAACGGAGAACAGCAGACTCGACATTACCCTTTTCATTTCTGCAAGGAATAACTACAGATACCCTGTATTCTTTTGGATCATGTTTTTTGATAGTTGGGCGCGCAATAGTAACGTTATGCAAACACAAACGATTAATTATAGGCAAATGAATTAAAATGGAATTAAAAATGGTTGAAATAAGCGGAATGTACATAGGTAAAAGCGTATGCCAATAAGTTGTAACTACTTCAAAATCAGAAAGATATAAAAAATTATGAAGATCTTTTTGAGAAATCCAGTTTCTGAAATTTGTCGGACGACGCAATCCAAGCTTTTGTGTTAACCATAATATTGGCTCCCATAAATAGGAATATGTGTCTATTATGATACGTGTATTAGAATCTGAAAATCGACGCAATTGAACAAAAAGATCTTGAATATCCGGCTCTTCCATAGTCACCGATGTCAAAATAATATAGTCAAATATCTGATCTGGGATATCTTCCAATGAATCTGTATAAAACTGAAATTCAGAACATTGTTGCTGCGCACTCGCAATTGCATCTTCATCATTATCCAATCCAACACCAACTGAAGGCTGAACCGCTTGCAAAACATAACCATTTTTGCAATTAATCTGCAAAACACGAGATTTTTTGGGGATAACAAATCGGTAAAATTTTACAATTGATCTATGATAGTATCGATTTTTTTTGAGCCAATAATCAAACGATTTTTTCTTTTTTTTCTGTTTAACAAATGATGCGGTATCTTTTTTTGCTGCTAAAAAGGTCAGATCCTTTTTGGAATCTGACCTTGTTTTATTCTGCCCTACGCAACCACCAATACTTTTCTTCTCCACCAAAATCTCCGAAACTCTCACTTTTGAATAAACTTTTTCATGCGATCTGTGTGTAAACTCATCAATTTTGTCAAATCTTTTTGGACCTTAGAAACCAACTTTTTATTCACAACTCTATCTGAAAGATCAACAGTTCGTCCGTAAAATTTTCCAGATTTTCTGTAAAAAGTTAAAATATCAGTTCTTTTATTGCGATATCTTTTGACAACAGTTTTTCCGTCGTTATATTCCTGAATATCACAATAAAAACCATTCATTTTTGCACTATTAAGAGTTATCCATTTTATATTTTTTTTATTCATCGCTTCTACAGGAACACCGACAAGAAACAACATTCCGCAAATAATTAAATAAACATTTCTCATGAAAAACCCTATTTAATCCAACAATTTCTGATTATTTTAAAGAATGTTACACTTTGATTTCTTCTTTGAAGAAAAAACTGCTCCAAGCTCTATCGCCTTCGCAACGATAAATAGCCGCTCTTCGTTTGTCATATTTCTTTCAAGCTTATTAAGACCAGGGCAAAATTGGACCATTTTCCCGATCTCCACATTGCCTTCAATCACTGCTAGAGACCATTTCGTTTTGCCTTTTTCTAAAAAATACCCGTCATCTCCATAATCCGTAAGTTTAAATTTATCTTTCTTTGTTGACGATACAACAGTTTTATCCTTATGAGCTTCATCCTCACCCATCGCCATTATTGAAATCTGCGAACAGAAAATCATAATTATTCCAAAATTCAAAAAAAAACTCTTCATCAATCTCCTTGACTAGTTCGATTTTTAAGAATGAAAACTTATTTTGAGATTTAGACAAAATTTTTCAAACCGCTCCATAGTGTACATACAGTCAAAATATCAGGCAACAAAAAACATCAATATCAATCTGTTTGACATCACACTCTTTTACAGTAAATTACAGGCAGCTATATTCTTATGACTAAAAAAAGGAACAATAATGAAAATATCACAGATAAAAATCCCCGTACTCGCAGCAACTTTTCTCGTTTTTACTTTTTGCGCGCAGGAAAAAAAAAGCATAACCCTCTTCCATGTAAAAACACCTTACTGCGCACTTTCCAGAAGTTTTTTGCGTGAACTAGCAACTATTTTTAAAACAGACATCTTTGTAGAAACAGGAACGTGTGCCGGCAACACCACTGAACAAGCCTCCACGTGCTTTCGTGAAATTCATACAATCGAGCTTGCACGAGGACTGTACAACAAAGCTTCATCACGATTTAAAAATCGTAAACATATTCACGTATATTTGGGAGATTCAGCCAAACATCTTCAAAAAATTCTTCCAAAACTAAAAGGAAAAATCCTGTTCTGGCTTGACAGTCACTATTGCGGAGGATCAACAGCACGAGGTGAAAAAAACACCCCGATAGTTGAAGAACTACAGGCAATAAAAAGATCAGGCATCACAAACGGAATCATTCTTGTTGACGATGTTCGCTGCTTTGAAAAAAATAACAGAAACGCAAAAGATGACCGATTTTTTGGCTATCCAACAATTTCGGAACTTGAACAGCTTATTCTCCAAATTAACCCAACTTATCAATTCAAAATATTTGGTGATATCGCAATCGCCTACCCAGCATCCGAAAGAGTTGTCTTTTCCCCCGTTGTACAGGCGTGTACAATCAGCAGAATGGCTTTTGAAAAAAATATCGGCATAAAGGCACTTATTGGTGCCGAAAAAATAATCGCATCAGCACAGGGAGAAGAAAGAAGCGCAATTGAAAAACTTTACGAAACCTCACGAGACACAATCGCAGACTTTGGAATTGGAAAATATCACCATCTATGGTTTGCGCTTATTCTTGCTAAACAAAAGGACCCTGAAACAGCGCTCGAGCTTTTTGGCAAAGCTATCGCAGCTGGAATTCCTTTTTGGCGAACTCAGATTGCTCTTACCAGAATTTAAATTATGAAGAATTTTTTTATATCGTTTTTTTTCTCTTATGGCAGTTGCTAAAGAAAGTTGTTTATTTTTGTTTCTTTTGTTCACATTAATCGGATTCGCTCTATTATGAATATAAAGGACCTTCTGAATAAACTTGAATCTTCCTCCTGCCATTTCCAACATCGGAAACATACACGCCAAGTCTCCTGCCATTGAAACAAAACAACCATTGTGTTTCAAATCATTTGGGTTAATTCTTTTGAACAACCATGCATAAAATGTTTTTGGATGCGAGGTAACCCAATGATATTCCCTGTAATCATTGCTTTTAATAACTGACAAAGGAATTTTCTCGCAATGTGCACGCTCCTCTTCCGGCCAAGTAACATATGAACCATAGGTTAACCATACATTTTCATCAGAGTAAGCGTTATTAATAATTGATAATGCATCAGGACGAGCAAGCCAATCATCTCCATCAAAATCAACAACTATTTCTTCGTCTTTACAATAACGACGAACCGCACGATTAAAATTCTCCATTTTGAATCTTCGATATTCATTTTTTATCAGAAAAACTTTATTCGACTGATCAACCTCTTTTAAATAGTCCGCAACAAGATCTCCCGTTCTGTCAGGCGACGCATCATCAATATAAATCGCTCTCCAATTTGAGTACTGCTGCTCGAATAAAGAATCCAAATTTCTTTTATGCCAAGCACAGTTATTGTACGAAGTTATGACAAGGACTATAGGGCGCTCAAAATTCTTTTTATTTGCACAATAGGAAAATGAAACAACAAGGAAAACCAACAAAAATCGCTTCAACATCTACTCTTCCATTATTTTAAATAAATAACAGAGAACCTTCGGACGAAAATATCT
>CAYZEO010000039.1:0-6580 GCA_964477815.1 uncultured Pseudomonadota bacterium | reverse complement strand
TTGCTTGTAAAAGGTCAAGGATATTTTTTACAAGTATTGTGAAATTATCAATTTTTTGACTTTTGAAGTGCAAAGAAAATAGGAGCTTCAAGTGCCCATTTAGATTTTGGAATATCCCAAAGTTGCTGTTTGTTCCACCAATGTCTGCTCCAAGGACGCATTTAATATTTTCAGGTATTTTTTCTACGTATTTTTTTTTCTCATATGCAAGCATGTCGCCTCTCCTTTTTTTCTGATAGCTCATTTTGTGTTTAGCGTAGCTTTATGAGTCTTTCCATTTCCACCATTTGAGGAATTCTGTTTTGCCGAGAAACTGGCTCCGTCAAGAGTTTATCCTGAGTAGCGAAGCGTATCGAAGAGTCGCTCTGAAGGAGTATAGGTTGGTACCGGGAGTCGGACTCGAACCGACATGATGTCGCCATCGCGGGATTTTGAGTCCCGTGCGTCTACCAATTCCGCCATCCCGGCATGTCAAAAGATCTGATCAACTATAATGTACTGAAAAAGAGCTTCTCCGTCAACGAGCACTAGGCCACGTTAGCTAAGCTGAATACTGGTAAATAAATGGCAAAAATTAAAAGGGTGATAAGTAGCCCAAGAACAATCATTAAAAGTGGTTGAAAGATGGTGGTGAAAAAGCGGATCGATTGATTTACTTTTCCTTGGTAGATGGCCGCACTTCGTTTGAGCATTGGTCCGAGTCGTCCAGACTCTTCGCCCACTCGTACAAGTGCAACCAAATCAGTTTCAAAAAAGTTTCCTGGTGCCATTTTCATAGACTGACTTAAAGCGGTTCCTTCCGTAACATTTTTTTCCAGTTGAGAAACATATGATTGAAGAATACTATTTTTTATTGTTTTTTTTGAAATGCTCATTGCTTTGACCAAGCGAATTCCGCTGTTGAGCAGCATTGCAGTAGAATGTAGGAAATAAACAAGAGAGCTGTTTTTTATGAGTTGCCCGCACCATGATGTCTTAAGAATAAATTTATCAAAAGTTTCTTTACCGCGTGTGCTTTTTATGTATCGCCATATTCCCAGAAAAACAAAAGCAAAACCGATCATAATAAAAATCGATGTGCTATTTCGTACTATTGAGCTTATTTTGATGATAAATTTTGTTACAGACGGGAGTTCTTTTTTCATTGATGTAAAAATGTTTTCAAATCGTGGAACAATCAGTACAAGTATTGCGGTTGCGATGAACATGAAAAATCCAAAAGTAAGGCTTGGTAGAAGGGCTGCAGATTTTAGTTTTTTTTGGAATGATTGGGTAATATCAAGGTAATCGCTGAGTTGTTCCAGTGCGTCTCCAAGTTGACCTGTTTCTTGACCTATGTGTGTCATTCTTATCATGAGTGGATCAAAAATTTTCGGATATCGTTTTAGCGCCGAGCTTAAAGGTATTCCCTCATGTACATCTGATTTGATTCCCGTGATGATTTCTCGCAGTCGCATGCTGCTGACCAGGCCACTCAAAATTTGTAATGCCTCAGGTAGCATTACTCCAGAATCAATAAGTACTGCAAGTTGTCTGAAAAAGTGTATTTTGTCACTCAGGCTAACAGATCGAACGAATATCCAGGGACTTGAGGGCGAACAGGAAAGAATTGATATTTCTTTTTCTAGCAAAATATTGGATAGATCTTTTTTCGAACGAGCAAATGTTTTACCTGAACAAATTGTGCCGTTAAGATCAATGCCACGCCATTTGAAATATGCCATATCACTTTTTCCTTGAAATTTATTCCAACAAGGATTTTTGCCTTTCTATACCTAATAACTGAAGTAGTTGGTCGTAAGAAAAATCCGATTCAATTTTTACCAGTTTGTTTCTGTTTGTTGCGCCGGAAACAATGGCAATTTTTCCTTGGGCAAGAGAAAGGGCTTTTGCAATGAGCTTGATGAGTTCTTTATTTGCTTTGCCTTTTTCTGGAGGATTTTTAAGATAGCATTTGAGTTTGCCTGATTTTTCCAGTACCCATTTATTTCTTCCGGAGCTTGGAACTACTTTTACCTCAAATAAAAGCGGCATTTTTAATTTCCCACTTTTTAGACTTTATTGATTAGATAGAAACTATACAACTAAGTTTGAGCAAATAAAAATAGTTGGGATTTTTGTTCCTAGTTCTTGCATAAACTGTCAGATATTTTATCCTTTTTGTACAATATCTTTGATATATCTTGGAGAGATGGCTGAGTGGTCTATAGCGCTCGCCTGCTAAGCGAGAGCCTGGGAAACTGGGCACGAGGGTTCGAATCCCTCTCTCTCCGCCAGTCTTCGCTCCCGTTGGGAGCTAAGCCTGGCACGGCCAGTTTTTTAAAGGAAATTTTCATGCGCGCGCCCATAGCTCAATTGGATAGAGCGTCAGACTACGGATCTGAAGGTTGAGGGTTCGACTCCTTCTGGGCGCACCAACCTATGCTCCTTAAGAATTTTTGGAGAGGTGGCAGAGTGGTCGAATGCGACGGTCTTGAAAACCGTTATCTCGAGAAATCGGGATCGAGGGTTCGAATCCCTCCCTCTCCTCCAGCCTACGCCAACTGAGTTCTTCATAGTGCTAAGCACGAAGTAGAAGGCTCCCCTTCGATACGCTTCGCTACTCAGGATAAACTCTTGGCATGGCCAGTTTTTTCTCTATAGCATTTTGAAAAAGTGAGGAGGCTATGAATAAAGATTGTATATTTTGTCGAATCATCGCGGGAGATATTCCGGCGGCGATTGTAGATCAAAATGAAGATGTCATTGTTATTGAAGACATTCATCCAAAAGCCCCCATTCATTATTTAATCATACCAAAAGTTCATGTTGAAAGTGTTCAAACTTTGGAGCAAAAAGATAGTCATTATGTTGCTGGAATGATGATGATGGCTAAAAAGTTATCGGAAAAATTGTCTGGAGACAGATCCTTTAGATTGATAATGAATAATGGTTCCGGAGTTGGACAGAGTGTGTTTCATCTTCATTGTCATTTTTTATCTGGCAAAAAGATGACGGATTTTTGATTTTTTATCTTTTTTATCGTACCTTTGGGGTGCGATTTTCTCTTTTTCTTGTAAATTCTATAGCCGAGGTGGCGGAATTGGTAGACGCGCAAGGTTCAGGTCCTTGTGGTGCATTAGTCACTGTGCTGGTTCGAGTCCAGTCCTCGGCACCAGCTTTCCGCCTTCGCATAAAGCTATGGAGGAGAAGCCCATCTTTCTTCAATCCGACATCTGTCCCGAGTATATTTTTACACTTTCTGAACCACTGAATCTAGAAAGTTCAATAATCTTTTTCGATATTCATGTTTATATTTGAGTGCGTGAGTTGCATGTGAGGATTTTTCTATCCACCAACAGACTTTTTCTTCTATCAATTGAGAAAGTTGCTCAATCTGATCGAACGGTGCATAGTTGTCGTTTTTTGCGTGAATAAAATAAATTGGACATGTAATGTTTTGTATTTTGTCCGAAAGCCGTGTTTCAGGTTCTATTTTTCTAACACTAGGCATCAAAATAAGATCTCGAAGTGTTGTTAAAATTGATGACATGATGCAGGATGTTATTTGATAGAGGTACGTAGTTTTTATCGTTTTTCTGTCTGCATACCAGCTGAGTAGATTGGGTGCCCATTTTTCTTCTATGTGATATTTTAATGCCGACGATACACTGGTGGCTGATTCAAATCCACTATCGAATATGAATCCAACGATGTTAGTTTCCTTCATTTTTTTTTCTTTTGATAATTTTAATAGGGCGTGTGAGGTGTGAAACGCTCCTGCACAAACACCATATATGACAACTTTTCCACCAATTTTATTTTTTACATATTCGATTGCGCCAAGAACATCTTTGTATTCGTTTTTTCCATACTGGCTCAAATTTGACCAAAATTTTCCTTCGCTTTTTGCGTGGCCGCGTGCATCAAAACAAAGAATATTATAATTTGGTGGGAGCATTCTAAATATTGGGGCTTGTCCTTCCTTGCGTCCGGGCCAGAAGCCGGCACAAAATATGATAGTGCCAATAGCGTTTGGTTGCTTAAGCAGCAGGCCCTCCAGGGTCAATCCATCGGTTGATTTAAATTGTATCTGTTCAAATCCTATTTGGTTAACTAAAACATCTTCTACTAAATTGTAGTTTCGTAAAAATTTTGTATTGAAAAATGGAGATTTATCCCAGGAGTGATTGTTTTCAGCTATGAAAGTTGTTAGTCCGGAAAAGATCGAAACAATTAATAACATTTTTTTATTCAGGTTTTTCATTTTATGCCTTTATTTAACAGGTTTTTGGCTTGTTTTTATTAAAAAATACTAAAAGAGTATGGCCTGCTCTGTCAACAGCTAAACTCCTAGGTTTTTCGCGTAATTGTTTTACTTTTATAATCTTGGATGGTACGTTTCAGCCAAATGTTTTGTTTTTTTGAAAATGGAAAAGTGTCATATGTGGCTGTTAACAGTTCTGATAAGCATTTTCTTTTCTGTGTTTTCAACGGTAGTAATGAGTTATCTTGCTATGGCAATTCCCATTGGTCCTTGGATAGCTCCGACTTTAACCCTAATGGGAATGCTTTTTTTTAGTCTGTTTTCCATGCCAAAGACAAAAAAAATAACACAAATAATTTTGGCTACTTGTGCAGGGTCGGTTGGAGGTATTCTTGCCAACGCAATGGCATTTTATTTTCCAACATTTTATTTTTTGGATAAATCTCTTTTTAATGTTTGGATGGCTTATCCTTTTGCTTTTTCTTTGATGCTATCTGTTCTTGGATTTGTTTCTGGTTGGTTTGGTATTTGGGTTGCTAATCTTTTAGAGCATAAGTTTCTGGTGCAAGAAAAGCTTGCGTTTCCTATTGGTCAGCTTGTGCACAAAACCGTAATTGCTCAGGGGCAAGTACGTAAAGCATTTGAACTTGTTGTGGGATTTTTATCTACAACAGTTTTTTGTTTTTTTCAGGATGGTTTGTTCGGTTTTAGAGGAGTTATTCCAAAGTCAGTATCACTTTTATCGTCTCAGTTTATCGGTGTAGTTAAAATTCCGGCAGTGAAACTGGATATTTGGCCAATGCTATGGGCATTGGGTTTTGTTACAGGACATGTTATTGCTTTCCCTATCGCCGTTGGTGTGATTGCTAAAGTTTTGCTTGTTGGGCCACTTAACAGATTGGTATTTGCCCAGGTTCCATCTTTACAATTTGTGCTAACATTTTCGAGTGGAATGGTTTTGTTTGGCGCCGTTGCCGGTTTTATATCAACCCCTAAATCGTTGTGGAAAGCTGCAAAAAATATAGTGCGGTCTGTTTTTAATAAATCAAATAAGACTAGAACTTCCGGTCAAGAGTCGATTTGTTACGCACGTTTCATAGAATTTTTTCTTCTTGCAGTGCCAATGATTTTATTTTTGACCTATTTTAGGTTTTCATTTATTGCACAAGTTTATCTTGTTTCTTTTACCTTTATCTGTGCCTATCAAATTGCTAATATTGCTGGAAAAATAGGTTTAGCATTCATGGGTAGATTTGCTACGTTTGTTATGGTTCCTGCGTTGTTTCTTTTTAGTCTTAATTTTTTGCAGATTGCGATTCTTGTTACTTTTGTTGGAATTTGTGGAGGTGTTGCCACCGATATTCTTTTTGGCAGGAAATTGGCTCTTCTTGCAAATATTCCAATAAAAAAAATAAAAATATATCAGTATCTTGGATTGGCTGTGAGTTGCTTGTGCATAGGCTTGGTTTTTTGGTTACTTATTAGTCATTTTGGTTTAGGTTCTGATGTTCTTTTTGCATATCGAGCTCAAAATAGATGGCTGCTTATAAGAACGCTTCGAAATGCTAAGTCTTTTAACTGTTATGTTCTTTTTTTAGGATTTATATTTGGTTATGTTTTGAAAAAAATGAAAGTAAGCCCAATGCTAGTTCTTGGAGGTTTATTTATGCCGGTCAACATATCCTTAGGCCTTGTTCTTGGCGGTTTGGGCGCAATGTTGACGAAGAAAAAGGAAGAATGGTTTCCCTTTTGGTCCGGTGTTTACGCTTCAAATTCCATCTGGATGCTTATCAGGGCAATGTTTTAAGCTTGAGTTTGTGTGTGCTTTTCTAAAAAGTTGTTAATCGAAATCCTTGTTTAGCAGTATATTTTATTAAATTTTTTAAAATATATTCTATTTGCAAATGTCGTTTGCTAGTATGATAAGGACCGGGTGTGTAATGCAGCTGGTTTGAAAAGAGTTGTTTGAAGGTGCAAAATGGATTTTAGGATTTTTTAAATTCTAAGAATAGAAGGGGGAGAGATACCATGAAAAAAGTATTACTATTTTTCGTCATGGTATTACTCGTGCTCGTGAGTGCTCGGTCTTTGTTGTCATGTAGCGGCTGTAGAGGGTGTCACCAGTCGTGGTATGAAAGAGAGGCAAAAGAATTAAGTAGAGTTCATCGGGTTGCTCGCCAGGAGTATATTTACCTGAAAAATGATTTAGATCGAATGGTTGCTCAAAATATTGACGAATCTTCATTACGCTTAATTGTACGTCTTTTGGGTGTTGAGTTGGACGTTGTAAAAAGTTTATTAAACTCCAAAACAGGTCAGGATATTGACAAGTTT
>CAYZEO010000038.1:0-6592 GCA_964477815.1 uncultured Pseudomonadota bacterium | reverse complement strand
ATTCCCTCCGTAACTTTTTTCAAACTCAAGAAATTGGTCAACGGGAGTGCAATTAAATTTGTTGATCAACTGGTAGAAAAATATGGTTTGGATGAATCACAAAATAGCCTGAATGAAATTGAAAAGGAACTAGAAAAGGCAAAGAGTTATGCGCTGGGTATACGAGGCGGAAAACTTAGCCTAGATGATTTGCAAAAATTTGAAACTGTAAAAAAGGCCCTTACGTCTTTTCGGAGTAAGCTTGATTTAGCAAAAAAGCTTGTTGGTTTCAGAAAAGCATTTGTACAGGCAGATAATCTTGTGAATATTGGTGCTCGCAGTATTGGAAACTTTGTCGACAAAGAGGGTGGTGCCATCATTCTTGAGTTTGAAAAAAGTTACGGAGGGAATGAGTCTCCTGAATATCTTGAGCAGTTGAGTCAGAAGATAAAAGAATCGCGCAAGGAGTTGTTTGAAAAACGTAATGAGTTGCGTGTACCGAGTGTTGAAAAAGAGAAGTTTAGTCAGTTTATGCTCAGGTCAGCATATATCATTAAAGAAATTGATTCGGTGGTTATGTTTATTAAATCTCATCAGTTGGTAAAACGAGCTCGAACCATTCTTAAAGGCAAGGTTTCTGAGCCAACATTATTCAATCTCATGAAAGAGCAAACTGTAATTTCTGTGAATGATGTTGTGAATATGACTGAAAAATACGGTTTTTTGAAAGCGCTTGAAAGACTGGAGCAGTTGGACAAAGAGCTTGAGGCAAATGCGAAAGAACTTGTACTGGCGCCTGGAAAGTTAGGCAAGTCCGAGGAGAAAAAAATTCGCACAATACAAAATACGATTCAACAAATTTCTGCAAAAATTGTTAAAAGTCCGCTTTACAAAGAACAGTACAAGCAAAAATTGCGAGAAATGGGGCTTGAAATTGAACGAGAAAAGGAGAAAAATAAGCGAATTTCTTTAATCAATGAGAAGAAGCGTTTAATTAGGGAAACTAAAAAATACAAGATGTTGCAGGAAAATTATAAGTATGACGTTGTTCTCTTAAAAAAAGAAAAGCAACAGCTGAAAAAAGAAACGAAACAACTAGAAAAAAAATCAATTGCTTTACAAGTCCTGTTGGAAAAACAAAAAGAAATAACAATAAAGGCAAGAAACATTCGCAAAACGAAAGAGAGTGAAATTAAAAAAAATGCGAAAAACATAAAAGAGTTGAGGAAACAGGTAAATGGCATTCTGAATCAGGGGATGACGAATAAGCAGCCTGCCTGTAATCCTGAATGGGATGGGCAATAAAAAAATAGATGTTTGTGGTGACAGCATAGAGTTATAGCAGTGTTTTTTTAACTTATTGATAAGGAGGATCTTATCATGCAGAAAAAAGTTGTTGCCACATCGTTTTTGCTACTCAGTTCAGCTCTCTCTTTTTGTAAGACAGACCAAAAGCATTTTGTTAAGGCAAAAGATTTTTGGAATGATTCCTTTCTTTTGGCAAAAAAAGTTTACACCTCTGGTTTTAAACCAACTGTGTTGATCTCCATTTGGCGGGGAGGTGCAGTACCTGGCGTGACAATAGCCGAGTATTTTAACTATAAAAAATGTCCAGTAAAAAAACAGTTTGTTCCTCGTGTGAGCGCCTACAGCCATGACAAGCTTAAATCTTGTGTGGAAATTACTGGTTTTGAATCAATTGTAAAATCGGTTGGTCCGAAAGATAGAATTTTAATCATCGATGATGTTCTAGAGACAGGAGCATCAGTCAAAAGTATTCTTGATGCACTCAGTCGTTGTGGTGAAAAAAACTGTCCTGCAGGAAAAAATATCAAAGTCGCTACAGTTTACTACAAGCCAAAAAAGTCATCTATGGCTCCAGATTTTTATGTTAATAAAACAAATCGTTGGCTTGTTTTTCCTCATGAGCTAGAAGGATTAACTGAAAAGGAAGTTGGTCAGAGACTGGGGGGAAAAACTCTTGGGCAACTAGGGAAAGAAACTTTTCAGAAAATAAAAAAGAAAGTAAAACAATTATTAAGGAAGTGAGCTTTACTGAGGAATCATAATGAGAAAAAAAGTGCTTGGATTTTTTTTGGTGGTCGGCGTGATGTCCAGTTTTTCTTTTCATGCAAAAGATCATAGTGGGCCGTATTCCAAGTGGGGGTCCCGCTTTGGTCGATCAATTTGTGCGCTGCCAGGAGTCGTTATAGGTTTTTCTTTAGGAGCCTTTATTTCTAAAAAATTGGCGTTGATTGGTGCAGGTTTGGGTTTTGCCGGACTTTACAAAGTTATGCAAATGTATAAGGTCTTTTCTCAATCGGGTGATCACTTGTCTGACGTTGAGACTTTTTTGAACAATCTTACTGGTAAATATCGAGTTGCGATTGAAAACGTTTGTAGCGCGATAGAAAAACATCCACATAATTGTAATAAAAAAAATTGTGTTAAGGAAGCAATTATTTTTCAGAGAAAAGCAATCGGAGGTTTTTACTATGATATTCTTATGCATAGATACAAAATAAAACACAAAATTAAAGAGTCCGATCTTACAGAAGATCAAAAAAAGCGGTTTATTTATTGTAAGAAGGTTTTTTCAGAGGTAGAAAAACAGACTAAAATGACCTTGTCTAGTATCAAAAATGCATCGCAGGAAAAACAAAATAAAGAGTTAATAAAGTTTTGCAGAAAGATGAAAGAGCTGAAAAAAACTGTTTAGCTGTTTTTCTCTGTTTGTTTGATGAGTTGAAAAAGAAGCGAGGCTCTTTTTATCAGCCTCGCTCTTTTTTCTTTTAACTCAGGCTTAGTGTCAAGATAAGCGCCAAAAATAGTTGCAAAATCCATATCAACTTTTAATCCAGAGCGACGTTCGCGTATTTGTATCGTTTTAATCGGTACAATTCCTGCCAGATGATGTGCCTTTTCGCATGCTTTTTGAATTGCTTGCAGGTCAACGAAATCTTTTTTCCCTTCAGGAGCATGATATTTTATTTTTATAATTGCATCATCAAGAGTGTGTTTTTCTAGTTCTTCAAGTAGTTGTTCTGTTTGATTCCTATTAACTTGCATCTTGCATTCAATTTGGATAAACGGTCGTGCGGGTGTTTTTACAAATTGGTGTGATGTTTTATTTTTTTCTTCAACAGATACTACGCAAAAACCTTTATCCTCCGACCGTTCACCAAAATCAACCCGTTCAGGTGATCCGCAATAAACAAGAGCAGGGTATCCGCCTGTGTTAAGATTTTGATAGCGGTGCAAATGTCCAAGAGCGACATAATCAAATGGTTCAATTGCAAGTTGGGATGGGAGAAGAATTGGATCATTTCCATAGATTGCAGATCGTTCTGATCCAGAAAAAATACCAGTACTTACCGTTAAGTGCCCGGCAAGGACTGAAGGAATATTTGGATTAAGTTTTTGCGCATAGGACTGAATGATTGTACCGACCGCTTGTGAAATATAGCGTGTTATTTCGTCATTTGTTTTAATCAAGTGCTTGTCCGCCATGTTAATAGTATTTCGAGTTGGCCATGGAATACCAACAATTTGAACAGGTCCATGTTTTGTTTTGAGATTGACTATACTTGGCTTGGATATGATGTGAAATCCGTCAAGGGGAAGGTTGCAAAAAACATCAAGTGAATGAGCTTTGCCAAAACTGAGCGGATTGTCGTGGTTTCCTATCACTAAAATGACAGGGATATTATTTTTATAAAGCCTGAACATGCAGTTCATGAAAAGTTTTTGTTGAGTTGGAGTTGGATTGGTTGTTTTGTACGCGTCGCCACAGAACAGAAAAAAATCAACTTTTTTTTCGATTGCGTGGTCAATACAAAAATTTAGTGACTGTTCAAAATCGAGTAGGCGAGAATGAATTCCTGTCTTTGGATCTAGTTTTCCGTAATTTTCTATGCCAAAATGAGTATCTGCAGTGTGAATAAATTTGATCATGAGTTAACTTTTGAAAAAAGGGTTTTTCATGCGTTTTGTTCTAATAGTTTTTTTCTCTCTCTGTATGCCATGCTTTCTTTGTGGTATGAGAAAGCGGGTTGTTTCTTCTAAAACAAAAATAGTAAAAACAGAAAAATCGGTTCGTTATCTCAGTCAAAAAGACATCGACCGAGAGTCTCATAATGGCTTAGGACAGTTTTTTTTAAAGTTTTTTGATGGACTTAAAAAGAAATTTACTTTTTATAAAATGTCCAAGAAAAAACAGTTTTAAAAATCAGCTATAGTTTTTCCTCTGTTTTTTCTTTTCCTCTGTGGAGCTTTGACGGGTTTCTCTTTTTTATTTTCAACTTTATTTTGCATTTTCTGGTGTAATTTTGGAGCGTAATCTTCTTTATTTATTTGTCGAGCTCTTCCAAATGCAACCGCTTTTTCGGGGACATCTTCTGTAATGGTAGATCCTGCTGCTGTAAATGCATTTTTTCCAATTGAAAGTGGTGCAACGAGTGTGTTGTTGCTACCGATCTGTGTATTATCATCAATGATGGTTTCTTCTTTGGTGATTCCGTTGTAGTTGCAGACGATGGTGCCCGCTCCAATATTGACATTGGTTCCTAATTGCGCATCTCCAAGATAAGCCAGGTGACGTGCGCAACTGTTTGAGCCTACAGTGCTTTTTTTGATTTCTACAAAGTTTCCAATAGAAGCGCTTTTTTTTACAGTTGTCTTGGCTCTTATGTGGGCAAATGGGCCAACATCGACGTTTTGTTCTAGTATTGAGTCGGAAATAACGCAATGTGAGCGGACGGTGCTGTTGTCTCCGATTGTTGCATTTTCAAGTCGAGTGTATTCTTGTACTGTACAGTTTTTTCCTATTTTTGTGTTGCCTATCAGATAAACTCCGCCGCCAATGCAACTGCCTGCACCGATGGTAACATCTATATCAAGATGTACGTTTTGTGCTTTTATAAAGCGTACACCTGCGCTCATCCAATATCTGATAAGATCTGCACGCTTTATCTGTTCAGCGGCCCATAATTCTTCTAGTGTGTTGATACCTCTAACGCGATCAAATGGAGCAGGCACGGTAGCAACGGCGAGATTTTTATTACTTGCTATTCCGACCAAGTCGGTTATGTAAAATTCTTTGCTTGCGTTACTTTGTCCCAGTTCGTTAACATGCTTTTCCAAAAAATCTCGATTGATCAAATAAATACCGGCGTTTATCCAAGAGTGCGCTGTCGGATCACCTTTGAAATCTTTTGCCTCAACAATTTTTATTTCTCCTTTTTCCTCCACAATACGGCCGTACACATGACCAGGGTGTTCCAGATGGGATATCACAAAACTGATAGCAGCCTTTTTTTTGTGATGTTCAATGTAAAGGCTTTCTATGACCTGAGGTGTTATGAGTGGCATATCGCCATTCAAAATGAGAATGTAATCTTTGCTCCAGTGGTCCTGTGCGCACGAGATTGCGTGTCCTGTGCCCAGCTGTTTTTCTTGATGAACAAAATCTATGCGGTCTGCATGTGCTGATTGTACAAGATCTTCAATCTCGTCCTTTTGATGACCGACTACAAGCGTGGTCTGAATATCCAATCCTTCTAGTAGCTTGGTCGAATACAAAACCATTTCTCGACCACAGATTTTTTCCAGTAGTTTTGTCCTGCCGGTTCTAAATCTTTTTGCTTTTCCCGCTGCTAAAATAACTGCCTGTATGTTTGTATTCCACATTTTAAATCCCTTTTTTTAAGTTACAAGGTTTTCCAAGTTAAGGGATTGTATCATAAAACCCGATTTTTACTTACGATCATTTTAGTTTACTACTTACTAATCAGTTTGTTGGCCTTGTCGAGCGAGTTTTGGAGCCTTTCTAATCTTTGTTTTTGTGTTTTAATGGCATTTGATATTTTTTTAATTACAGTCTCAGTGAGATCTTTTTGTTTTTTGTTTTTTGTTTTTTGTTTTTTTAGTTGTTCTATTCCTTTTTTATTTATGTGGATATATTTTTTTGAAAGTTCAATTAATTTTTTGATGTTTTTCAGGGATTTTTTCAATTTTGGAAGATCGTATTTTTTGTTGAATAGGTCAATGTTATTTATGAATATTTTTACTACAGGCAGATCATCCTTAAGGGTATCTAGCTTATAGATATCATATTTGTATTTGTTTTTAATAAATTCGATCTTATTTGTGTACTTTTTTTTATGGTACGAATATATCTTGATAGCCTCTTTAGTTTCTGTTATTTCTCTTGGGGAGAGTATATTTTCTAGTGTCTTTGTTAGTTTCTTGTTTGAATAAGTTATTGCATTATCAAGCTCTTCAATTGTCTTTTCAAGATTCATTATTTTGAATCTTTTCGCTTTGGCTAGAGCTTCTTTTGCTTTTGCAAAAGCTGTAATATCTTCACCATTAGTTTTCCATGCTTTGGTTATAAGTTTTCTAAAATTGATCGGTTCAATTTCAATCAGCTTTTGCTTTTTGATTTCGTTTTCAATAGATCTTGGAAGGTTTGTTATTGTTTCGTGTTCATCACTGAATTGTTTTATTTTTAATGGATCATTGCTTGTGAAAATGTCGTAAATCAATTCAATTTGTTTGAATGTAAGATTTGCATAAGGGTTTAAGTCAAAAAGTTTACATTGGTTAAATGAAA
>CAYZEO010000037.1:3876-6681 GCA_964477815.1 uncultured Pseudomonadota bacterium | reverse complement strand
TTGGTTAGAGCGTCCGCCTGTCACGCGGAAGGTCGCGAGTTCGAGTCTCGTCAGCCCCGCCACTTGAGACTTCGAGTGGCGGCAAGCATCATATCAAAGGGTTTTTTTGCCTCGTAGACGATCTTTTCACCATCCAATTTAATGTTCTGAAGTACCAATGTCAGCAGTTGCCTTCTTTCAGCACTTCCGAACCCATAAACAGATCATGTGCCTTGTTTGCAACCTCCAAGACATATTTTGCGGTAATGTAGTAGTTATTTTCAGCTTCCTGGAGTTGGTTTAGTTTTATTTGTAGGGCATTCATTAATTTTTTCAGCATGTTCCTTCAACATCTTTTTAAACTCACTCATTCTTGCAATCTCTTTATTGAAATCATTAATTCTTAGGTCAATTTCAGCATTTACCTGATCAATATCTGCCCCATGATCGATCAAAACTTGAAGGAGTGCTTTATTGGTTCCAAGAATCATATAGATAGTGGTAAGCTTAAATGCGGGTCTATTGCTCATAGCAGGTATTTCCATAAAAACCATGTTAGGAGTGAGGCCGGCCTTTAAAAGTCCCTTTAATTCTTCAACCTGATCTTTTTCTGACGGTTTTTGCATGAGCGAAGTCAGTTTTAGAAAACATTCCTGAGGACTCAACGCTATATCGCTTCCTATTTCCGTGGGTTTTTTATTTGCAAGGCACTCGTTAATTTTTTCAGAAAGATCTTTTGCACAAGAAGTAACTGCCCCTATAATTCTTCCATATTCTTTGCCCTCTTTAATAACAATGAATGTAGGCAAACTTCTAACCTGGAGTCGTTTTCCAAGTTCCCCTTCTTTTTGAATATCAAGGCTTCCAAAAGCGTAATCTGGATTGTTTTTTGCGACTTTCTCAAAGATTGGTTTCATTCTTTTGCATGGATCACACCGTTCTGACCAAATATCAATAATAAAAGGTTTTTTTGCCTGAGCAAATTGTTCAAAATTTTTTGCACCAATCTCAACAACTGCATGTTTATCAGTTTTTTGATTAGCCGGATCCACTGTGTGTAACCCACAAAAAATTGCTGCTGTAGAAAGTGTTAACAAGAAAAGCCTTTTCATGATTTCCCCCTCAAAAAAGTGAATTTGTAATGTAATAACTACTCATTACTATTTTACCTGTCTCCCATCACAAAACAAGGGCTTTCGCCCAAACCCAAGTTTCAGCGAAGGCCACCAAAGCCCTTGTTTTCCGCCTATTGAAAAAAGTGGGGATGAAATTGCCAGCAAAAAACGTCGAAAGCAGCTGACAGTTGGGCTGTTGCAGAAGATTGTCTGTAGAGTAGTATAAAACATAGGTTACTACTATATATGTATACCCAAGTGATCATCGACCAGTATTCACTGATGTCGAATTGAACAATTATTACAAATAGAGAGAAATTGAATATGAAATACATAAAGCGCTTATGTTTTGTGGCTTTGATTTTTTGTCAGACAGGTTCCTTATTGTCGCATATGAAACCAATCAAAAAAGATGGCCGATATTATTACTCTTCTGATGATACATATAACCACATTAGTTTTTTTCGTTTGTTGGGTCAACTGTCAATATCACCAAGCAAATGGAAAGATAAAATAAAGTCATGGTTTAATTTTTCCAAAAAAACAAATAAAGCGTATGAACTGCTCAATCCGACGCAAACAATACCTAAAAAAGAATCTGATAATTTAGAAATTACATGGATTGGACATGCTTCTTTTTTGATACAAATTGATGGCTTTAATATTTTGACTGACCCTATTTTTGGCGATACAAAAGCTGGACCGATTACAATATCAAGTCGGGCTATAGCGCCAGGTATTAAGCTGGAAGACTTGCCACATATTGATGCGATTGTTATTTCACATAATCATAGTGATCACACTGATACAAATGCATTGAAAGCGCTTGGTAAGAAATATGATCCAACGGTTTACGTGCCAGAGGGCAATAAAGAACTATTTACCAGCTTTGGCTTTTCTCGAGTTGTTGAGAGTACCTGGTGGGAAAAAGGTCAGCTTTCAAAGGGTGATAAAAACATAACATTCACCTGCTTGCCTGCATATCACTGGTCAATTCGATTTTCACTTTCAAGTTACCGTAGGTCTTTGTGCGCGAGTTGGATGATAAGTACCTCCAATAAAAATATTTACTTTGCTGGAGATACAGCTCAAGGCCCTCATTTTAAAGAGATAGCGGCAGATTTTCCTTCAATAGATATCGCTTTAATGCCCATAGGGCCAACCTGCGAAGGTGAAAATAAGCATAAAGTTTATCATATCGATGCAAGAGAAGCGGTTGATGCTTTTATTGATCTCAATGCATCTTGCTTCATTCCAATGCACTATGGAACGTTTTTCTCTGAAAAAGAAATGCTTGAATATCCGATTTCGGTCTTGCGTGCATACTGGGAAGAAAAAGAAACAGCTTTAGATAATAAAACCTTGCTTTTTGCACGATGTGGGCAATCGTATAGAGTCTCATAATCTCTTTATAAACTTCCTGTTGCTCGCGTGCCCTACCTCTTTGATGAAGGGGCGTTTTTTCGACTTCGTAAGCCAATTTTTAAAAAATAAAACTTGCTATACTAAAACAAATGTGGGTACATTCTTCAAGAATGGCTTTAATAAGTAGAAAAACTCTCATTACTATTTAGGAGAAGACATGGCCTATAGTGTTAAATCTAAAAAAAGTGGAAAGACATATTACTTACATTCAAAGGAAGTAAAGCTCAAAGGCGGTCGTTTACAAAAAATTTATTATTTTGGAAGTGAAGCTAAGGAAAATGCTCTT
>CAYZEO010000037.1:0-3866 GCA_964477815.1 uncultured Pseudomonadota bacterium | reverse complement strand
TTCCTATGCTGCGAAAGAAAAAATAGGTCTATTTTTTCCTCAATTGTTTGCATAGTATTTTCGATGAATACGCAAAGACCACCAAGAATAAATACAGTCTTGGTGGTATCTTTTTTTTATAATTTTTTACTTTTTTTACAAAAGTGTAGTTGTGTTGGCGATGTGAGCTAGTAAATCAGGTCCGAGGCCTTTTCCAACAAAAACGCCTGCTATGAATGTCAGGCCTAAAAAGCCGCCGCCTGTAATAAGTGTTCCTACGATTGGAGAAAAGAATGAAAAGAACTTTTTTATTAATTTTATCTTTTTTGGGGATAGGTGCGTTTGCTATTGTAATTGTTATAGCTTGTTGTGATTTATGTCACAAGCGAGGCAAAAAAGAAAGTTCAGAAATTGATAAACGAGAGTTCAAAAAATGGATGCTGAAACAAGGTTCGATGAAAAATCTCTTTGATGATTGGACTTTTCAGTCATATGAAATGGATGGGGATCTCAAGAAGGCCAAAGTGAGTAATGGCTACATAAGGTTTGCAAAAAATAGAGTGAGCGGATACTCCGGTTGTAACCGCTACAATTTTTCGATAAAAAAAGTCGAGGATTATGGTCTTGTTGTTGAAGCTGGGATAAGTGCGACAAAGCGAGCCTGTGAAGATTCCAAAATCATGGACATGGAAGAGTTGTACCTAAAGATTCTTGGCCGAGCCAATGCATTTGAAGTTGATAAGAATAAGCTTACAATCTATTGTGACAAAGGGAACAAGCTGATCTTTACAAGGGCAATATCAAAAAAAAAATAATACTTAAAGGTATTGAGAGGTATAAAGAGGGCGGAAGATCTTGAACTTTCGCCCTCTTTTGTTGTTATATTAAACAGTTCATTGTTTTAGATTAAGGGGAGAGGTGGTATGTACAACAAAAAAAGATTAGTTTTTTCTGCGTTTTTGGTTTCGTTATTGTATTCGTTCAACTGTTACTGCCCCAAGAAAAAAATAAAAAGGGCAGCTAAATTGCCGACTGTGGTAATTGTAACAACGGGTGGCACTATTGCAGAAAAAAAGAATCCAAAAACAGGAGGTGTTGTTCCTGCTTTATCTGGCGATCAACTGATTAAGGCTGTTCCTGGTCTTGGGAAGTTAGCGCACATAAAAGTTGTTCAGTTTTGTAATGTTGACAGTTCACGAATAACACCAGAACAATGGAGAGGGCTGAGTGCGAAGGTTGATGAAGTTTTGAAAGATAAAAAAGTAGTTGGTGTGGTCGTTACTCATGGAACAGACACCATGGCAGAAGGTGCGTTCTTTTTGGATGTAACGCTCAAGAGCAAAAAACCGGTTGCGTTTGTTGGTGCGATGCGTGATTCCGGGAGTCTTTCTCCTGACGGACCGGCAAATATTTACAATGCGGTATTACAGGTGATTTCACAAGAGTCGAAAAAATTTGGTGTGACGGTTACGCTTAATCAGTACATTAACGCGGCTTGGAATGTCAGAAAAACAGAAACAACGAATGTACAAACATTTAATTCTGGAGAAAGAGGATATCTTGGATATATTGCACAGGGGAAAGTTCACAAATTTTACAATCGTATTCCTGCCCGTAAAATTCCACTTCCTAAAAAATTGGTGAAAGTTGTTTTGCTCAAGACCTTTGCTGGTGATGATGGGAGTTTTGTCAGATATGCTGTAGATAGTGGAACAAAAGGGATTGTTATTGAGGGGGTTGGTGCGGGAAATGTCAACCAAGAGGTATACAAAGCGATTCAGTACGCATTGTCGAAAGGTGTTATTGTTGTGATTGCGACACGAGTGTTTAACGGTGCTGTGTATCCAATTTATGGTGGTCCGGGAGGTGCAAAGACTTTGCAGGATGAGGGTGCCATTTTAGTTGGAGATATGGCGGGGCCCAAAGCTCGTATTTTGTTGATGCTTGCACTATCGAATGGAATGAATAAAGATAAAATTAATAAGTATTTTTCATTTTAGTTCAGCATAAATATATAAAAAGGGGAGTAGGCGTGTGCGTCTATTGAAAATTTCTTTTTCATTTGTTGTTCTTACTTTTTGTGTCAAATTTTTTGGTTGCTCGAGAATTTTGCTCAATCGAATAGGAAAAACCGTTGTTGTGACGCGGACCATGGATTGTCGTATTGATGATTCTCCTGAATTATGGCTTTGTCCTAGAGGAATGCAGGTTGATGGAGGTACGGAAAAAAACAGTCTTTCCTGGATTTCAAAATATGGCAGTCTTTTGATAAAAGCATGGAATAAGGAGGCTATTTTTGATGGCATCAACGAACACGGACTGAGTGTTAATCTTTTGTATCTTGGAGCTACAGAATATGAACCGGAAGATGATCGACCAACTGTTTCAACAGCTGTCTGGATACGTTATTTTTTGGATAATTTCAAAACGGTGAAAGAAGCAGTTGCAAATCTTGATGATTTTCGGCTTGTTTCGGTAAAAATTTATGGTGACCTATATCCGCTTCATATTGCTCTGTCAGACGCAACGGGAGATTCGGCTATTGTTGAATATATAAACGGCAAATTAACAGTTCATCATGGGCCTGAGTATGTTGTGATGACGAATGACCCTATTTATTCTGAGCAATTAAAAAATATGCAAAACTATGAAGGGCTTGGCGGAACATTGCCTTTGCCTGGAAGCATATCTTCAAAAGATCGTTTTGTTAGAGCAAACTATTTTTTACAATATCTACCGGTTGCCAATAGTGCGGTTGAAGCAGTGGCCTATGCCTTTGATTCCATTTACAATGTCTCCCGCTCATATTCAATACGAACACATAGTGCGAATCCAAATTATGAAAAACATCCGACGTGGTGGGTGACGGTCGCGGATTTGACCAACAAGGTTTATTATTTTAGATACACAAAAAAAATTCATACCATTTGGTTTGATATGAAGCATTTAAATTTTGAGTGTAGTGCAGATCCTATGAAGCTTGATTTAAAGTCTGTTGAACGGCCAGGGGAAAGTTCTGCTCAGTTTGAATCGTTGTGTGGCATGGAATGTAAATGAAAAATGATGTTGTAGTAAAAAATGGCGTTGTTATTCCTGGTCATGAAATTGAGATAACAGCGAGTGGTGCAGGAGGGCCAGGTGGTCAGCACGTCAATAAAGCCGCGACAAAAATAACGGTGCGCTGGAATGTGAACAACACAAAAGCGCTGACTGATATTCAAAAAGAACGTGTGTTGAAGAATTTAGAATCACGGCTCACTGCAGATGGTGATCTGGTCATTAGTAACAGTTCTACTCGAAGTCAGGTGCAAAACAAAAAAAAGGCGCTAGAAATTCTTGCAAAGACTGTCAAAAAGGCCTTGTATGTGCCCAAAAGACGTATGAAAACTCGTATTCCGAAAGAGAAAAAAGAAGCTCGTCTGCAGGAGAAAAAGCGGCGGGCTGAAGTCAAAAAGATGCGGGGCAAGATTCAGCATGATTGATTATGATTGCTATGGGAAGTAATAGTAGAAAAAAAATAAAATCTATTTTAGTTTTTTTGAAAGTATTTCTAGGTAGTTAACTGTTTCGTGTCGATTCATTTTACTGTAAATAGGAATAGTCATTTCTATTGCCTGTAAAAGATATGGTTTTTCATCGATTGTTTTGAGTATATCCAGCATTTGTTTTTCTAAGATGGGTACTTCTTCATTTGCTACAGCAAAAATAATTTCTGGTTCTGTACCAAAATATTTATGAACAACAACATTTCTGAAATCGACAATTTTTCTCCAATTGTTTTTATTGGGAAATTTTTTTTCCAAATTGTACAGGTCTATCAACTTTCTAACAGATTCCCCAATTTCTTGTAAATTTCTTATGATCAAACTAAAAATTGTTTCATCTGA
>CAYZEO010000036.1:0-7602 GCA_964477815.1 uncultured Pseudomonadota bacterium | reverse complement strand
TGTGTTAGGCACGCCGCCAGCGTTCATTCTGAGCCAGGATCAAACTCTCCATCACAAAAATTAACTCGATTGTCATAAAACTGACAGGCAAATCTGTTGTTTCTTCGTAAATTTCAAAGATTTCTTTTTTGTTTCGATCAGAGCTTTTTATCGCTTGATTCGTTAATGATTATACATGCACACAATATACTGTCAACAAATTTTAACAACTTTATTAAAAATAAATTTACGCCTAGAAACGGGCCATTCAAAATTTAATGCGTAATAATCAGGATCAATTACGAATACATTGGCCAAGAGGACGAATCCGGTTTTTTTTACTTTTGAAGCTCAATAACAAAAACTTCCATAAGCCTTTTTTTTGCTTTATGAAAATCATCATTAAGTATGTAATGTTTGTAGATAGGATTTTGTTGCTCTTGTTTCAACTCAGCTTTGGCTAAAGCAATTCTGCGACATATCTGTTTTTCTGTATTTTTTCCTCGACAAACCAAGCGTCGCTCAAGCTCCAAAATATCTGACGTATAAATCCATATTGGAACAACACAATTTCGTAAAATCGGTGAAGGGTCATTTGCTATGCTAATAATCTGCTGCGCTCCAGACCGATCAATTACTAGCACACAAGAATTTCCATTTGCCAATCCATCTATGATGTAGCGCGGTGTTCCATAATAATGGTCGTATCTACCGCTCCACTCAAGGAAAAAATGACTATTCTTTTTTTTTTCAAACTCTGAAGAAGAAATAAAATGATAATCTTCACCACTCCGCTCTCCATAGCGTGGAGGCCGAGATGTATAAGTGATAACTCTGTTGATAGAAAACTGAGAATAAAAATCATCAAGAACAGCCCTGACAAGAGTTGTTTTTCCAGCACCCGATGGTGCAGAAACAATAAACAGTTTTCCCGACATTTTGTTACCTACTTACTCAATGTTGAAATTAAAGACAGGGTTTTATTGTAACAAAAACAAAAAAAACAGCCTATCATAACCTGATCATATCAATGTATCCCTTATCAACCAGATTAGTTACAGAAGCGGCAATAACATCTGCACTTGCTTTGGTATAACCACCTGAAGTAACCATGCAAACAGGAACACCAAGCTCTCGTGCTATAGCAAACACTTTTTCGTCGCGTATTACGACTCCCTCTTTGCTAATATTCATTCTGCCAACCGTGTCTCCCTCAAGAATATCGGTCCCTGCATTGTAAAAAATCAGGCCAGGTTCAAATTCAGCAATAGCATCTTTAAGCTTATCTATAACTGCCAAATATTCCTGATCCCTAACCCCACATTTTTCACTACCAATATTACATTGCACAGGATAGCCATACTTAACATACTGCTTGGTCTCATTGTCATACTGTGGATAGTTTGGCCAACTATAAACATCAAAAATAGCAGCCCGCTTTTCATTCCTGAAAATATCTGCGTTCCCGTTACCGTGATGAGCATCTAAATCAACCACCATTATTTTTAGTTTTGGATTTTTTTTCCACAACTTATATGCAGCATAAGGAACATCTGCAAAAACACAGAAACCATCGCCCTCGTATGCCTTCGCGTGGTGATACCCCCCAGACAAGTTAATAGCTGCCTTTCCATTTTTAAGAGCCAACTGAGCGGCGACCAACGTTCCACCCGTTGCGAGACGCATCGGATCCAAAAGATACTTTTGTAATAATGAATTGCACCACCCAAACCAATCTGGAAGAAAATACAGAGGTACAACTTCCACAATTTCAGCAATAACGCTATTCTTTTTTAAAGATGCAAGGTATTCCTTTGTGTGGACAAGCTCCAACTCTTTATCTGTAACCATACTCGGCTTTACAAAGTGTTCTTTAACAATCCCATACTTTTTGCAAACAGCATTGACAACCTTACCGTATTTTGCGGAATCAAATGGGTGCAATCTTTCCAGGCCCCAAAAACCGATATTATATTGATCTGCATAAACAATAGGAACCTTTGGATAAGCTTCATAAGCTTTTTTAGAAAAGCCCGCAAACACTCCAAAGAACAAAAATGCACAGATCAAACATAGAAGCCTATTTCTTATCATATTTCTTCCCCACAAATATAAATTCAATTATCTGAAAAAAGCTTACACCCCCACTCCTTCACTCTATGCCAAACAAAAAAAAATGAAAACAGCCCATCTCAGAACGCCTTTCAATCGACATATGAGTCATTTACCCTTCCCTCGCGCCGTTTCTATTTGAATATTATTTAAAACAAGTTTCTCAGCATTGCTCTTGCGTTCAATCAGATGATATAATTGCATTATAATGTGGTCGCCCATTTCACACGCACAACGCAACGCAAATCCAAAGGAAAAAAACAATGTTATTCGATGAGCTTAGAGAAAAACTCAAGGCAATGGAGCCAGATATAAATACAATCCAAGCCTACTGGAAAAAATCAGGCATCCAAGACGAGTATCTCAAACTAAATCATATTGCAAACCAAGAGGATTTTTGGAAAAATCCAAATCAGGCGGACATATCCAAAAAACTACACGCCGTGCGACAGCAACAGGAGCAGTACACTTCGATCACTGATTCTTATCGTGAAATGCTAGAACTTATAGAACTGTTCAAACAAGATGAAACGGAACTTAAAAAACTACAAGATGAGATTAAAAAACTTCGCAAAGCTGTATCTGCATTTAAGGTTGCACTTCTTTTAAATGAATCCGACGATGATTCAAACTGTTTTTTGAGCATTAATGCTGGTGCTGGCGGAACAGAATCTCAAGATTGGGCTGAGATGCTTCTTCGCATGTTCATTCGATTTTGCGAAAGAGAAAAAAGATCCGTTTCGATTATTGACCAACAAGCAGGCGAAGAAGCAGGTATTAAGTCGGCAACTTTATTTGTTAAGGGAAAAAACAGTTATGGACTATTGAAGGGTGAACAAGGAATTCACAGACTTGTACGCATTTCCCCGTACGATGCCAACAAACGACGTCACACATCATTTGCCGCAGTTACCGCAACACCAGAAGCTCCTGAAGTTGAAATAACAATAGATCCAAAAGACTTACGTATCGACACCTATCGAGCAAGTGGAGCCGGCGGACAACATGTGAACAAAACAGAATCGGCAGTGCGTATCACACACCTTACTACCAACACAGTGGTTCAGTGCCAGAATGAACGCTCACAAATTCAGAACAGAGAAACAGCAATGAAAATGCTTAAGGCAAGACTGGTGCAAAAACACAAAGAGGAACAAGAAGCCAAAGCAGCAGCTGTTGAAAAAAAGAAAATCGAGTGGGGATCACAAATTCGTTCTTATGTTCTACATCCTTATAAAATGGTAAAGGACCACCGAACCAATTTCGAGTCCCCTCAACCGGAACTCATCCTTGACGGTGATCTTATGGAATTTATTGAATCGTATTTAATTTGGAAGAGCGGAAACTAATTTTGCAGCCTCTCGAGCAATCTCTTTAATTTCTTGCGAACCTTCTACAGTCTCAATCCAATTTTGTGGAATCTGTTTCACTCCGACGCGTGCACCAACCAGGGCTCCAGCCATACAAGCTATACTATCACTATCCCCAGGAGTGTGAACACCAAGCATAATTGCATGCTTTATATTATCTGGAGACAAGAGAAACGTATAGACTGTTGCTGCAATAGCATCATGCGCTGCCCACCCTAAAAACTTTTTATAAACAGGCTGTGACAACCTCATCATATCTTTTATATTTGAACAATGCTTTTTGTTAGCTCGCGCTAACTGTGCAGCCTCACTTATCATATCAGCTGTCTTTTGGTCATAACGTCGCGCAGCTTCAATCATTTTATTAACAACAACATCTGGATCTTCCTGTCTAACAGCGAGAGCAACACCAACTCCCATTGCAGCACAAGAGGCCTTTGCTGATGATGCTCCATGCGTCAACGTAGAATGAGAAACCGCCCATCTTTCCGCCTCTCTTGGATCTTTCGAAAATAAAAGACCAATCGAAAAAACACGCATGACAGAACCACATCCACCCGCATTTCTTGCCTCAACATTCCACCACGAAACTCCTCGGAACCCTGCCAAACCACTTTTTATTCTTTTTTTTAATTCTCTTACTCCCGCCAAACATGAATTGCCTGGAGCACGATACGGAGCAGCCCAGCCATTAACTTTTTTCATATCCTTAACAAAAGATCGAGAGAGATTACCCATAGTACAATCAAGGCTATAATTATTTTTGCATGCCTTAACAAACTCTTTTGCAACCAGTAGTGCCATCGCAGTATCATCCGTATAACAAGCTATCTTTTTGCCTGATTTATTTTTTGAAAAATCACTCTCGTGAAAGTCTTTAAAACTGCGCACACCATTCGGGTAACGTGCAAAAATCTGTTTCATAGATCTAAACTCTGTTGGCTTTCCCATTGCGTCGCCAATAGCACATCCAAAAAAGGCACCCAAAAATCGATCTTCCACTTGTGTTTGACATGTAATCAAACAAAAAAATGGAACACAGCAAAAAAGAGTTAAGAAAATTTTTAATAGATAATTTCGGTTATTCATTTTTGGATCCCCCTCTGCATTTAATCAATATGTGTTATGGTATCAATAAGACATAATAAACGCAAAACCCCATTTAATAGTTCGATCTTGTGGGTGCTACTGACAATAAGCCAAGTACGTATAACACTCAAAATGCTATCGAGAAGGAAAAAAAGAGTTCGTGTTGCTCAGGAACATTTTTACCCGCAAAAATATGTTGCGTACCAAAGCCAACTTCTATGAAGTTTTTAAACTTATACAGAAGGTCCCAACTTATTCTGTGAGATGAGCTTTTTGTGGCACACAAAATTGATTCTGTATCAAATGATGGATCGTCAATGCAGATCTCATTCCCTTGCTTAGAAGAATAGTTATAGAAAATACCAAGCCGTAAGTTTGTCTTGAACGCATTAAAATAGTAGTTGCCAACACCAACAAAAACACGACGCCCAACTTTAACAGTTGCATCTTTAACCAGCGTGTCTGCAAACAAAGAAATTGTTGTATCTTTTTCTTCGAATGGATCGGCGTAATACTCTTTGAACACAGGCGTAATAATATCTGAGTTTGCACCTACCTTTTTCTCGGTATCTTGTTTTATTGTTTTTGCAATCCTGATCCCGCCAACCTTGCCTGAACAGAAAGCAGTGTTAATTTCTATACCGGCATTCAAAGTTGGGTTAAAGAAATCAGCTTTTGACCTGACATTTAGACTACCGAAAAACGAGAACATAAATCCGCCACCATTACCAAATTCAATTTCCCAAAGCTTTGTCCCTGTTGATTTTGAAGCGGTTGGAAAACTGACATTTAGACCAAGTTGTGCAGAATCAAGTCCGATACAAAAACCGCTATCAAACTCATGATAAAATGGTCCAAACTCAGCAATACCAAACAAAGATACGTCTCCAATTCCAACTTTTTGTTGTGAAGGATCAAAAATAATTCCTTTTGGCTCAAGAACTGCTCTCAAAAAGAAATCCTCAACGCTCACAAAGTCTTTAAAAAATTGTGTGATTGTTGTTTCACGAATTGTTACGTTCGGACTAAAACCAAATTCAAATAACTTTCCATCTTGAAAAATAAGATCAAGAGATCTGGAGTAAGCTCCAATAGGAATGTTAAAACCAAGTACACCAAAAACCCTTCTACCTGCAAAAGGTCTAAATCGGTACATTCCCCCAAAACTGAAATCCGCACCTTTTTGATTTGCAGTAAGACCAATCTTTGCTGGTGCAATCAAGGCCAAATACTGCTCTTCTCTCACATGACCGAATTGAGGGATTGTCGGAACACCGCCGGATGGATGAATATGAAGTTTGTCATCATCAGAAAGTCGAGCGAGCAAGAAAACGTCTCGTATTCTTGTTCCTTGACCAAAAAGAGAGTCCGCCATAGAAATTTTGCATCCTTGACAATCGAATGCACGATACTCCAAAAAACAACTTAAAACAAAAGGGAACGCCCACCTTCTTTCTACAGCTTCGTCAATGATTGATTTATAGTGAGATACTGGAACTTCTTTTACACATTTACCAACTTCTCTGCTTCTGCCCTGAACTTGGTCAACCGGATCGCATGGAGATACTCGTTCATCATTACATTCATCTCCCGTAGCAGATTCGCTAACCAAAGTGTCGTAAAAATCTCTTCCCGACGAAAAATTGCCGCCCCCTGTATAATAGGGAACAGCAATGTTAGCAAACAGAAGCATTACTAAGAACAAACACTCACGCGTCATCTTTGCCTTTTTTTCGTTATCAATACCCAAACATTATACGATAGTTGTACGACCACCGTTTTGATCTATTTCGAAGAACCTTCCACTTTGGTCTCTTCCTATAATTGGGAATTGACCTTGCCCAAACTGATCTACCGACTCATACGCAACATCATGATCACCTTTTTCAAGTTCCAACACAGATCCTGTTCTGCGTGGATCTATCGCAGCAAGTGTTTGTTCTTCATCACTCAAGTGTACGAGAATATCTATGTCTGATGGAGAAACAATTGATTCGCCACTCTTAAGAACAAGTGCTATTTCTAAGAAAAGTTCAACAATAGTATCTTCTGCCTGGAAGAAGTTTTCTTGAAGTCGAAGTGTTGTATTAATGCCATTGTCAAAATCTATAAATTGAACACTTCCGCTTCCATATACCTTATGACCACCACCATCAATAACACCTGTTCTATTATCGAAATTGACCAGACTATCATCCAGATTCGGACTCAATCGCAATAAGCCACCAGGTCTACGAACTTCAAGATTAGCGGCCTCAGAGAATTTCAACGAGCTAAGCGTACCAGGTTCATACACGCCATCATTAGAATTAAACTCAACTCTACCATCCAAAATACTCAGCAAGCTTGAACGGCTAAAGACAATATCGAATATTGACCTCTGGAATGTTATGCGCGCTCCTGGATTATCAACAATGACAGAACCTACAGCATCAACATTAATATCAAATTCATCTGTTTCGCTAACACCAAATATCATTTTTGATGGCTCATTCAACCATATCATACCGGCATCACGAACTTTCACTTTCGCTCGACCACGGAAAGAAACAACTGCATCTTCAACTGGCATCATCATTGCTCTTTCTTCAACAATAACATGCGGCCAGTCTGCTTTGAGAAGTTGATTACCAAAGTTAAATATAACACCATTTCGCAGCTCAACAATTCCTTCGCCTTGAAAAATCATACGGGAAGCTCGCGTAAGATCAACCTCTCCCCCAGGCAAATTGTTTGCATCGAAAATCAAACGAGGAACATTTTCATCTCCCCAGCACGGCTCAAATCTAAAGACAACAGCCGTATTTTCTTCTGGAAGCATCTCAGGCAAAATAGCTGGAATAAAGTATGTGTCGGGAGCAGTTATTGAATAAATACAGTCAACACAACATCTGCAGCATTCGTCAATTTGTGATTGCAATTCTCCAGTGCTTGTTTTTACCGCATCACAACACGACTCTAGCACTTCTATCTTCGTGCTCACACCTTCGCAACATGTTTCTAGTATCTCGATACGTGAACCTACATCTTCGCAACAACTTTCTAGAATTTC
>CAYZEO010000035.1:3609-7667 GCA_964477815.1 uncultured Pseudomonadota bacterium | reverse complement strand
ATCCATAAATAAAAAACAGCATTGTTGGGGCAAAAACTTCGGCTAGCGACTTAATTTTTGCAAAAGTTGAGTCTTTTTAGGCGAAAGTAGTTAAATGTAATTTATAAAAAAATTGACCCAGGTTTTTACACCCGGGCCATCTTATTTTTTATATATGAAAATTTTATATGAAAACAAGCAATAAAGAAACGGACGACATAAGTTTGATCAAAATATTAAGCGCCGGACCTGATGTATCTTTAAACGGATCCCCAACTGTATCACCAATGACTGCAGCCTTATGCGCATCGGAACCCTTACCACCAAATTTTCCTGTTTCAATATACTTCTTTGCATTATCCCACGCACCGCCACCGTTGGCCATCATCAGCGCCATCAAAACACCAACAACAGTAGCTCCAACCAAAAAACCTCCTAGTGCAGGCTTGCCAAGAGCAAAACGAATAATGACTGGAAATGAAACTGTCAAAACACCTGGAAGTATCATTTGTTTTAGTGAAGCTTGTGTACTAATTGCAACACAACGCTCATAATCAGGCTCCGCTTTTCCTTCCATCAAACCTTTAATCGATTTGAACTGTCGTCGCACTTCCAAAACCATCTTGAGCGCTGCATCACCAACAGAACGCATGGTCAGAGCAGAAACAATAAACGGCACCGTTCCACCAACAAAAATACCCGCTAAAATAAATGGATCCAAAATATTAAGAATATTCAGATGCGCCTGCTGAGCATAAGCGGAAAACAAAGCTATAGCAGCAAGCAACGCTGAACCAATAGCAAAACCTTTACCCATTGCAGCAGTAGTATTTCCAAGAGCGTCAAGCTTATCTGTGATATCACGGACCGGTTTTCCAAAACCAGACATCTCTGCAATGCCACCCGCGTTGTCAGCAATTGGTCCATACGCATCAACTGTCATAGTGATACCCACCGTTGCCAACATGGAAACAGCAGCAAGCGAAACACCAAACAGGCCACCTCCATACAAAAAGGAGATAAGAACAACGAGAGCCAAAACAATAACTGGAGCCACGGCAGATTCCATACCAAGAGATAAGCCATAAATAAGATTGGTGGCCGCTCCTGATTGCGAGCTTTCAGCCAATTTATCAATTGGACGACCGCTGGTGTAGTAGTCAGTGATTTTTCCAACCACAATTCCTGAAACACATCCCAAAATAATTGAGATAAATAGATTGAGATTCAGGCCCATGTACCACAAATATCCAAATGATTTTGCTAACAAAAAAACAACGGCAACGTACGTTGCACTGTGCAACATTTTTGCCGGCTTCAATTTTATAACAAGATTGGAAAGCAACCCAAGCAAAGAACCAGCTAATCCAAACCCTGCAAGCAAAAGAGGAAGAGCTAAGTAACTCAGGCTTGTTCCGTATATTGAATGACTTGTTGCCAAAATAATAGATGACGTCATTGCGCCAACATAGGACTCATAAATATCGGCTCCCATTCCAGCAGTATCACCAACACAGTCACCAACATTATCAGCAATCACAGCGGGATTACGTGGATCATCTTCAGGAATACCCGCCTCAACTTTTCCAACTAAATCGGCACCAACATCGGCAGACTTGGTGTAAATACCGCCACCAACACGAGCAAAAAATGCAACTAAACTTGCTCCCAAACTAAAGCTGATCAATAAAGAGACAAAGTCTGCGCGACCTTTAAATAAAAAGAAAATCAGCCCCAGACCAAGAAGTCCAAAGCTGGCAACCGCAAATCCCATAACACCACCACCAAAAAAGGATACCATGAACGCTGCATGCTCACCTTTCTCTTTTGCCGCCATCGTTGTTCGAACATTTGCTGCTGTTGCTGCTCGCATACCGATAAAACCTGTTGCCATAGAAAGCACGGCTCCACATGCGAATAAAAAACCAGCTAAAGGACTCATTGCATAAGCGAGAAAGCCTGCAATTAAAACAACAAAAGCCGAAATAATCTTATATTCTTCCCTCAAAAAGGTCATGGCACCGTCACGAATAGCAGAGGCGATTTTACCAGCCTTTGCATGCGTTACTCGCAGACTATTAATATTTTTAAAAAGAAAAAGAACGACCGCAAGGCCGACAAGTGAAACTCCCACTAACCCTGCGAGCAAGTGGACAGAACTGAGTACCATAGATCCTCCGGAAAAAGGTTGTTGTACGATAAAATCAGACTATTAATTTATAATATCTGATGTGCCTGATTTGTAAAGATTGGTGTCTACAGACAATAGAACCTCATTTTGCTATTCTGTACACGTTAATAATATAATTAGGAGAACCCTATGAAACAAGGAACAATAACAGCTCTTAAAAGAGGCATTGAACAAAAACTTTGTGAAAAATACAAAGATAAAACACTGTGCAATCAGTATGCATGGTGGATTTTACAATCAATTACCGGACAGAAACAAGAACAACTGATTGCTCGTGCAGCGGATGATCTGAGTGATGAACAACTTAAACAACTTGATGACTGGATGGATAAACTTTTGAACAAAAGTATGCCATTACAATATTTGCTCGGCTCTGTTCCTTTTTTAGATATTGAAATTCTGGTGCAAGCACCAACACTTATTCCACGCCCAGAGACAGAAGAAATGACACAAGAGGTTATTGAACAACTTAAACAACTAAAAAACCAGAAAATTAATATTTTAGATATCGGAACCGGCACTGGAAGCATTGCACTCGCCCTTGCATTTGCACTTCCAAACGCAACCGTTTACGCAGTAGACAACGCACAAGTAGCACTTGATTTGGCAAAACAAAATGCCGGGCATAACAAAATCAAAAATATTAATCTGCTTTATTCTGACGTTTTTAACAATATTCCTGTCGGATTGCAGTTTGATCTTATCATTTCAAACCCACCATACATCGCTCCAGAGGAATGGGACGCTCTTGATGATTCAGTAACACAGTGGGAAGATCGCAACGCACTTGTTGCTCAAAATAAGGGACTGGCAATTATTGAGCGAATTATTAAGCAAGCACCAAAGTTTTTAAAAGAAAACAAAGAAATGGAACTACTTGCTATTCCACAGCTCATTATTGAAATTGGCTATCAACAAGGGGCAACAGTCTCTCGCTTGTTGGAAAATGGCGGCTTTGGTGCTATAACAATCAAAAAAGATTTAGAGGGTAAAGATCGGGTTGTTACTGGGAGAGTAAAAAATGTGGCCATTCAACCAGCAGAAAAGTGAATATCTTACTATTTCCTTAACGCCACAAAATCTTGTATGCACTCTTATTGACAAATCACAAAACAAGAAAAATCAAATAAACATCAAGGCACACGAACGCACAACACTCAAACACCTGGAGTTTTCTCAATCAGTTCTTTTTAATCCAACAAGAATCAAAAATTTGATAACAACTTTCATTAAAAAAAATCATATCAAAAAAAACATCCTAGTCGCTCTTTCTCTTTCTGGTCCCAAAATTTTTGAAAAAGTTGTTCAACTAAACTCCCCCTCTCCTAAACTGCAGGATTTCACCTTCCCTGAACTTCAAAATCTAAACTGGAGCTCAGTATACTTGTGCCCATCCGAACGAGATGGTTTTGATTTTTTAATCTGTGGCATGAAGCCAGAATATCTATTTTCATATCAACTGCTTGCACTTTCATGCCAGTTGAATTTAAAAACCATTACGACAGGGGGACATGCACAACTTCATTTGTACAAATACCTAAATGGCACAAAATTTAGACAAAGCCAACTCTCTCTAGACATGATTTCACACAGGTATAACTTAAACTCTTTGGTAACGTACGATAAAATAATAAATATCCTGAACACGGAACAAATACCAACTGTTGATCTACAAAAAGAATATCTTTTTTTAAGCGCAAATCTCGGCCTCTTTGTATCCGAAGGAAAATAAATGGACAAAATTAACTTTGCAAACAAAAAAAATCAGTATAAAGCGGTCTGGTCGCCAAAAGTTTCGCTCACTCTTTTTCTTATTGTTTTCATCATTATGCTCATTATGCAAATAAGACAATGGACAACGGTACGGACACTCAAAAAAAAGAGAACA
>CAYZEO010000035.1:0-3599 GCA_964477815.1 uncultured Pseudomonadota bacterium | reverse complement strand
TTGATGATCTAAGAGAAAAAGCAATTGAATATACACATTTAGAAAAAGAGTTGGCCCCTCTTGAAAAAACTTTGCAAGAAAAAAAAGAATTAATAGAACAAAAAAACGAAATCAAAAAACGACTTGAAAAAATTCAAAAAATTCAAAGCAACCCGCACGTTCAGCTCAACCTTTTTTCGAAAATAAACGAACTTTTGGGCTCTATGGGCTCACTAGAATTTTTACACATTGATCGCAAGAAAATAGATCTAACTATTTGCTGCCCAGATGTCAAAAAAGCAAACCAAATGATGCAAAGCATCACCGAACTGCCTTCGATCTCTTTTTTAGACTTAATCTCGATTCGCCCTCACTCTGGGCAGCTATTATTTAATATGAGCGGCAAACTATCATAAGCGTGCGCCTATTACTTTTTTAATATTTTTGTTTTTAGCCAGCTGCTCAAAGAGCTCCATGATGAATTCTTTTGTTTTCAAAGGACTAAACTCTAACCCTTTTACAAGAACATCAAATCCTAAAAACTTCATATCAAGATATTTAAGAATAAACGGCTTTCCTTTTAATAGCCTATAAAAGTCTGCCTCTGCCTCAAAACGTCTCACATTAATCACATTTTTAACGACTGCAGAAAGAAACTTAAGTACTTTGCCTACAGTTCGAGTCGTCTCTTTTGCAACACCAGCCGCTACTTTAATAACAGCCTTGCCACCCTCCATTACAACCTTAAGTGTGACATTTTTGTGCAAACTCACAGTAACACGCCTGAGATAATCAAAAGTCACACCCTTCAGGGCATAACAACCGGGTCGGAAAATCTTTGCTGCTCCTTTTGAGAATGTCTTATCGCAACTCGCTTTTTTACGTTTAATTGAGGCATCTAATTTCGAAATCAGCCTCAAAGCCTTCTCACCTTCTTTAAAAATCCCTTTTTGAAAGCCTTCTAATGCCTGCTGCTTGATCCGCTCTAGATCTTCTTGAAGGTCAACCATCAACTCACGAGCCGCTTTTCCTAAAATCTCACTCACCTTATCCTGGGCTCTCTGATCAAGCGTAATGCTTGCAGTAAAATTCTTTGGACCCGATTTAGTTCCAAGCAATGAAGCTCTAATTGCAAGATCAGCATAAATAAGCCCTCCAAGCTTAAATGTTGTTCTAAGCTCAAGACCGGCGGGTGAGATGAATGCTTTTGAACGACGATGCAATCCACCAAACAAAGAGGTTCCCCACAAAATATCTGAATGAAAGAATTGCTGTTCTTTAGTCAAAACCAATTCTAAAACAGGCCCCCTGTCTTTACCTTTTCCTATTCCTGAAACATAAAAAAGAGGTTTTTTTCTCTTTCCAATAACAATTTCCGGCAATCTAAATCCTCCCCGAACTCCGTCTTTCTCCAAAGAAAGCCAGCCGCTCGCAGTCAATCCAAAAATATTAATTTTCCCAACTTTAACTTCAATTTTCTTACCCTCTTCAAATGTCTCTCGAGGAACAAATGCCAGACGAAAATCTTCAATGGCAAGGTTTGGAACAAAAGCGAGAATTTTATCTTTGAAATTAACTTTTTTAAAAAGACGCGCTACATCTTGTGCATGCGTTAACCAAAAACTAACACCATCTTTTAGACTTGTCGTACCTTCTACAATAAATGTCAAATCACCAATTCCAGTATCACCACTCAATGCACCCTTTGCCTTAACAGTTGTTACTGAATCCATGATACCAAGCGAACCTGCCAGATTGAAACCTGCAACCCACCCAAAAAGACCAGCCGTTTCTAAAATAAGAGATAAATCGGTGATGATACCAAGCTTCAGATTTCCAATATGCACACCTTTAATCGGAAAATTTCTTAACCAACCATCCATTTGACCATAAAATTCAAAATCCTCAGGGAAAGTGTATTTTCCAGTCATTTTAAAATCAACTGGTTTTTTTTGTAATGGCAACAGAACATTAAGACCACCACGAAGCAAGACAGAAACGGTTGCAACTTGTGTAATTCGTTCTTCAACAACAAAAAGCAAAGAAAGCGGAGCAGTCTTAAGCCATTTAGTAAAAGTAATACCAGAAGGTAGTTCTACAGAAAGCATTGTGCCAATCAACCTAGGATCAAGCCCTATAACACCTCGCATTTCAAGAGTCGTTGCTTTTTTCAACTGTCCTCGAAGAAGCTTATTCAATTTCTCAAACAACGGACCGGCAGGAAGAACTCTGGCAAAAAAATTAAGGCCTTCCCTCACCTCTTTTTCTAACTTTGGATCTTTGTAACGAGAGCTAGACAAAACAAGCCATGCATCCTCCAACTCAAGAAGATCCAGTGTTTTTGGATCAAAACCTTTTATTTTGGGAAAAGTGTCAGAAAATTTCCACCCCTTAGGCATTCGAACGGCAACACTATAATGAGCGCGTCCGGTCATGTCCGATGAGATCATAACGCGCGACCACACGCTTGTTTTGTACAGATCGACCTGCCCCTCAATGCTGATTCCACCTTTTTCGTCAAACTGAATCTCCGGAACACGCATAACAATGTTGTCAAAAAACGATTTTATTTTTTTGGGCAACGGAAGCTTATTAACAATAGGAATATCAGAAAATTTGAGCGGAATAAGCTCGTCACCCTCCATAGACTTGATCAAATCTATAAAAGCCCTATCACTCGGCTTGTCTTGCCGAACACCAAATTGTTCAAACAAATCTCCAGTTTCTTCCGGAAACTCAGGGATTTTTATTTCTTTCGGCTCGTCCTTTGAAACCTCATCTGCCGCCTTTTTTTGCGGCTCTGCCCTTCTCTTTTTTTCAGCGGAAACCTGTTTTGTTTTGATCTGTTCAGCCGCTCCAAACAAAAAAGATGTAAAAGATCCAAAAAGAATAATAGACAATAGGAATCTGGCAAACCGATGCTTCATTTTATCTCCCTTTTTTAGCCCTCCAATAGCAACACTAACAAAGTAAAGCTAGCACGATGCTTACAGAAGATTCAATAAAGCACAACCCGATTCGTCAAAAAACGATAAATTCATTGAATACAATATTCAAAATGTATTATTATGCAAAAAGTGAATTGTTGATTTTTATAAAAAGGGAAATCACTGTGAAAAAAATCATTCAAAGCGCAGCCATTATTTTGTTGGGCCTAACCTGTAGTATCACACATGGCTCGCAAAAACCGATCTCAAAAAAGAAAATTGAAAAAAATAAAAGCTCACAACTTTATTTAATCAAAGTCTTTAACAAAAGTTTCAAAGTTAGCAAAAAAGTCATTGAGCAATTTGAAATGTACAAAATAGAAAAAAACCTCAGTGAAAAAACAGTTACAAAAAAAAGCATCAGCAAAAAAAAGAAAGAGGAAAAAGAAAAAGCCATCGTAACGGGAATAACAAAAAAAGGAAACAAAATCATATGGGATATAACAGGCTACATGAAGGGTGGCCTAGCTCCAAAGAAAAAAGATAGGGGATTAATCATAGAACTTGTTAAACTCTTGCTTGATATTGCATCAACTAAAATCAGCCCATACGAAGTGAAACATAAATCAACACTATTTAAGGTCATCAAGTTGGCTAATCTTTTACAAAATAAAGCTGTTATCCAAAAATGCG
>CAYZEO010000034.1:0-8787 GCA_964477815.1 uncultured Pseudomonadota bacterium | reverse complement strand
ACTATGACCAAAAATCATAGCAGTCCGCCAATACAACAAAAAAACATTTCCTATCCTCTGCCACAACCCATACTTTTGAATCCTTTTTTCCACTCTCACTCCTGCTGCATAGACTATTCATCTGGGTGGCGTAGCGCATTACAGTTTTGATCAACTAATATACGCACACGCAGACTTATGTCTGTCGGTCGTACATTGATAATAACTAGACAGGATGAAACCAAATAAGGAGTATCATCATGAGTCTTAAGAGAGGTCTTATAGCTGTGTGGCTTTTGGTTGTAATAACCGCTATTAAAACGTGCCTAGTAATCACTTTGTGCAAACTAAACATTGACACAAAACAGTTGCTTCTATGCAAAAACCAAAAAAGTCTTAACATGGCACCTATTAATACGTGACAAGACAACTAGTATCACAAGAAAGACAAAATAATGTTTGCTTTTTGTGTGGGGGTTGCGAGTCGACCCCCATCCGCACAAACCTCACAAGCAGGTACCATTTCATAAAAAACTTCAACTATTTCATCACATATACAAGAAAAATCATGAAAATAAACACAAAATCAAGTGTGCTGCGATTACTATTTAACCTCATTATTATTTTCGTAACGTTATGGATTTTTGCAGTACAACAGGTATTCCACTTGGAAAACCATTCGCCCTCAGTTAGAATAGAAGTTCATTTGAAAAACCATTAAACAAACAAAAGTTAAATGATTCATGTAAAAAACATCAATTTATCATTTGGTAACCAAACGATTTTCGACAACGTATCGTTTACTATACAACAAAACCAAAAAATCGGATTGGTCGGCGCAAACGGATCTGGTAAATCAACACTACTCAAAGCAATTGCGGACATGCAGAATCTTGATAGCGGAACGATTGCAGTTGAAAATAGATCAGCCATTGCTTACATGCCACAAGAGGTTGTTCTAGAGTCCGAAAAATCAGTTTATCTAGAAGCGTTATCAACGTTTGAGCTACTTCACAAGCTACAAATGGAATCTAAACAACTAGAGCAACAACTTGAATCGAGCACAGAACAAACAATAATCGAACGATACGCTCAGATACACCAAGAATTAGAACATCATGATCCACATAAAGCGGCAAGTGAGACAGAACGTATACTGACCGGACTTGGATTTTCTGAAGAACAAAAAAAACAACCAGTTAAACAGCTAAGCGTCGGATGGAAAATGAGACTTATCCTTGCAAAGCTTCTGCTCAAAAAAGCTAATTTTTACCTTTTTGACGAACCTACAAACCATCTAGACATTGTAGCAAAGGATTGGTTTTTAAACTTTTTAAAAGAGTCTTCATCAGGCTTTTTGCTTGTTTGCCACGATCGATACTTTCTTGACCAACTGTGCAGCGAAATAATCAGCCTTGAACGAGGAAAAGCAAAACGTTATCGAGGCAACTACTCGAGCTACGAACAACAACGTGAGAATGAGCTTGCAACCCTACAAAGCGCACATGACCAACAACAGCGGGAAATAAAGCAGAAAAAAAGAACAATCGATCGGTTCCGTGCAAAGTCATCAAAAGCAAAGATGGCTAAAAGCATGCAGAAAGAACTCGATAAAATTGAACTGATCACTCTTCCTCCGTCACTTAAAAATGTCAATTTTTCTTTTCCTGAAGTACAACGAGCCGGAAGAATTGTTTTACGCGTCAAAAATGTCGCACATTCTTTTGGAGAAAAAAAGATCTTTAAAAATGTAACATTCGACATTGAACGTGGACAAAAAGTTGCAATTGTCGCCCCTAATGGAACAGGGAAATCAACTCTGTTAAATCTGATTTGCAAACAACTACCACTAAAAACCGGAACCATAGAGTTTGGGTATAACGTCAAACACGCACTTTTTGCACAAGATCAAAACCGATCGCTCAACCTTGATGAAACAATTTTGCAAAACGTACAAAGTTGCTGCACCAATAAATCGGAAAAAATAATTCGTTCTTTTTTGGGCTCTTTTTTGTTCAGCGGTGATGATGTTGACAAAAAAACAAAAGTTTTGAGTGGTGGAGAAAAAAATAGAGTCAGTATGGCATGCGTGCTTCTGCAAGATGCAAACTTTTTACTGCTCGACGAGCCAACTAATCACCTGGACATTCAATCAAAAGAGGTTCTTTTAAAAGCATTAAACGCTTACCACGGAACAGTTTTGTTCGTTTCTCACGACCGCGATTTTGTCAACAGAGTCTCAGACCATATAATTGACCTGACACCAAATGGCGCACACAAATATCAGGGAGATTATGAATCCTACTTGTACCAAAAACAACATAACCAAAAGGCAGAAAGTTTCTCAGAAAAATCAAACGAAGCAAAAAATAAAAATGTTTCCAAAAAACAGAAGTATGAGCAACGAAAAAAAGATAAAAAACTGGAAAACAAAATAAATAAACTAGAAAAAGAGATTAAAAAATTGGAACTAAAGTTTGCTGATCTTGAGTATGGAACACAGGAGTTTGAACAAAACCAACAGCAATTGCTCGAAAAAAAACAGGAGCTTGATAGTTGTTATGAGGAATGGGAGACCACGCTAAACAAAGCGTAAAAATGGCCATTACAATCTGCTTAAAAATTCTATTTGAATTTACACTGCCCCTATTGATAGCCTCTCAAAAAACCAATAAAATGAGAAATAAGTAAAAAAGGACGAAATTGGATTTCTAAAAACTTTATTGGGGGGGGCTTTATCGTGATAATAAAAAGAAATGTTTTTCTTTTAATCCTATCATTATTATTCATGGTACCAAAAACTCAAGCTGCAATTTCTGACTCTGTTAAATGGAAAATAGCTGGAACAAGCTCTGGAGTACTTGCTGCAGGACTAGGCCTAACCGCAATTATTAGTCACTATGAGATTAAGTCATTCAAAAAAATAGTTCAAGAGGATCCACTATTGGGCCTTCTTGGGTGTTGGATTATTGCGCCAATAGTATTTGCTTTAAAAGTAATTATCCCATTTGCTATAATAGGAGCAGTATCAAATGGGGCAATTAGCGCATATTCTTTCTATCGAGTCCATAAATGCCTTAAGTAAAGGGCACTCTACAAACCCCTCAAAATCTTCTTTTCACTAAAGAAAATCTTTTGGTCCCCGATCAGTTCATACTCATCGGGACCTTTTCCTAACAAAGCGATTATGCTCCCCTCTTTGGAAAACTGATATGCCTTTTTGATTGCTAATTCACGATCAACTTCCTGTACAACCCGTGTAGAATCTTCAGGAGAAATACCAGAATAAATTTCGTCAATGATATCAGATGCCTTTTCTGAACGAGGATTGTCAGATGTTAACACAACATAATTCACATACTGCGCGGCAATTCTTCCCATCTGTGGCCGCTTTGTTTTATCTCGATCACCTCCCGCGCCAAACACAACAATGAGGTTGTCAGTCATAGCACGCAAACTAGAAAGAACAGCATGAAATGAAGATGGGTTATGTGCCTTATCTATGATTGCAAGAGCACCATTGGCCAACGGAACTTTCTCTAATCTTCCCGGAACACCCGAGAACGAAGCTATAGATTGTGTAGATTGCTCAAGCGAAACACCAAGAGCATTGGCTAGAGAAATAGCGCCCAATAGATTATAAACATTAAACCTCCCAAACAGATGAGGGCAATTCACTAAACAACTGAAATTGTCATTCATTATTCGACAAGAAAGACCCTCTACCAATTCCACCGGCTGGGCAGAATAAAATAACAAAGACTCTGCGATTCCAAATGACAAAAATTCGGGATATAGGCTTAACAACTTTTTCCCCCACAAATCATCCCCGTTAATACATGCAGGCGCTCCCTGCACAAGTTGGTCAAATAATAGGCATTTCGCGGCAAAATAATCATCTAACTTTTCGTAAAACTCAGAATGCTCTTGACCAAAGTTGGTAAAAAGCGCAGCATCAAAACTTATTCCATCAACTCGATGCAAAGAAAGTGCCTGTGCAGCAACCTCCATAACCACAAACTCAACCCCTTGCTCAACGCACAAAGAAAAAAAACTATGCAAATAATCTGGTTGAGCAGTTGTCAAAGAGGCTGAAAAAACAGTGTTGTAAATTTTATTCTGAACAGTACTAAGCAAGGCAGTTTTATGCCCAGCGTTACGTAAAATATGTTCCAACATAAAAGCAGTTGATGTTTTTCCTTTTGTGCCTGTCACACCAATAATACGCAACTTGTTTGCTGGATACCCATGTGCTCGAGCACTCAAATGAGCAAGGGCCTGTCGAGTATTGTTGACAGTCTTTAGCTTTGCTCCTGCACAATCAATCTGATTCCGAATATCCCGAGAAAGACAAACCGAATCCTGAACAACAACTATTTTTGCTCCACGATCAAGAGCGAGAGGAATAAACGAATAACCATCCTGCTTTTGACCCTGAATTGCAACAAAAGTTGAACCTAAACCGATATTATCTGTGTGGCATGCAACGGGAAATATTTTTGGCAACTGCCTTTGGTCGATCATTTTCTTTTTGCAAAAGCGATAAGCTCTCTTCTTATGAGTGGCAGAAGATATAAAATACCAAACAAGTTAATCAACAACATTCCGGCGGTAACAATATTTGCTAAGTTCCAAACAAACTCCACTTTTACAAGCGTTCCTGCAAATGCAACCGCACAGTACGCAACGGTATGAAACCATGCAAATCGACCACCAGTTAAATACGTCCACGCTTCACGAGTGATGTAAGCAAACGTCACCAGAACACCAACTCCAAAAGAAACGGAAAGGAATGTTACTACCCAACCACCAAACTGACCAAAAACAGTATCGTAAGAGGCGATGGTCAACGCAGTACTATCAAGACCACTGCTCCATACACCACTAGCCACAATACAAATGCTGATTAAAAAACAAACACAAGTACTAATAAATGCCGCAAGCATTGACATAATGCCACTTCTGACTGGCCGCGTCGATCCAGTTGAACCAAACAAAATCGCAGCTGTCCCCAGTCCTGACTCTGTCGCAAAAATACCACGCATCATACCAAAACGAACCGCTTGCTGCACCGCAAAACCAACAGCTCCTCCAATCATGGCTTTGGAACTAAATGCACTCTTGAAAATAAGTTGTAACGCAGGAATAATTGATTGGTAATGATATGCAATAACAATAATGGCTGAAACAAAAAAAACACCAACTTTAAGGGGCACAATCTTGTCAGATACTCGTACAATCCGTGCTGCACCCCCAAATAAAACATACAGCATGAATATAAGCACAACTACAGCAATTGGCATGTAAGGAACACCCCATGTTGTTGCAATGCTCAAACCAACAGAGTTTGTCTGAATAGCATTACCGCCTATCAATCCAAAAACAAAAGCAAAAAGAGCATACAGATACGCAAGATGCTTACCACCAATAACCTGCTTTAAATAAAGCATCGGACCACCAATAGTGCTTTTTGTTTTTACTTTCGCTCCCACATAAGCACTGAGAAAAACTTCCGCGTAACGAATTGACATAGTCAAAAAACTTGTAACAACAAGCCAAAACGCTGAGCCAGGCCCGCCAGAGTATATAGCAGTAGCCATTCCTGCAATGCTTCCATTTCCCAAACTTGTATTCAAAGCATTGATAAACGCCTGAAAAGGACTCATATCAACTTTCCCCTGAACTTTTGAAGCGTCAGCTTTTTCGGGGAACAATGTATATTTCCATGCTTTGAAAAAATACCGAAACTGTACAAACCTACACGCTAGCGTACAGACAATTGCAGTACCAACAACATAGGCAATCAGCGGCCAGCCCTGCAAAAAATCTAAAAACCAACCCATCTTCTTCCAAAGCATCGAAAAGTTCATCGGGTCCTCCCTAAAAAATACTAAACAACAACTACAAAAAAACGGGCCCTTGCAGCTCTTTATCCTTTATCATAAGATACGATGGTAAACACCTTAGTTGCACCCAGTATAGAGAATTTTACGATAAATAATATGTTTCTCATCTGTCAAAGGTAGTTTTAATGAAAATTTTAGCTCTCGATATTGGAGATCGCTGGACAGGCACTGCAATATCAGATCCTTTGGGCATGTTTGCACGACCTTATCAAACAGTGCAAACAAAACAACTTGATCAATTTCTTGTAAAAATTATTGAACAAGAAAAATTAAAAATTATAGTTGTCGGAAATCCCCGAACATTGCGCGGAACAGAAAGTGAACAGACAAAAAAAGTTCAACTCGAAAAAGAAAGACTCGAAAAACTTTTTGATACAGTTTCTTGGGAACTTTGGGATGAGAGACTCACGAGCAAAATGGCCAGCCGCGTAAAAAAAGAAAAAACGAAAGAAGACAAGTTAAAATCACACTCAATCGCCGCCGCCTTTATTCTCGAATCGTATCTATCTTATTTACAAAACAAAAAAAATATGCAATAATAAAAGATCCATTTGGAGAAATCATTGACAAATCTATTGCCCACATCTTACATTTCTAAGAAAGATGCCAACTCAAGTGGATGTTTGAAAAAGTAGTGAAGCACAAATGGTGGTTATGTATTGGTTGGCTGGTCTAACACAAAATATTTTTCACAAAACCGGCACCTTGAAGATGCTTGGCCAGAGGCAAGTATAGGAATTGAAGCGTTCCTAAAAAAAGGAGAAGGGAGGCCCGATGAAGTGTAAAAAATGCAATGGGCTAATGGTTTTGCAGTCTTTTTTTGACCACTTTTTAAACTTCGATGGCTGGAAATGTCTAAACTGTGGTAAAATTATTGTTAAAAAGGAGAAAACAATAGAATTTGATGCATTTAGTGTTTTCTATCAACAACAAAAACATAAAAACCGGAACTAACTAATACAAAATAACAAGCATGAATCACTTTTTAGCAATTCAGCACACGTATGAAACTGTCGAAATTGGTTTTTTTAAAGCCGAAAAACTCATTGCGCGCATTACAGAAAATAAAAAACTAGCAAGCAAAAAAACTGTTGCTCTCGTAAATTCATTGTTACGAGACAACAGTTTTTCTTTTGATCAACTCTCCTTTTTTGCCACCAACCAAGGGCCTGGCCCATTTACAACTCTTAGAGTGGTAATCGCAACAATCAATGGACTTGCGTTTGCTGCACAAAAACCACTTATTGGCGTCGATGGTTTAGACGCACTTCTTGACGAATACAAAGATAAAAAATCCTATGTGGCAATTGCTCTTTTGAATGCGTACGGTGGAGATGTTTATTTTGGTATCGACCAGGGGAAAAAAATCAATCGAATCAAAGGGTATGAAAATATTGAATCGCTACTTGCGCGACTAAAAGAACAGTTTTCAACAAAAACTGTTCGCTTTATTGGCCAAGCTGTTCCAATACATCTCGAACAGATTAAAAAATACTTCGACCCACAAACAGTAATTGTCCCTGATCCACTTCCAAAACATTGTTCAATTGAACAAGTTGGAACAATAGCATGGAAAAAATGGAACGAACAAGAAGGGCTTGTTAAACAGATATTTCCACATTACCTAAAAAGTATGGCTATCGGAAAATAAACAGTTCAAAAAGTTCAACAAACCTCGCACGCTCCGTGACGCCTTAAAACCCTCTCCATATTTTTGTTCCCCGCGCCTTGTGCAATCTGTACCGCGGTCTGCTCAAAAACATCTGACATCTTAAAAAATGGATCTGCACCATTTTTTAAAAGTTCAAACACAACTGTTGTCTTATTGGCGCGAACAGCATTCATTAAAACGGTAAGATCAGATTCAGCATAATTTGGATTTGCACCCAACTGTTTTATTAAGAAAGTTACTGAATACCCATGAGAGCACGAATCAACAAGCAAGTACAGCAACTTCGATGCTGTAGTTTGACAGATCTGTACACCTGCTTCAAAAAGTTCACGCAATGATTCTGGATCTTCATCATCATGTCGAGCAGCATACAAAAGCGCTTCAGTGGAAATATCTTCAATGCCAGCTTTATTCGCCCAATCTAAAATATCTGGAACAATATGAGAATACCCTGCCTCAACAGCCTTAACTAAAAGAGGCTTCACACCCCTTTTCAATCGCTTGTCACCAGCGATCAGATTGAAGAAACGATAGCGAGCCTGTTCGTTTTTTTGACGTTGAACCGCAGCAAAAATAATTCTAAGCTTAACGCGAGGAGGCAAATGAACCTTTTCGCTCTGCACTATTGCCTGTACAATCCGAAAAACACTTGCCGATGGAATATGCTTTAAAAAAGAAATAATTGCGGATGCTGACTTAGTTATAAACAATGGCTTCATATAACGCAGAAGCTCTTCAGTCGTCATATCAGCCAATTTTTTATTTCTCTGCATATCGAAATTATCATCACTCGAACTATCCAAGCTATCACTAACCTCCGAAAACGAAGAAACTGAAGCCCCCTGAGCTACAGTATTTGTCTGTAATTCAGGGGTACAATCTTCAATAAAAAAACGCACGTCATGATGATCGTTATGAAGAAAACTTAAACCAAAACAGAAAAGTAACAAAAAACAAAGAAGCAACACAACATCGTTTTGAAAAAATTTCATACCACTCGTCTCCTACCGAAAAAGAGAACCAATCCTTTTTAGTAAAAATAGCAAACATGTTGAAAAAAACAATGAAACTACAAGGTTATCACCTCGCAAAAGACCTGAATATTCCAACAGAAAGAACCGCTGCCTGCGATGCCCGAATAATAGTTGGGGTTAAGGAACAAAAATTAAACCCCTTTTTTTGCAATAACTCTTTTTCTTTTTGAATCAAATCGCCTTCAAACCCTAACAT
>CAYZEO010000033.1:0-9368 GCA_964477815.1 uncultured Pseudomonadota bacterium | reverse complement strand
TTGAACCTGGGACCTCTCGGTTATGAGCCGATTGCTCTGACCAACTGAGCTATGGGCCCCCACACCTTATCAAAAAGAGAAGCGGGATCTACACCCTGACCACATTTTAGATGAAATCACTGCTTATGTGAAGCAACAATTGTAAAACTCAGCGATCACTAACTAAATTGTTGAAAGCAAAAAGTCTTTCATTCGAACGCTATAAGCCCACTCATTGTCATACCAGCCGAACAGCTTGCCAATATTCGCACGAACATCCGTGAGGGGCAAATCAACAATAACAGAATGGGAATCTCGGTTGAAATCACTAGAAACTAAGGGCTCTTCGCACACGCCAACAATTCCCTTGAGCGAACCTGCTGCTGCATCTTTGAATGCTGAGCAAATCGCATCAACAGATAATTCTTTCTTTGATGTAAAAACAAGATCGATAAGTGACACCTTTGCAACTGGTACACGAATAGCGGTACCACCAATACGTCCATCCAGTTCTGGCATAACTTTTCCAAGCAATTTTGTTGCGCCTGTTGTTGTCGGAATGATATTCAACGCGGCGGCACGAGAACGACGCATATCTTTCCGCTCAACATCAATAAGTGCCTGCGCATTTGTGTAAGCATGTATGGTCGTCATAAAACCATGCTCTACTCCAAATAATTCGTGGACCACTTTTAACATCGGCATCAAGGCATTTGTCGTACAACTACCAAGCGACACAATTGTGTGCTTATCTTTCTCATATTTATCATCATTCACACCAGGAATAATGGTCACATCCTCACCCTGAGCAGGAGCCGAAATAAGTACATGCTTTGCTCCAGCAGCCAGGTGTTTTTTCGCGTCTTCTTGTTTAGTAAACTTCCCAGAAGACTCTACAACCCAATCGACATCAAGCTTGCCCCAATCAACAGATGCAGGATTCATTTCTGCAAAAATAGAAATATTGTGGCCATCAATATGTAATTTTCCATCACTCATTTTGACAGAACCAGGATATATTCCCATTAATGTATCGTACTTGAACATGTGGGCAACTTTAGTCAAATCCGCTGGTCCAACATTGATAGCTACAACATGTATTTCTTTAGACGCAACTGGATCTTGAAAAACTGCACGCAAAAAATTTCTTCCTATTCTTCCAAAACCATTTATTGCAATTCGCAACATAATCAAACCCCTTACTGTGTTACTCGCTGTGCCAACTTCTTACTTTTTCCAACAAATTCTTTTGCTGTTCCCGAGAAAGCATAGGAACTTCCATTATAAGAGGAATATCTTTAATTTTAGGATCAAAAATGAAGGATTTAAGCGCCTGATCTCCTATGCTACCATCTCCAACGCTATAGTGCTGATCGATCATTGAACCCAACGACTCTTTCGTATCATTCAAATGAATAAGTTCAACATTTTCCCAACCCATAATATCATCAACCAGCTGTATAAATTGTTCGCGACCTTCCTGATGCGCAATGTCATATCCAAACAAATAGGCATGTGCAACATCGATACAAAATTTCAATTTTTCTGGCTTGTCGATTTTCTTGAGCAGCATTCGAAAATCTCTTAAATCATTTCCAACCGCTTTACCACCATGCGCAACATTTTCCAAAACAACTTTCAGACCATGATCTGCGGACAATAATCGGTTGACCGAAAGTGCAAGTGCGTCAATCCCATCTTTTTTATTTTTTGCACCTCTCCATGAACCAGGATGTAAAACAACGTGAGTAAACTCCAATCGTTGAGCAAGCGATAACTCCTTCTCAAGAAGAGGATGCCTATCTCGATCAGCATCACACAAGTTAACCCAATATGAAGAATGGAGGTATAATTGATCAAAATATCTGCGCCTCAAAGACACAAACTCTCGTATGTCATCCAGCTCAAATTTCATTACTCTACCAACTGTTTTTTTTGCCAAAAAACATTGAAAGATTTTAAGATGCAATTTCATAGCTTCACGAGCAACGGATGTGAGAGATCCATCAACTTGAAGATGTAAACCTATTTTTCTCAACCTATTTCCCTAAAGATTCATCTCCTTTTTTAACAACTCATCATCAAAGTATGGCTTCATCGCATGAAAAAAATCTTCTTTCACCTGATGCAAGCCACGAGAAGAATCTGACTCAAATCTCAAGCAGACAACCGATTGAGTATTTGATGCTCTCAAAATTCCCCAGCCATAGTCCATTGTCGCACGTACACCATCGATGGTTATCATCTCTATGTCTTCTCGTTTAGCAAGCACACTTTTGACGCCATCAACAATATCCCACTTTACATCCTCATCGCAAGAAATTCTCATTTCCGGGGAACTTACTTTTTTAGGAAACACACTTATTAATTGAGAAACTGTTTTTCCACTATTTTCAACGATCTCAAACAGTCGTAGCATTGCATAAATTCCATCATCAAAACCAAAATGACGATCTTTAAAAACAAAATGACAGCTCAATTCTCCAGCTAACAATGCATTATTTTTTTTCATTTCTCTTTTGATAATTGAATGACCGGAAGGAGACATGCAAGGTTTTGCTCCCCAACTCTCAATAAGCTCAACCAATCCCCCCGAACTTTTTATATCAAAAACAACGGCCGCGCCAGGCTGTTCTTTGAGTAATTCCTGCGCAAAAACTGCCAACAACTGATCCCCAGGAACCAAAAAACCGTCTTTGGTCATTGGAGCCATACGATCGCAATCACCATCAAGCCCAAGGCCAAAATCAAAATCTTCCTTTTGCAAAATCTTTTTTAAATCTTGCATGTTTTTTTCAACTGTTGGATCTGCTTCATGATGAGGATAGGTCCCGTCAACTTCCGGATAGAGTAGCTTAACGTTTTTCCATTTCATAGCATCCACAAGTTGTGGCAAAACAGTGCCTGCAGCACCATTACCACAATCAATCATCACTGAAATATCAGAACCCACTAAATGATAAAAATGATTCACCATCCAATCAATGTAACGGTCGATAATTTCGTATTCTGCGTACGCTCCCTTTCGCCCTGAATTTACACGCTTTTTTTCATGAAATAACCGCTTTATTTCTTCGATCTGACCACCCCAAACAGTGCCTTTCCCCAGGCACAATTTAAGACCATTATATTCTCCAGGATTATGTGAAGCAGTAATCATAATGCCCGCATCAACAGGAGCTGTATACATTGCAAAATATAAAACAGGAGATGGGCACGTTCCAACAAAAAAAACATCAAGCCCACTGTCAATAATCGCGCGGCAGACTTCTTCTTTGATAGCGGGAGAATGAGTGCGACCGTCCATAGCAATGGCAAATGTTTTTATATCGGGATTCTGCTGAGAAAAATGGTATACAATGGCACTAGCCAAATCGTAAACATCATCTATAATCAACTCAGAACCAACTTTTCCACGAATATCATACACTCTGAAAATGGTATCTTTCATGAGATTCTCCTTTGCCCATTTCTTTTGATTCCAATGCTGAGAGCATGATAAACCGAATACACAAATATGCAACCTTCACATCTTTTCTCTTTCACCTTTGCACTATGAAGTATATTTCCCTATCATATTACATGTTGAGAGTAATTAGAGAGCAAAAAATTTACCAAAACTACATTCATTTTTAAGGAAAGGCTATCACATGAAAAAAATCTCAACACTTCTTTGCATTTCAACTTTTTCACTCTTTTTGTGCACAGAATCACATGCTATGGATCTAGATGATTATTATCTTCGTTCTAAAAACGAAGAACCAGCATTTAAATTTAAGGGGGAAAAAAAGACAAAGCAGACATCGATAACCGAATACGACTCATCAAAAGGACTAAAAGAGGCCAATAAGCATATCAAAAAAATAAAATTTAATACGTTGGAAAAACCTTCGTTTTTCGGAAGCCAAAAAAATCTGAACAAAATTATTGTTTTGGACAAAAAAATTTCCGATTTAGATAGCCGTTCGTCACTAATTCAAATGGTAAAGTTAAAAATAGCTAACAAATTCAGTGAGTTATTTTTCAAAAATAAAAAAGGTGATAAGAAAACAGATTACGCCAAAGAGAGAAAAAAGACTCTGTCAAACCTTTCAGAAATCATGAAAAAATGTTCCCTGCCCAAAAACAAAAAATACGACAACAGAAAGCTTCTAAAGGACGGTATCATTTCTAATGAACTTTTCAATAAATCCCCATCAGAGCTCAAAAGCCTGTATGAAAAGAAAAATAAAAAAATCTGGGAAAAAATTGGAACCCAATTCAAACTTAACCAAATAGATATTGATCAACTTATGTACAAAAATAACAAAAGAAAAAATGCGCAAAAATACATAGCAAAAATAAAAAACTCTTTGAACAATAACTAAAACAAAGGAAAACAAGTGAAAAAAAAATAAGCTACCTGGTGATAGCAATCATGGCTACTTCTTCATGTAAAACAACACGGCCAATGTTCACAGCACTCAACTTGCTTCTTTTTTCTCCTCCAAAAGTTAAAACCTTTAAAAACATCGACCTTAGTGGTATAGATTTCAAAAAGTGGAATGATTCTCCGTTTTTTAAAAATAAAAAAAATCTCGACAATCTTATTATTAATCAGAAAAAAATCAAAACCAACTACCTATCATTCAAAGATAGCCTTCTTTTGGTTATTCCGTTTTTCAAAAAAAAAGAACAAGAAAAAACGGAACAACAACTATATAAAAAAAGAAAAGAATATCACTCTAAAATTGTCAAATCTTTAGAACAGTGCACAGTTCCAGAAAAGAAAATCGAAGAAAAAAACAAAAAAAAGTTCCTTAAAGACGGAATCATGCTCTACGAATTGTTCTCACAAGCACTCAAGGAGAAATCCATGAATCTACCAAAAGAAAAAGGTTTTACTTACATAGACAAAGAAAACACAAACTATGATGTACTAAAAGCTTATGATACAAAATACAGAGAACTCTTGAGTAAACTTGGAGGTCTTTATAAAAAAGAACTCCCCAAAGTCTTGTATCAAGGTAAACTTACTACAAGAGATGATTTCATTAGATACAATCCACTTCGAACAGATGCCCGGACATACATTAAAAGTGTGGAGATGAAAAGCGAAAAATCTTAATTACCACAAAATAAGCTCGGTGATGAAGTGATTCCATTAAAGTTGCAGATTAAAAACTTTCTGAGCTATGGGCCAGACATTCAAACGGTGGACTTTTCATCGTATCACCTGATCTGCTTATCGGGAAAAAACGGGCATGGAAAGTCCGCATTACTCGACGCAATAACGTGGGCAATTTGGGGGCAGGCACGCAAAGTTTCGAGCACGACCAAAGCTGACGCAAACCTGCTCCACTTAGGACAAACACAGATGATGGTTTGTTTTGATTTTGTCTGTAACAATCAAACATATCGGGTCAAACGAGAATATACAAAAACATACGGCAAGCCACTGACAAACCTTGATTTCGGAATATTGGACGTAAAAAATGATACAATCTCTCCTTTAACAGAAAAAACAATACGTTCGACACAGCAAAAAATAGAACAAACTATTCATCTCACATTCGATACATTTTCAAATTCAGCCTTTTTGCGTCAAGGTCATGCAAACGAGTTTTCGAAAAAATCACCCAAAGAACGCAAGGAGATCTTTGCACAAATCCTAGGCCTGCAACAATATGAAGCACTACGAAAACTTGCAATGGAAAAGGCGAAAGACACAGACGCGAAAAAAACAGGATTGCTTATCTTTCAAGAAAAACTGCAAACAGAGTTGCAAAAATCGGAAGAAATTGATGCCGCATTGAGCAAACTTGAAATAAAATTAAACGAAATTGAAAAAGAAGAATCATCTCTTCAGATAGAACAAAAAAAGTTAAAAGAAGAAAAGAAAAAGCTTGCAGAACAACACAAACAACAGGAACTTTTACTTTTTCAACAAAAAGAATTGAGGAAAAAAGAAATCGAACAAGAGAAGATACTCGCATCAATTAAAGTAGAGTGGAAAAAATTTAATGAACTGCAAAAAAACCTTCCTGATCACGCAACGCTAGAAAAAGAGAAAAACACTCTTCTTAACACCATCACACAACACCAAAAAAACCTACAAGACATTCTTGCTCTCAAGGAAAAACTATTAAAAAAACAAACATCTCTTCACACTCTTGAAAAAAAGCTTTTTGAAGACAACTCAAAAAATCTAATCGACAAAAAAAATACTCTTGAACGGCTACTAATCAAGCAGGAAAATGCTTTAAACAAAGAACAAGAGCTCAAAAAACATATATCCGAAAAAAACAAAAAAAAACATGAGCTCGAACAAACTCTCAAAAAACTGCAGGCAGAATTCACCGCAAACAATGTCGAAAAAAAAGAGCTCCAAACAAACCAAGAAAAGCTCATAGCCGGCAAAGAACAATATCAGCAACTGATTGCTCAGGGCAACGTTGCCAAAAAAGAGCTCAATGATCTTTCGCAAAAACAGCAACTTTCAGACAATGATGCAAACCCCAGTTGCCCACTGTGCGAACAAAACCTATCTGCTTCCCGAAAAAAGTTTTTAAAATCAAAGTTCGCGAAACAAAAAAAGCTTCTGAACCTGCAAATAAAGCAAATAACAAATGAAATAACAAGATTGAAAAGCTCGCTAATTGCCCAGCATGCCCAACTAGAAAAACAGAAAAAAAAATACGAACACGCTCTCAAATTAACTATTCAAATTGATGAACTAAAAAAGGCAAACTCAAGCACCGTTGCAACACTTTCACAACTAGAATCAGAAATCAAGAATATTTGCAGCGACACCGCGGAAATAGAAAAAAAAATAAAAGCAGCTCAAAAGAATTTTGAAAAACAACGTGAACAGGGAAGAAAAAACATCAAAAACAATCCTGAATACTCAAAACTATCTGCTTCTTGCACCACAATTCAAGCTGAGCTGCAAAAAATTGACTATCAAAAAGCACAACATCAAACGGCAACAAAAAAACTTCAAGAGATCGAAAAAATGCTTGCCGAATCAACACAGCTGCAAACAGAGCGAGCTCTTCAAGGAGAGAGAAAAAAACAGATGAATGCCCTTTCTCAGTCACTTGAAATAATTGTAAAACAAAAGGCAAAAATAGTGACTAACCTTGAACAATACAGTCAACTTGCGAAGCAAGAGAAACAAAATCATGATAAAGAAGAACAACTTATTTTGGTTGAAAAAAAACTAAAAGACGAAAAAGAAAACCTGTTACAAGAGAAAGGTGGACTAAAAAACCAAAAAAATAAGTTAAAAGTCTTGCAAAAAGAACATGCCAAACAGCAAGAGATCGTGCACAAATTACATGAATCTGCCTGCGATTATTATGATATTGCTCAGATAACATCAAAAAATGGTATTCAGGCACTATTAATTGAAAACGCAATCCCTGAAGTTGAACAAGAGGCAAATCGTCTTCTAGCAAAGCTTACAAACAATCAGGCACAGATATTTATCGAATCATTGCGCGATCTAAAAAAAGGTGGCACAAAAGAAACACTTGATATAAAAATTTCAGACGCAGCCGGCATTCGACCATACGAACTTTTTTCAGGCGGTGAAGCGTTTAGAATTGATTTTGCACTGCGAATAGCGATTTCAAAACTTTTGGCTCGTAGAGCAGGAACATCTTTACAAACGTTGATCATCGATGAAGGGTTCGGATCTCAAGATGAAGAAGGTTTGGCTCTTATCATGGAGACAATCCATAAGATTCAGGAAGATTTTTTGAAGGTGATTGTTGTTTCCCATTTAACCAGCATGAAGGATCAATTTCCTATTCATTTTACAGTAGAAAAAAGTTCAAACGGAAGCAAGGTTAACGTTTTGCACTTTGGTTTATAAAAAAAGCCTTTCCGCTTTAGATAATAAGCGAAAAGGCTCAACTTTCAAAACTAAAAAACTGTTACACCCACTCAAGTCTAACAATTTTTGCAGTATCACTTGCACGACAACCGAGCGGAATAACTCTTGTATATCCACCTGGACGGTCGACATATTTTGGTGCAATTTCTTTGAACAACTTAACTAACACTGTTTCTTTGTAAGGCAGAAACTGCTTTGCACGCCTGCGAGCGTTAAAATTATTACCCTTACGTGCAATGGTCACCAATTTTTCCGCAAGCCTTTGTGTCTGCTTCGCATTAGCTTTTGTTGTTACCAAATGTCCATATGAAATGAGATGAATCACCTGGTTTCGCAACATCGATCTACGATGCGCAGATTTGAGGTTTAGTTTTTTTCTACCGTTTTGATGTCTCATAATCGTTTATACCTTTAGTTCCCAGGACTGTCATGCAAAATCTTTTGCAGATCTTCCTCTTTGATATCCATATCAAACGACAACCCAAACGCTTTCATGCTTGCTTTCACTTCATTCAATGACTTACGGCCAAAGTTTTTGATTTTTAGGGCATCATCTTCTTGCAGATTTACCAAATCAAGAATTCTTTTTACACCAGCATTAATCAAACAATTATGTGCACGCACAGAAAGTTCAAGCTCTTCTATTGGCTTCAACAAAAGTTCAACTGGAACACCTTTCAGTCCAAGCCTATCAATCTCAGGCGGTGCAGCTTTCTTTTCTTCGTCCGGCATAGTTGAAATTTTATTAAAATCAATCTCTGCGCTCTTGAGAAAATGCTCAAGTTGTGTACGGAGTACAGACACAGCATAATGAACAACATCAACAGGATTTTCTGAACCGTCAGTGTGAACCATCAAAATGAGCTTATCATAATCGATTTCTTTACCGACACGTGTTTTTTCCACATCAAACATAACTTTTTTTATTGGAGAAAACATTGCGTCCAGATATATTCGTCCATCTTCTTGCAGCTTTTTTCCTACTGGCCACTTTGCAGGCTGATAACCTCGTCCAGACTCTACAAAAAACTTCATCTCAAGTTCACCATCTTGATCAAGATGCGCAATAATATGATCTTGATTAACTAACTCAAGATGTTCATCTGCTTTTATATCAGAAACACGAACTACATTTTGGCCAGACACTTTGAGCGCCATCTCTCCAGGCTTGCCATCCTTATTTCGGATTACAATCTCTTTAACGTTTAGCAAGACCTGCATAGCATCTTCAACAACTCCTGATATTGCTGAAAATTCATTGTTAACGCCCTTAATGGTTACCGAAGTTACGGCTGATCCCTCGACGGAATTAAGAAGCGAACGCCTCAAAGCATTACCTAATGTCATGCCAAAGCCAGGCTCCAACGGCTGGGCTACAAGTTCACCATATGTTTGACTCAACTCTTTTTTATTCCAGCTTAATTTAGGAATGGTTAACGGTTTATATTCCTTCTTTTCCATCAAGACTCCTGTATCTAAAAAAACGTACTCACTTTTACTTAGAGTACAA
>CAYZEO010000032.1:3393-10257 GCA_964477815.1 uncultured Pseudomonadota bacterium | reverse complement strand
ACGAGGTTTTTTGTTGCAAGGTAAACGCCTGCGATTTTATTTCCAACACAACAGGGATTCAACTGTATTATGCTGATGAAAACTTTATAGAAGCTTGCTCATGTCGTAACGGACTGCAGGCTGGGTTTGAACTACTACAAAGCGAAGCAAATTGCCTAATTAATTGTCAAACAATTGAAACTGAAAACCTAAACGCCACAGCTTTAGGTTTTTCATCAAGAGATGGAAACAATAATCTATTTAAAAACTGTGCCGCAAAAAATACAAAAACAGACGCCTGGGAATTTTGCAACAAATCATACGGCTTTTTGTTAACAGGAACAGAAACAAAAACAAAAATAATCGATTGCGTTGTCAATGAAACAGACATGACATCAACAGTAAGCGCAGTTTCATATGGTATTCATCTTGAACCAATTTTACATGATTATTCTAACTTACTTAGTCTTGTAAGCACTAATACTTGTGGAAATACTTTCTTTGAAGTAGCGTGGTCACCAGACGGAAAATATATTGCAGTAACAGACAACAAATCGCTTAGCGCATTTCTTTTTGACGGATCTACGTACCTTAGTCATATCGACACCATAATTCCTTCCGCAAATCAAGTTTATTCTGTTGATTGGTCTCCAAACGGCGAATACATCGCGTTTAGTCAAAATACCTCAGGGGAAGTCTATGTTGTTGGTTTTTCTGAGTCAGGATTGAGTTTTATTACAAACAGCGCAGCCATAGGAGCATCCACAAACATTGTTAGATGGTCCCCAAATGGAAAATACATCGCAAGCGGTGACAACAATAATTACATCCGTGTATTTAATTTCGACGGAACAAGCATAACTGAAATTGACAATGACAACACTCCTGGAGCTTTAGTACTTTGTGCTGGCTGGTCTCCCAATGGTAAATATATTGCAACTGGAGACCTTGGAGGCGTATTACGAATATTTAGCTTTGACGGCAAACAGTTAACACTTATCGACAGTTATACAACATCAATTCGCACAGTCACATGGTCTCCAAATGGAAAATTTCTAACAATTGGAGATGGCAGCAATAATGTTCGGGTATTCAGTTTTGATGGAACAACAATAATCCCTATCGACTCATATACTCAAGGCGGCCAAGCAAACGGACTTGATTGGTCACCAAATGGAAAGTACATAGCGGCTGTTGATCAGAATGGCAACATTTTAAATGTATATGCCTTTGATGGCTCAAATATTATTTTTATAGACTCCACAATAGCTGGCGGTGGGGCAACTTTAAACACTGTAAAGTGGTCACCTGGAGGAAGATATATTGCAACAGGAGATTCTAATACAAACCTACGCGTTTTTGATGCAATGTATGGACCGGAAAACTGTCTTGTAAAAAATAATGCGGTTTGTGACACCTGGGCATATGGACAATTTATTGGAACTGGCATCGCAGGATGTGTGGGCAACAACGGAATAATTTGTAACAGCTGTTCTAACAACGAAGTAAATTACAGCTACGGTATACCAAATGTGTACGATACTTACACATTTATTAGCCCAGATTTGTCAGATAACATTGCGTGCAACTGATAGTGGACTAAAAAAAGAGGGAATGCGTGCAAGCATTCCCTCTTTTTTTAAAAATGATCAATCAAACAATACAGAAACTTGCTGAATAATTTCTTGCGCACTTTCAATTGGATTGCTCAAGTCAAACGTGAGATCATTCAACTCAAACTCTTTTCCAAAAATAATTCCCTTGACAGTAACACATGGTAATTCAGTTTGGCCAATCAATTTGTCTAGACTCGATTCAAATGAAAACTCTTTGATGTTAAAGGTATTTCCTACAATATTGGCCAAAACATTCCAGAACCCATTGTACCAACCTGTGATAGTATCACATACACTTTTTTTCTTCTGTGCCATGCGATAAGCCGTTTTACTCAAAAGATTCTGCAATTCTGTTAGCGCAGTCTGATACATGTGCCCTCTAACATAAAAATCAGTCGGCATATTATCGTCACTCATTTTTGAATTAAACAATAGGCCACAATCAAACATATCAAACAGCTTTTTTTCTATATTAAATGTCAGACCATCTGCTGTAACATCAATTTTTGTTTTGCTTGATATTCCTCCAAAAATATCAATCTCAACATTACCTGCGATGAAACAATACTGTTTATCTAATCCAAGCTGCGCATCGAGTATAATACCATCATCTGGAGTATCCATTATTCTGTCATAACCGGGGCCAGTTATTATCACAGGACCAAATTTCATCTCTTCAAGATAACCAAGAAGCCTCATCCCTACCTCTTGAATATCAACAAAAATGTGTGCATCTGAACCAAAAATTTCTGCTTTTCCATCAAAAATAAGGCCTTTTGTGTAGCTTTTTCCATCTATGACAACATCTTTTGGTGAAAAAAATACATGCACATCACCAAGAGCAAAATCTGGAACGTAGCCTCCTGTGTGGCGTTGAAAATCATCAACCTCCCTTGGAATAGAAACTGATTCGTTGATAAGATTGTCAACGAAATCAATACAATCACTCAAAGAAAGACCACCTTCCAACACCCCTTCAAAAGCAAGATCTCCTATGCCTGTTTCTCCAGGAAAACCCAGTCGTCCTATCATTTGGACTTTTTTCCCAGCAATTTCCAAGTCAAATCCCATAGCAAGATCTGAAAACGGAATGACGGGCATAAAATTTCCCATTGAAGCATAATCAGCGGTCCCTCCAAGAAAGCAATTTCCTGCGTGTAAACCATCTACACCAAAAATATTTTTGATCATACCATCTATAGAACCATAAAACTCAACCGCACTTGGTAAAAATTCAAATTCAGATCGAAAAACAAGTTTTTCCTGCCCAGGTGCATTAAAAACAATATTTGAGTCAATAGAACATAAGGGCTCATTTGTAGAGAATAAAGTCTCACCAATAGAGATTACAAACTTTAGATCTTGTGCAGAAAGATCACCCAAAAGATTTATTTTTCCGGGTAACTGTGCCGTAAAAGACGATCCTACAATTTCTCGTTTAATCAACCCCGAGAAAAGTATTTCACCAAAAGTATTTCCAATAAACCATGACACATACTGTAGCGGACCTGTTAAAGAAAGCATACCAAAAAGATTCGCACCTTTTTTTATCTCAATGTCATGTAAATCGTCGATATGATCGTAGTTTGAAATAACAAGTTTTGTATTTTTATACGTAAAAATATCAAGCTTATTTAACTTGGGAATGAGGCTTGATATTTTCCAGTCATCTGGAATTGAAACCATAATTACTACATCAACACCTCGATCAGCCTCCTCCTTCATATTAATCTGCACGTCCAAATCCGTCCAACCAACTGAAGCTGTTGTGTTAACTTGCACACCACTATTTAGCAAGACAACATCCGCTCCTCCAATTAAAATAGAATCAAGAATATCCAGAACACGATGAGGTAAAGATAACTGTGCAATCCCAGGTAGTGCTAGCGCTGTCATATCATTTTCTGTTTCAATGGTCGAAATAATCTCATCCAAATCCAAAAAAGCTACACTCCTCACACAAAAAGAAAAACAAAAAGCAAATGGTACCAACCGAAACAACTTTGTAACTCTCATACCTTTTTCCTCACAATAATTTTACCTCATTAACGTCTTCGTCTTCGTCTCTTAGGTTGTTGTGGTCCAAAAATCTGCATAAATCCTCTAATAATCTGCGAAGGAAACTGACCAGGCTTTTTAAAGTTTATTTCATACACTTGATCAAATTTTTTTCCTAAAATAATACCTCTAACCCGGACCTTTGGAAGTGTACCCTGATAAATAAGTCCTTTTAGCGTTCCTTCAAGATCTACACGAGTTATATTAAAAGCTCCCTGTGCAATTTGTCCGATCATATTGCTAGAAACTTGCCCAAAGGTAACCGCTGCTTTTGATGTTTCAATCCCAAATTTCGCACTTTCACTAACAAAATTAACTCCAAATTTTGCCATTTCTTTTAAAAGCCTTTTGACTGTCAGTTCTTTGTGCAGAATATGAAAACCTTTTTCTATCTCCCAGGCTGGTATCAATATTTTTTTAAAGCATGCTCCGATGTTTCCCTGCCCACATGCTATATTTGTACTGTCTATCCAGCCTTGCAATCTATCAATATGAAACTGAGTATCTTTAATTCGATCTGATATCCATTTTTCTATATCTTTCTTTGCCTGATTTTGCCATTTTTTAACATCGGCTTTCGCTTTATTCAGGTTCTTCTGGGCCTTTTTGAACTCTTTATTTGCCTCAGTAGTTAAAAGCCTTCCTAGCGACCCAAGTGCAGGCTGCTTAAAGTAGCCTTTAACATAAAAGTTAGCAAGCGATTTTGGGTTTCCACGGACACGAAGCGCTGTATCAAAAACTCCTGCAAGCTTAAATCCAATATCAAACTCAAAGCCCTTTACTGGATGAACAAGAACATGCGTATTTGCCGAAATTCCCAAAGGAGGAATACTCAAAAAATTGTCAATATAAAACACCTGTCTACTTGGAGACAATTCGGCATGAATAATTGGGCCATCGTCAGAATCTCCACGCTTCATATTTGGCCCGCCACCAGTGAGAATAAAAACAGGATTTACCTTTGGAAGACGAATTTCTTTCAAATATACCATCCCTTTAAGCCCAAGTTTTTCCCAAGAAACAATCGAAGCTTTGTTCCATGAGAAAAAGAATTCAAATCCTCCCCCAAGACCAAAAATCTCAAGCCCCCCCTTTAAGTGCACACCACTTGAATATTTCTTATCAAAAATTTCGGTTGCCTTTGGAACAACATAGACACGAAAATGTCCAATCTTAAAAGGAGGAGTCGCTGCATAAAAAGCATTTTTTAAGGCTCCTATATTCACTCGCTGTTTACGCATTTTTGCAGACTCTTCAATAACAGCAGCGATATAATCCACAACATCACGATGAGTTATTTTTTTAAGCTCTGCCAAAACTGCAAGCGATGACTTTGGAATATCAGCCTGAAAAAATCCCTTTCCTTTTATTGGGCCAAGTTGAATCTCTCCCTGACCAGCAAGGCCAACCAAAAATGGCGGTGAGGGTGAAACTGTAGCACTAATACCAAGATTACCCATATTAAAAGCGGGTATTCCAAACATATTTTTAATTAGACCTTCCATTTTGCCACCAATTTCAACTGCGGGCGGAACAGCAAGTAGCATAAGATCTCCAAACCCCTTTAAAGCAACGAAATCTTTTTGGCCTGGAAATTTAAAATCTAACCCTCCCGTGAATTTTAGTGTTGGAACAGATGCATACGTTAAACCAAGTCTAATAATCCCTTCGCCGGTTCTTATTTCAAACTGAGAAGGCTTGCTTGTATCAGCAGGAATTCGTAAAATAGTAAACCTGCCCGGGTATATCAATTTAAGATCTGATCCAGCAATAAGAGGCTTGATAATCCCATAGCCCTTCAAGGCTGCAAGATCTTTACCAAATACGCTTAGAAGTTTTTCTACTGGACCGCCAAACCTAACGGTGCAAAACAGATTAAGCCCGAATCCTGTTTTTCCCCAAATAGGATCATGTAAACCAGAAGAAAGAACAAAACCAACATTCTCAAGATTAATAAATTGAACAGGCTTGGTAAGAGCTTTGGCTCCGGGCAACATTTCGCTCAAAGGCCACCGACCAGGAAGGCCAACTGATAGACTAAATCCAAACCCCTTCCCTCCTTTTCCAGGCCCAACATACAAACGAATAAGGAACTTTTTTCGTGACCCAAAAACAAGAGGCTCTGCCCACTGAAGAATATATGTATCTTTCTCCATCGTTATTTTTGGTACTTCAAGAACCATGCCACCCAAAAACTTTTTTGTCACAGCAGGCAATTTGATTTTGTTTAAAATAGGAATGTTTGAAATAAGATTAGCAAGCGTGAATCGACGCCGCTCTTTAGTCGATGCTTTAACCTTTTTGATGAGCTCTTTTATAGATTTAACTGCGGCAGAAAATTCCGTTTTAATACTGGCACAGGCCTGTGGTTGATATGTAAGAAAAAAAGAAAATGAAACAAATAACGCAATTTTTTTATACACCTTCATAAGCATTCCCTATCGAACAAGAAAATAAGTAGCCACCTTGATGCTACAACTCGTCAATAAGAAAACTCAATGATTAGATATTCTTTGAGTTGAAAGTAGGAAATTATTCGTATTTAAAAAAATCTTAAATCCGCCTACCTTTTTCGCTTTTTGGGTCCAAAGATCTGCATAAATCCACTGATAATCTGAGAAGGGAAACGCGCTGGGTTTTTAAAGTCTACCTGATACACCTGATCAAACCTCCGTCCCAAAATAATACCCTTAAAATGAACACGTGCAAGTTTCCCATCGGAAATAAGCTCCTTAAGGGTTCCTGAAAACTTAATACTGGTTATATTGAATGCACCCTTTGCAAGATTCCCAAGCATATTACTTGAAAGTTTTCCAAATGAAACCGCAGCTTTTGCTGTATTAAGCCCAAATTTTGCACTTTCACTAACAAAATTAACTCCAAACTTTGCCGTTTCTTTTAAAAGTCTTTTGACAGTAAGCTCCCTGTGCAGTATATGAAAACCTTTTTCTATCTCCCAGGCTGGTATCAATATTTTTTTAAAACATGACCCTATATTTCCCTGTCCACAAGCTATCTTCGTACTATTTATCCGACCTTGCAATTTATCAATGTGAAACTGAGTGTCTTTAATTCGATCAGATATCCACTTTTCTATATCTTTTTTTGCTTGATTTTTCCACCTCTTAACGTCAGCTTTTGCTTTATTAAGATTTTTCTGTGCTTTTTTGAACTCTTTATTTGCCTCTGTCGTTAAAAGATTGCCTAGCAT
>CAYZEO010000032.1:0-3383 GCA_964477815.1 uncultured Pseudomonadota bacterium | reverse complement strand
ATAAAAAGTCTCAAGCGACTTTGGTTTGCCTTGAATGTGAAGCTCTGTGTCAAAAATTTTTCCCAACTTATGTTTCACATCAAACTCAAAACCTTTAAGCGGATCAATCAAAATACGAGAATCTGAAACTATACCTAATGGCGGAATTCTTATAAATGAATCAGCAAAAAAAATCTGCTTGCCTATACCTAGCTCACCGTGAAAGACAGGTCCATCATCAGCATCACCACGTTTTCTATTTGGTCCACCACCAGAAAATATAAGCACAGGATTCTTTTTCGGTATTCTTATTTCTTTAAGAAAACCTTTTATTCTAACCCCCTTAGAAAGTTTTTTTATAGCCCCCTTTATACCAGCTTTTTCTAATCTTATGATGAAATCAAAACCACCACCAACACCAAATATGTCAATTGATCCCTTGCAATAAATTCCCTTATGATATTTTTTACCAAATATTTCTGCAGTGGTCGGAATAAAATAAAACTTCAAATCTCCAAGCGTGAAAGGCGGTGTTACTTTATAAAAAAGATTTTTAACCTTACCAAAATCGGTTTTCTTTTTGGCCAATTTTGCAGCGGCCTCCATTACCTGAATAACATAATCTATAAAATCTTTGTGTGTCATCTTTTTTAAAGAAGTTGCAATAGCAATCTCCTGCGTAGAAGCATTCACATGAAAAAGCCCCTTCCCTTTCAATGGCCCTATATGAACCTCCGCACGCGCAGAAAGACCTACCAAGTGAGGAGGCACAGGACTGATTGATGCTGCAACTCCAAGGTTACCAACATTAAACCCAGGCAAGCCAAATAAATTTTTAATAAGACCGTCCATTTGCCCCCCAAAAATGGAGGTTGGAGGAGTAGCAGCAGGCATAAAATCAACAAACCCTTTTAAGGCTATAAAATCTTTTTGGCCTGGAAGTTTTAATTCGAAACCTCCAATCAATTTTACAGTTGGAATCCATCGAGCAAGACCAATCCTAAATTTTATGTCGCTTGTACGCAAAACAAAAGATGGGGGCTTACCTCGATCTAAAGGTATTCTGAAAAGAGTAAGCTTTCCTGGATATATTAAATAAAGTTGCGACCACTTTATAAGCGGTTTAACAACGCCGTGAACCTTGAAAGCTGTTAAATCTTTTCCAATGATTCTCATAAGCTTTTCAAGAGGCCCCAGAAGTCGAGACGTACTCATAATGTTAAGACCGGTCCTTAGCTCCCCCCACACAGGATCAACATACCCTTTGGCTAAGATAAGCCCCACATTTTCAAACTGAATCCAGTCAACAATTTTGGAAAAATCTTGAACAGTAAGTTTCATTTTTTTCAAAGTTTTTCTCATCCCAGCTGGAACTAAATTTTTCTCCATTGTAAGTAAATTCTGTTTGATTTCAGGAAGAAGAGTATTCAATGTCCATGCCCCAGGAAGACCAATAGAAAAACTCAAACCTTTTTTCTTTGTTGCACCCTTTCCCATGTAAAAACGCACACCAAACGGTCTGGGTATTCCATAAATAATTGGCTTATCCCAAGTAAGTTCATAAAATTGGTCACTCGGTCCACGTCTAATCCGTGGACGGTCAAATTCAATATGATCGAGAAATTGATTAACTCGATTTGGCAACTTAATTTGATTTAAAACAGGAAGTCTGTTGATAACTTCGCGAAGCGTTATTCTACGCCCAGTTTTGCTCCACTGATCAATGTCTTTTACAAGTTTTTGTATAGACTTTCCAATAGCCTTGAAATCCAACTTTGCACTGACAGGCTGACTCAACAAAAAAATCGGGAAAATAAATACAAGAAAAAACTTTGTACGATATGCCTTCACCACTCCCCCCTAAAAAACAAATCACACGAACAACAGTGATGCCCTTCCGGCTCTCTTGATAGTACCGATTTAAAAAGAAACTTATCAACGGTTTACGATAAACTCAGCACTTTCGGAAATGGCCGATATAAAAAACAACTCATGTTTGACGCAGATTTGAAAAATGAACTCAATCCATTATTGATATGCTCTACAAACAAAGATTGAGAAATCTTGCCTTCTAAAAATTCACGTACTTTTTCCGATCCAGCTGCCTTGTCAAAATGTTTTGAAAATTTAAGCTTCAATCCAGACTTTTGAAAAAATTGAACAATCTTAAAAAATGTACCAAAAGAACTAAATGCATTGATATTACTGATACGAATACGAAGTCCGCTGCAATACATTTTTTTCCGCGCACTATAGTAACGATAGAAACTCGTATCCGCACCACATTTTTTAAGAATCAGATGCAGTTCGTGCCACTTCTTTTTTGAAAACTTTATTGTTTCTGGAAGCAAAACACATTGAAATGCTTTACTCGTACCAACTCCCACATCGAAAGGCCTAATCTCACCAAGAAGCCCCAAAAAACTGTAACCATAACAGGAATTCATACTTGCAATATTGGGTGACAGATGAGCAAGTAAGCCGTGGGCACCGTGACTATAGCGATTGTAATTTTTCATTGGAACAATGTGGAGTCTTGCAGGTTTCTTTAAAATCTTTCTATTGTAGTAAATGGCCAATTCTCCAATTGTCATTCCGTATCGTATTGGAACAGGAGCATAACTGATTGCAGACTTTAGTGATGGCGTAACAAGCGCCCCTTCCATGCAAGGCCCTAAAAGATTTGGCCTATCTAATATAACAGCAGTCTTGTTCTGAGCAGATGCAGCATCCAACATTTCAAACAACGTTGTTATAAAGGTATAGTGTCGCATACCGGAATCCTGAACATCAAAAAACAGAACATCAATATCTTTTAAAAATTTTTTATCAAATTTTTTGGTGCTACCGTTTCGATACAAACTGATGATACGAATATTACTCTTCTTATCCTTACCATCTTGCACATCACGCATCATGGAAATATCCCCATCAATTCCATGTTCCGGTGCAAAAATAGCAACAATATTAAGCCCACGTTTCTTTAAAATATCAAGCGTTCTTCTACCACACTGATCGCAACCAGACTGATTGGTAACAATGCCAACTTTGAATTTAAGATTATGTGCAGGAGTTAAACTTTTTAAAAATTCATCAGAAATATTTTCCAAACCAAGCCGAAAGGACGTTGAATAACCAGGAGAAGAAAATTCTGAAGAGGAATGAATATGAACAAAGAAAATTTTTGGCAAAAATAAAGCAATCAAGAGCACAGAACAAATACGTGCTATTGATAGCACATGCTCCCAAACAGATCTAACCCCCCCAAGCATTGACTCTCCTTTTTATTCTCAACAACCTAAACAATCGCTGCTTTCAAGCTATCAATCTTGAAAATTTGATAGCAAGAATTTTCTAAAAAAAATTATTTTTATAAATAAAAAACAGCATTGTTGGGGCAAAAA
>CAYZEO010000031.1:0-10279 GCA_964477815.1 uncultured Pseudomonadota bacterium | reverse complement strand
GTTTCATCTGAAATGAACTCTTGATATGAAAGATTTTTTGTATGTCGCTTAATTCTGTCTATTGAAATCATGATGTTGACAAGATATAGCTCGGGACGACGCTTAAGCATATACTAAATCCTCTTCAATAAATTGCATAATAAATGGATGTATTGAATCAAAGTAGAAAAGATCAACCTTTTTTTTGAAATTTTTTTCTAGAAGTAGCTTCAATTGATATAGCTTATCGAAGCTTTTAACTTTTGATTTTATGAGGATGTCAATATCGCTTTCATCGGTTTGTTCGTCTCGAGCATAGGAGCCATAAAGCATAATATTATCCACATCAAATTCTTTTTTGAGAAGAGTTTTGTTTTTCCTGAGAAAGTCCAAGATGCTTTCTTTTGTTACCGTATCAACTTTCATTTTTTATTCCCAAACTCATAGCTTTTTGCTAAATATTACAAAAATAAGTGCCGCAACAGTGCTTACAAGTGCACCATACAAAAAAGTAGCAGCAGGTGCAATGCCCCCCCAGAGAGTTCCAGCGATAATACTGGCGGGTAATGCAGCAAGTCCTTTGATGGTATGGTACGCGCCAATGCTTGTTCCTTGTTCTTGTCCTTTTGAAAGGTCAGATACAAAAGCTCGCTGGTTTCCGTCCACAATACTGTTTACTAGCCCGTATGAGGCAAAAAGCAAAATATAAATCGGCAGTGAATTAAAAAGAGCAAACCCTGTTGTAGTGACGGCAAAAAGGCCGTATCCAAGTAGGAGTACTTTTTTTCTTCCGATTTTGTCCGAAAGTTTTCCAAAGGGGATCGAAAACCCTGCATAAAAAAGATTAAATAACACATAGAGCGCCAAAGAAATTCCAATAGCTTCTCTGCCGTTTACAAACAGTTGTTGCGCCCTGAGGATAAAAAACATGTAACTGAAGTTTGACAAAGAAAATAGTCCGGCTACGACAAGAAACAACTTTAGTTGTCGAGGAAGTCCGATCAACGTTGCACGAAATGAAATCTGTTTCTTTTCAGCCTTTTTTTCTTTTACAAATAGCAGTGGAATCAATGATGAAAATGCAATGGCGGCTGAAAGAAAAATAATTGTTTTGAATTGTAGTCCAAACCGCCAAAACAACAAAAATGCAAAGATTGAACCAAGAATAGCTCCGGTTGTATCAAGTGCGCGATGAATACCAAAAGCTTTCCCTTTTTGTCGGGGCATTGAGTGTGCAATTATGGCATCTCTTGGTGCATCACGCAGTCCCTTTCCTATTCTTTCAAGTCCGACAAAAATTAAAACATTGTGCCATGCTTTTGAAAGTGCAAGCAGCATTTTAAAAATGGATGAAAGAAAGTAGCCGGAAAAGACAAGCACTTTTCTTTTTCCGGTTTTGTCTGAAATATAGCCAGAAATAACTTTCAGCAAACTAGTGACACTGTCCCGCACGCCACCAATAATACCTATTGCAATACCAGCTCCTCCCAATGATTCTATGAATAGCGGCAAAATGGGAGTGATCATTTCACTACTCAGATCGTTCAAGAGACTTACTATTCCGAGCAGGACAATATTTGAAGAAATTTTGTTTTTTGTTGTCATGACTACCTCTTTTTTTGTTTTTAACTACAGAAGAAAATCATAACAAATTCAAAAATTTGTCGATAGAAAAGAAGAGACCCCCTTCTGGTGAAAACCAGAAGGGGGTTTAGCTGAATTCAGCAGGTATATTGATTGCGGTCAACAGTTAGTTGGTAGCTGCTTCTTTGTAAAGTTCACCAAAGATGTAGTCAGCAACAGAACCATCTTTTTCAGCTCTGTAAGAGAATCCTACCAAGTCACCTTTTTGAGTTGTCTTGCCGTTACCACGAAGGTAGATACCAGGCAAGTTACCGATTTGAGATTCTGCAGGAACATTTCTATACACTCTTGAATCAACACCTGCTACCTTGAACTCCCTAATTTGAAGGTCGGCTTTGATAGCAACGTGTGTGTAAGAGTCGTCAGCAACGTGTACCCAAGCATCTTTCAAGAACACTGTGTAGTCTTTTGTGCGAATGAAGATTTTGATTTTGTCTACAATTCCAGCTTTTTTGACACCAGCAAAGTGAACATTTTGCTCAAATCCAAGTTCATCTGTGAAGACCAAGTACTGGAGCTCTGCATTATTTTCATCTGAAGCTATTTTGAGTCCAGTAACACTGCATTCAACGAGTTTCTTGAAGCTAGCAAACTGGTCTTTGGACATAACCCAATATTCAGTTTCAACAGTTTTGCCGTCAACTTTAAAGTCAAGCTTTGTGCGATCAATCTGGGTGTTCAAGTCAACGTTCATTTTTTTAAGAAACTGATCATTGGCGCTTAATTCTGACTCTCTGTTCAGAACCATGCGTGTTTCAGCTTGGCATCCAGCGAATGCAACCAGCGCGCCTAAAGAGAGAAGAACTTTTTTGTTCAACATATGGTATTTCCCCACATTAAAAAATAATAAAAATAACTACCGCAACAACAAAAAATGGTGAATTCACAGTACAAAAATAGTTTACATGAACCATTTAAAAAAAAAAGAAAAATATTCTCTTTTCAACCTTTTATTCGACAGCAAAAAAAGTTTGTTTTCAGTTTGTCGTTTTCTGGTAGAGGGTAGTTTTGTTTTTGGTTGCTCTATTTTAAATCTGTAATAATTTTTGCTTGCATTAGCTGTTGTGATTGGATGAAAAAAGATTACGATGATAGTTAGATGCTTTGTTGGTTTAAAATAGAGAGGCAAGGTTTTTATGATAGTGGTCAAAGGCCTGAAATATACCTATCCAGGAGCAAATATCGAGACTTTGCAAGGTCTTGATTTTAAAGTTCACAAGGGTGAGATATTTGGTTTTTTGGGGCCCTCAGGAGCTGGCAAGTCAACAACGCAAAATATTCTTATAGGCCTGCTCAAGGGTTATAAGGGCTCCGCTTCCGTCATGGGGAGAGAGGTTAGTGAATGGGGGCAAGATTTTTATGAGCATGTTGGTGTTTCGTTCGAGTTGCCAAACCATTATTTAAAGTTGACTGCCCTGGAAAATTTGAACTATTTTCGTTCTTTGTATTCTGGCCAAACAGTTGATCCTTTTGAGCTTCTTTTCAAGGTTGGTTTGCAGCAGGATGCATGCAAAAGAGTTGCTCAGTTTAGCAAGGGCATGAAGGTTAGGCTCAATGTGGCGCGCAGCTTGATTCATAATCCAAGGCTGTTGTTTCTCGATGAGCCAACAAGTGGGCTTGATCCAGTTAGTGCTCGAAATATAAAAAATCTGATTTTGCAACTTCGCGATCGGGGTATGACTGTTTTTGTTACAACACATAACATGTCGGTGGCAGATGAGTTGTGTGATAGGGTTGCGTTTATTACTAATGGTAAAATTAGCTTGATCGATGTGCCTGATGTCCTAAAAAAACAGTATGGGGCTCGAAAGGTAACTGTTGAGTTTATTAATGCAGAACAAAAAATAGTTTGCCAAGAATTTCCTCTTGATGGTTTAGGGGACAATGAGTCGTTTAAAAATTTGTTGAAAAATGCACGCCGCATTGAAACTATTCACACACAAGAAACAACGCTGGAAAATATTTTCATTCGTGCAACGGGGCAGGAGTTAAACGCATGAATCGTTTATTGTCTGCACTCAAAACAGATATTCTTGTTCAGTTTCGCAATAATCTTTATGCAATTGGCGCAGGAATTTCTGCTATAGTTGCGGTTGCGCTTGCTTTTTTGGTTCGTCCAGATCAGTTTATTTTCGCTGTTCCCACATTGATTCTTTTAACTGTTGGAGGTTCAACATTATTGTACATCATTGGAATGGTTCTTTTTGAAAAAGATGAACGGACACTAGGTGCGGTTGCTATTTCTCCTTTGAGAGTATCCGAGTATCTTTGGTCGAAAATGATTTCACTCAGTTTATTAGCAACGTTGGAAGGGGTTGTCACGATTGTTGGTGCCACCGGGATCAGATTTTTTATGGGGTATGGCATTATCGTTCCTCGTTTGGTTCCTTTATTTTTTGGGATTATGGCAATAGGGATTATTTATTGCCTCGTTGGTCTGATTATGGTTGTTCGCTACGAAAAAATAACGGACGTTTTAATTCCTGTCGGTTTGTTTGTCGGAATTTTACAGCTTCCAGCGCTATACTTTTTAGATTGGGTACAACATCCTCTCTTTTTGCTTATTCCAACAAGTGCGCCTGCAATGCTTATGAGGGGAGCATACACTGATCTTTCTTTTTTTATGTGGATTTATGGTATTGGCTATACGGTAGCGACGATTGTTGGTTTGTGGCTGTTGGCAAAGCGTGCTTTTGTAAAACACATTACAGTGAAAGTGGGGTAGTTGTTATGCAAATAATAAAACACGCACGGTCTCTGATAAAAAAAGATTTCAGGCTTATTTTGCGGGATAGCTTTCTTATTTTTATGTCGTTTTTTATTGTTGTAATCAGTGTTGTGCTTCGTTTTGGTCTACCATTGCTAGACAAGTATCTTGTGCAACGAGAAATTCTTCCTTATTGGAGTATTGCCAGTCTCGCTTCAATATATCCATTAATTATATCTTTTCTGGCTGTTTTTCAAGGATCTTTGATTATTGGCACAATTTTTGGTTTTGCGCTTCTTGACGAAAAAGATGACAATACCCTCAGGGCAATGCTTGTAACGCCTCTCTCTTTTACACAATATATTTTGTTTCGTATTTTTGTTCCGATGATTATTGCGACCGCAACTGTGATAGTTCAAGTTCTTTTTATAGGCCAGGCAATTCTTCCGATTGGTAAATTAATTGTAATTGCAGCAGGGGCCTCTTTTATTGCCCCGATAGCAACATTGTTTTATGCGACATTTGCCCAAAATAAAGTGCAGGGATTGGCGATTGCAAAGTTTGCCGGCCTAGCAGGGTGGATTATTTTAATTGCTTGGTTTGTTTCTGAACCATGGCAGTGGCTTTTTAGTTTATTTCCTCCGTTTTTAGTATGCAAGGCTTATTGGATGGCTTTTGCAGGCAATAATTTCTGGTGGCTTGTGCTTTTGATAGGCATTCTTTTACAGGTTGGACTTATTGCTGGCCTGGTGCATTTATTTAAAAAGCTTGTATACCGATGAAATGTAGTGAGCACAGGGTTTTGAATTATTGGTTTTTTTGGTAGATGCGGAAAAATCTTTTTGAATAAAAAGGAATAGGCCGGATCATGGAATCTTATCCGGCCTCTGTGAATTGGCTTTACTGAATAAATGGCTTGAGAGTTTCTTTTTTTATCTGTTCTTTTACTTTTCCAATTTCTTTTTTGAGACCTTCTTTGATTGTTTTTTTAGTTTTTTCTATTGTCTGTTTAGTTTTTTCTGGGAATTCTTTCACTTTTTCTTTTATTTTCTCTGTTACTGTTTTTTGGGTTTGTTTTATGGTTTCAATGAGGTTGCCAATTATAGATGTATATAGTTTTATTGGTCTGAAAAAGTTATCAACAATGAGGCCTGGAAGCTCTTTGATAATCTGTTTTACAGGGATTTCTTTAACCACCTTAATCTTTTTCCCTTCGGGGAAATTTTCGTCAGAAAAATCTATTTTAGTAGTTGTTATTTTGATCGTTTTTCTGCCAAGTTTTAAAATAGGGGTAATCCACTTCAATTGTTTAGTTATCCCAGTTATTACTTCTTGCAAGTTGCTCATGAGAGGAACAGTTGCTTCTTGCATAGCGATAAAGAGCTCATCAAGGCGTTCTATTCTAGCGCCGCCCTTTCTTTTTAATTCTTTAGCAAGTTTAATTGAGGAATTAATTAAAATTTCTACTTTTTGATTTATCTCATCTAGGCCGAAAAGGTTGAGAAAGAGCTCTCCTATTTCTTTTGCACCTTTTAGCATTGGTGTGATAAGTTTCACTTTTTCTATAATTCCGAACAATGGCTTGGTGAGGCTTATTTTTTTGCGTTTAGGAGCTGGTTTTTCTTCTCCAAAAGGGCCGGGAAGTGTAGGTTGGACTGTTTGTCGTGGTACAAAATATTCTTTTTGTTCTTCAAAAATGGTTGTAGGAATTTGTTGTTGTGGCTCCGGAGAAATTAACCCTGCCGCAGATCCAGGCTGGACTTCAATTAGATCAGCGGCGCTTCTTATTCCGGGTACAATAAAAATATTTGCCGTTAAAATAATAATTAAAAAGGATACTTTCTTCATACTTTTTCCTCAGTAATGGTTATAGATCTTTTAATTCTGGGTACATTTTTATAAGAGCTTGAATTTTAAGGTATGATTTTCGGTGATTTTTTTTAATTTGGTCAAATGGAGCTCTCAGTGCTACCTTTTTTGCGCCGGAGGCTTTTTCGAGCTGCTTGTTGAGCTTGTTGATCTGTTTTTGCATACTTGTAATCGTGATCCTTAGTTTTAAGTAATGCTCAATTACTGTTGTTGCTTTTTCTTTACCTATTCGCATCGCCAATCGCTTTGCTTGAGGAGATTTTTTTAGAGCATCATCAGCAGTCTTTATGATTATTTTTGTTACAACGCTTCGTGTAATGACCTGAGTTGCGCCGATTGCTGCAATAACAACAGCCACTAAAGCGATTTTTTTCATGAAAGTCTCCTTTTTTTGTAAAGTCCCTTCTTTTTTAAGGTTATATATATCGACGAGCTAAAATCAATAAAATTTCTATTTGGGGCGCTTTTTGCGTGGTGCCGCATCTACACCTTTTATAAGTTGATATAAAGATGCTTTCTCTTGTTTTTATCTTGCTCAGGCGTACAATAAATTGAAAGTAGGTGTTTTGTGTCGATTTTAAGGGGCCTATATGTCTATAGCGTGGATGTTTGCAAAAATCTTTTCGTTTATTTATTTCTTTTTAGTTCCTTTTTCGGTATGTGCCAAAATGCAAACAGTGAATGTGCCCGAAGGGGTGCTTGTATCATCAGGTCTCAATCCGCAGTTTATTGCAAAGTGTGCTCTATTTTTGGCTGCTCTTCTGCTTTGGACTACATTTGTTGGGAAATTGTTCAAGATTATATTCCGTCTTCCAGTTATTGCTGGTCAAATTATAGGTGGAGTGCTTCTTGGGCCCTCTTTGCTTGATATCAAAGGTCGAGCCATTTTTTCAATTCCTTTTGTTTCTTTTGATTGGGTGACGAACGTTCGGTATCTCTTGCCGTCATCTGATATGTTTATCATTTTCGTTCTTTTGCTTTCTTCAGTTTTTACGGTTCCTTATTTGTTGTGGATAGCTGGACACGAAACGGATATTAAAGACATTCTGAATGTTGGAGTTACTGCCGTTTCGGCAGGTATTTTGGGGGCGGTTGTTCCAATTGTGATGGTCTCAGGTGGATTTTATTGGTTTCTTTATGGTGGAGGGTTTGCCTTGGTGCAGTCTCTAGGCCTGGGGCTCGTTTTTGCTGCTACTAGTGTATCGATTCCAATTGCGATGTTTTTTGCTAAAAATAAAATGCATTTGCGTGTTTCTAAAGCGACCCTGGGCGCTGCGGTTATAGATGATATTGCCGCTGTTATTGTATTGTCACTTTTCCTTATTTGTCTTCAGGGTGGCACCTTAGGTGAATCGTGTGGGGTAGAGGTTGGGCCTCATGCTGGTGGAATTGCGCAAGCTGTTGTTTATATGGTTGTTTCTTTTGCAGTCATATTTTTCACCGGTTATTTTATTATTCCTCCGCTTATTCGGCTTTTCCATAGATTGAAGCTTTCACATCTTATTGCACCCATCGCAAATGGTGTGATGTTTTTATATTTTTCTTTTGCCGAATTGGTAGGTGGGCTTTCTGGAATCACTGGAGCTTATTTTGCCGGTCTTTTTCATAGAATGGGTGACAAGCGGCACCAGGCAGAAAAAGTTATTTCCCCTTTTGTGACAGCTGTACTGTTGCCCCTTTTTTTGGGTTCAATCGGATTGCAGGTTGATATTACAATTTTGAGATCTTCTCAGTGGTGGAGCGTTCTCTTGCTTCTATTTCTGGCTGTCTTTTCTAAACACGTTGCCTGTTTTATGGCGATTGGTTTAAGTAATATTTTTGGGAGACGAGGTAAGAATAAATGGACATTGCTCGAAGGCTTTTTGTTTGGTTCTTCGATGTCTGCTCGTGGTGAGGTGGGACTGGTTGTTGCAACTATTTTGCATGGAGCTCGTGTTTTGACGCACGATTTGTATGTCATGTCGGTTATTGTTATTGTGCTTTCATCAGTAATTTCACCCATTTTGCTGTCTTTAGGATTTTCCGTTTTTGATGCTCGAATAAAAGATGGAGCAAAGCCAGGTGAGTATATTCTCAACATTGGCCTTTTCAAGGTAATAGGGTCAACTCAGATGTTTAATATTATCGTGGGAAGGATTGAGGCGTTGCCAGCATTTAAAAATACAAACATTCAGATGAGTGAGGGACGCAAAATCGTCAATATTGAAGGGCACAATGTAAAAATCATACTCTCTCCAAATGAGGGAATAATTTTTGAGGGGGACAAGAAGAAAATCGAGCGTATCCTAGATGAGGTTAAAAGGTCAGTAAGTGCTGAGCTGGAGGTCATTCGGGCTAACTAGATGCCGATAATAGGCGTCTCCTTTACAAAAATAGCTTTTTTTACGATACTATAGTTGAAATAAGATGATTAAATGGTCAAAAAATGATCGCGTGTCGATCGTAAGAGATGAGGGACAATTGTGAAAAAGGATATTCATCCGGAATTGTTTGACGTTAAGGCTATTTGTACGTGTGGTGCGACGTTTGAAACCCGCTCTACTTCAAAGGCTATCAAAACGACATTATGTTCAAAATGCCATCCCTTCTACACGGGTGATCAAAAGTTTGTTGATACTGCCGGTAGAATCGAGAAATTCCAAGCTAAGTACAAGAAATTTAAAAAAAATAAGAAGTAGTTTTGCAAGGGTTCACTGAGCGATGTTTAACCAGTGGGAAGAGCTTCGTAGTCGCTGTGATGAGTTGACCAAAAGGTTGACAGATCCGGCTTTGAAGAGCTCGGAGCGTCACAATTTGCAAAAAGAGCTTTCTAGTCTTTCTACCCTTTTGGCCGCATACGATGAAGTTCAGGCTATCAATTCCGAAATTGAAGAGAACAAAGACCTCTTGGAGGCAAACGTGGATGAGCAGATGGTTGAGCTGTATCAAGAAGAGATTTCTGGCCTTGAACGTGAGCTTAAGGTGAAACAGGATCAACTTGATAGTTTGATGTATCCACCAGATAAACATGATGATAGGTCGGTTTTTCTCGAAATACGCGCGGGAACAGGTGGCCAAGAGGCGGCGTTATTCGCCGCTGATTTATTGAAAATGTATACCAACTATGCTTTGAGTAAAGGTTGGCGTGCTGAGGTTGAAGGTTCTAGTTCTACAGATCTTGGTGGCTTTCGTGAGGTTGTTCTGCACATTAAAGGAAAGGATGTGTATGGACATCTAAAGGGCGAGTCTGGTGTGCATCGTGTTCAGCGAGTTCCTGCAACAGAGGGTTCTGGTCGCATTCACACATCAACGGCTACGGTTGCGGTTTTGCCAGAGGCTAAGGAGGTTGATGTCTCTATCAATCCAGCCGATTTGCGCATTGATGTGTTCAGGGCAAGTGGCGCTGGGGGTCAGCATGTTAATACCACAGATTCTGCGGTGCGAATTACGCATGTCCCGACAGGCGTTGTCGTCTCTTGCCAAGATGAGCGTTCGCAGCATAAAAATAAGGCAAAGGCGATGAAGCAGTTGCAATCAAGGCTTCTCGTTGCCCAGATAGAAAAGCAGCAAGCTCAGATGAGCAAGATGCGCAAAACTCAGGTTGGCACAGGTGGGCGTTCAGAAAAGGTGCGGACGTACAATTATCCACAAAATCGTGTGACTGATCATCAAGTAAATTTGACGCTCAAAAAATTGGATATGGTGATGGAAGGACAGATGGACGAAATAGTTCAGGCGTTGCGAGAGCAGGATAGAAAAATGCGCAGAGTAGCATCTATTTTAGAGCGTTTCAAATAAATCCCCAGTCATCTATACTCTTTCTTTTCTTTATTTTTTTTCCATCTATTGTTTTTTGGGGTTTTATCTTTTCTGAGGTTATATTCTTTTTCTCTTGTTGTTTTTTCTTTTTTTCGAGTTTGTTCAAAAGGTCTTTGATCATGCGGTCATTTTTGAATATGTTCTTTTGTGATTTCCCGCATTTTTTTTTATTTTCATTGGATGAGAATAGGCTTTTAAAGCTTGACTGAAGAGAGAACCACTTATTTTTAAGACATTCCATGCCTTTTTTTAATTGATTTTCTATTCTAGAAACTTTCATTT
>CAYZEO010000030.1:0-10924 GCA_964477815.1 uncultured Pseudomonadota bacterium | reverse complement strand
AAAAACAAAAAACTGGTTTTTGGGTCTTTTTGGAAGTGGAAACGTTCTGACTTTTTTGGGAACACTAGGAATTGTTGGGATGAAGATTGTTGAGTACTACTACCCAGCTCCGTGCAAGCCTCAATAGAAAAAAGGGGCGGTCTTAAAAGGCCGCCCCTTTTTTTACAGTAATTTATACAATAATTTTATAAATCGAATGTATTTTTTATTGTATTGATCCAAAAATGTTTTGCTTTAAATCCAGTTGTTTTGCTAACCAGTGCCCCCTGTTTAAATAAAAGGACTGTCGGGATGCTGCGGACACCATATCGGCTGGCCAGTGATCTGAATGTGTCGAGATTAACCTCGATAAATAGAATCTGAGGATATTCAATGGCTAGTTGATGGACAATAGGTTCTAGTTGCCTGCATGGTTTGCACCAAGAAGCACCGATTTTAACAAAAATGAGAGCGTCACTTGCTATCGCCTGCTCGAATGCTGTCACGCTATTTAAGCGATTGACTTGTGTGTGATAAAAACCGTACTGTTCAAGGTTAACTTCGGCGAATGCTGATCCAATAGTTATTATTGCAAGAGTTGCAAGTACAAGATTAAACTTTTTCATGGAATCTTTCCTTTTTTTGAATTAATTTTCACTGTTTTTCATCATATGGGTTTGCTAAAAATTGTCAATTTCAAAAGTTTTCTTTCGATTTTTTCCCCTTTTTTGTGTAATCTCTGCTTCGTTGTGTTCTTATTATTTTCAAAAGAAAAAACAAAGAAGAGGCACATATAGCTATGAAGAAGATTGTTATTTTTTCTTTTATTTTTTTGTTTTGTTGTGTTAAGCCGGGTTTTGATTTTGATCTGGAAAAACTTCAATCAGGCAAACCGAAATGTAAGCTTAAAGTCGAACGGAAACGCAATCCTACAGTTAAACAAAAACACAAGGTTCAAAAAGGGATTAAAAAATATAAAAACTTAAGAGTAGTAATTCCTAAGAAAGGTTTGTTTGCGAATCGCTGTAGTGGGGATTTTCCTCCTCTTTCTATGTAGCTAAACAGTATTTGATTTCAAGTGGAAGCAGGTTTTTATGAGAATTCGTATTGTGTCCGTAGTTGTTTTGTTAGGTATTTTTTCTAATTTGCATTGCATGAAAAAGCGCAAGCCAAATACTGATATAAATAAGACTTGTGCAAAAAAACTAAAGAAAACGAAGTTTCGGGATACTCGTTGGAAGGGGTGTTGCGGGTGTTTAAAGTTGTTTTGCAAACCTAATCCTTTTCCTGCTTATCCAAAGGGATGGATTTAACTTGTATGTTAAATAGGTTGATGGTTGTACTGTTTTTGGTTAGTACATTTCACCATTTATCATGTATGAAGCGTACTATAGAATACAAAAGGGGGGCAAAGGGTAAAGTACGCAAGAAGGTTGCTCGCCGAAATAAGCCTCTTTCTTTTGGGCGGTGTCTTGCCATTGCGTGTCCATGGTTTTGTTTTTTTCCGTGTTATAGATCAAGTTCTGAAAGGCAATAATATATGATGCGTGGTTTGTTGTTCATGGTTTTTCTTGTGTTTTATAATTCCTCTGTGTTGGCAATGAAGCAACAGCCCAATTATAGTTTCTTGGTTTTTAACTCCTTGTCTATTTTGAAAAAAGTGGGCACTCTTTTTTATAAGTCTAAAAAAAGTAAATCTCAAAAAAAGATTGCACGTAGTTTGTTTAATAAGGGGACAATGCCAAATCGTCTTTTGGATCCGTTGCAAAAGTTTACTAAAAAGGATTTGACATGTTGGGACGATCTTAAAAACTGTTGGAATTTTACAAGAAATTGTGTGACAAAGTATGAAGATTACATCAAGGATTACGTCTACCATTGCAGTCAAGATTCAAATTGTTGGGTCTGCGGTTTCTTGTGTGTTACTGCGAGTTGCTGTGCTTGCAAAGTATAAAAAATAACAAAGAAGGAATAATCTACATGCGTGTGTATTATATTAACACTCTTGGTTGTTGTGTTTTTGCTCTTTTTGCGTGTTCTTTTGGTGGTTGTGAATGTTTCAAAAGTTGTTCCGGATGTTCGCATTCATGTCATTCTCAAGACGTTTGCAATGAAGTAGAGTCAGCAGTGTCGGTACAATCAATTACAAAGGATGTTCAGATGGTTCGGGAAAAATCTGCTTCTGGTCTTGAATGGGAAGTTTTGCAAGAAGGTTCGGGCGATAACCCAGCGGCAGGAAAAACAGTTGTCGTTCACTATACTGGTTGGTTAAATGAAGATGGTAAGCCTGGCAAAAAGTTCGACAGCAGTGTTGATCGAGGACAAAAGTTTTCATTTCGCATTGGAATTGGAATGGTAATTCCAGGCTGGGATGAAGGTGTTATGGGAATGAAAGTTGGCGAAAAACGTCGTCTTTATATTCCGTCAAATCTTGCTTACGGTGTGCGAGGTGCTGGAGGAGTCATTCCGCCGAATGCAGACCTTATTTTTGATGTGGAGTTGTTTGATATATCTTAATTTTTTTGTAATGAAACAAAAAGACAGGAGTGGCCTTGGCCACTCCATTTTTTTTAAACGGGTTGGCACATGCAGTTAAAGCTTAGTTTTTCCCCCAAGTTGTTTGTCAAAGAAACAGGGAATCTCTTTTTGTAGTGTCGGTGTCGAACAAACAGGCAAACTGTTTCTTTTTCACCTGGTTCAATAGTAATTGTTTTTTTTGATAGTTTCTTAATCAGCTGTTTAATGCTTTGGTTTGACCGTTCTAAACTTTCTCCTCGCATTCCACAGACCAAAGGTGTTGCCGCAACCATGGTTGCTCCTGCCCCAATACCTATCTGGCTTGTGATACAGGCGATTGATTCGGGTAAAATAGAAAGCGGATAACCAATGATGTTACAAAAAACTTCAGGTATGCCTAGTGCTGGGAGAAATGCGAACGGTATTGTTGGGCAAGCAAGCGTCAAAAGAAGTGTTGCGCCGCACAAAAGTCCTATGCCTGCAAAGAAGGTTCGTAATTTTGTTTTGTGTAGCAATCGCTTGAGAACATATCGTTCCGATATTATTTTTAAATTCGTGTCTTTTGTGTGAAATGTCCATGGTGTTGAGCTGTCGTTTTGGATAGTGAGTTCAATTGGGTAAATTGAACTTTTTCTTTTTTTCGTGAGGTATTTTCCAGTTGTACCGAACTTTTTAATACATCTTCTTTGTGTCGACAGGACGTTTCCCATGACTGTTATGCCGTCTTTTGTCTCGTGATAATAATAATCAAATGGATCACATTTTTTTTCAATAACATTTTCTTTGTGTACAGCCTGTTTCATCTGTTTTTCAGCTTTCGCTAACATTCTTTTGCGAATACGGGCTGACTTTTTTTGTTGTTTTTTTATGCGGTTATTTTTTCTTTTGAGCTGTCGTGTTTCTTTTTTTTCTTGCCACCAAGATTGCATCCAGGATTTCCATGATGACCACGACCAAAAGCCATCGTTGATTTTTTCTTTTTGTACGCAGACAATGTCGTCTTTTTTAACCTGTATATCTATACTGTCGTTATTTCCAATTACAAGAGGATTGAAGGCAAAAAGTATGGAGCATATGAGCAGCAATTTTTTTTTCATTATTGTTGGTCCACTTTTATTGTTCTAAGAGATGGAAGTTGAACATTGTATTCGACAGGTTGATTTGACTTGTCGCCTGCTAGCTGGATAGTAAAGTTTTCTTTGTAATCTCGTTCTTTGACAAAAAAGATGATTGTTTTTGTTATTGATGGTTCAATACTTGTTGAAGGAGATGATTTTTTAAGTTTTTGTTTGAGTTTTCTACTTGGTTTGTCCCACTTTGATCCATATACAATCATAGCTGTTGGTGCTGCGACAAATAGCCCTGCACTAAATCCTGCCAAGGCAAAAATATTGGCAAGAAACGGCGAAAGAAGGGGGTCATACACAATTACTACGCCGACACCACATGAGAAAAGAAATGGAATACTCAAGCCAAAAATGCCGCCGGCAATAGTTGTGACCATAATAATTTTAGCTCCTATTGAGAGGAGACCTAAGAACGAATATCTACGACCCAAAATTCTCTTATTTATGTCACGCTTTTTTGCCATTTTGACGTCAATTGAGTGGATAGACACTGTTTCTTGTGAGTTGTTTTCAATGGTGATAAATATGGGATGAATATTTTCTCCTTTTCCGCCTAGAAGTCGTTTTCCATTTTTTCCAAAAGCGTCAATACACTCTTGTTGTGTTTCTAGTACCTGAGCTTTGAGAGTCACATCACCTTTTTTCAGTTTCGCATAAATGCAGAATGCGCCCATGGCAACGATTGTTGCACATATAGTAATTACTTTGATTTGTTTTTTCATTGTTGAGCCCCCCAGCCCTGAAAATTCAATTTGAATGATTCTTGTTTTTTTTGATTATATGTTTATGGTATCCGTGTTTTTATTTGGTGTCAAAAGGGTGTGTGAGTGCTTTTCGATTCCCATTTGTACTATCAGATCGACAAATTCCATCGGTCGCATGCCAAGCTCTGCTGCCTGGTGAAAGATGCAGGTTGCTGGTGTCAGGCCAGGGAGTGTGTTGACCTCAAGAATAACGATTCGTTCAGTGTTTCCTTGCTTGACATAAAAGCTGTCAATGCGAGCGTAACCGGCACATCCGAGTTTTTTGTATGCTTGCTCTATTGTTTTTTTTATGAAGAGCAGACTTTTTGGGGGCAGGGGAGCGGGAGTTTGATTTTCACCTGCTCCGGGCAGGAATTTTTCTTCAATTGATAGTACATCTTTGTTGGCAACTGTTTGACTGGGGGGAAGGATCGTTATGTTTTCGTTGCCGATTGCCCCCACTGTTATCTCCATTCCCTGGATGCACTGTTCAACGAGGATATGGCTTTTTGGGGTTTTTGAGAAAAATTGATCAATAGCTTTTTCTAGTTGATTGTGCTCACCTTCTATTTTGTGAACCATGGTGCTGCATCCGTCATCGTGTGGCTTGACAATAAGTGGGAAACCTATTTTTTTTGTAATCAGTTGGATTTTTTCTTGTTTATTTTCCCACTCAGAACGGGAAACTAATAGTGCCTTCGGAACATCAAATCCTTCTTGTTTAAGAAACTGATTTGTTCTGAACTTATCTGCACATAGTGCGCTTGCAAGCACGGAGGAACCGTTGTATGGAAGGTTGAGCATTTCTAGAGCTCCTTGAACTGATCCATTTTCTCCATGGCCGCCATGCAGTGCAATAAATACAAAATCTGCAAGAGAAGGCAGATCGTGCCAGTTTATTTTTTGTTTTGCAGTAACGCTCTCTTGTATTTCTGAAGTTGAATTAAGGACAAGCTGTTTATTGTCGATTTTATACAGTTCAAATAAGTTAGAAACAAACAGTGGAACAGTTTCGTATTTTTGTGGAGAAAGTTTGTAAACTATATTTCTGCCTGACTCGAGTGAGATCTCTTTTTCTGAAGTATTACCTCCCATCAAGACAGCAACGCGCATTTTTTGTTTCATTTTATTTTCCTTGGATGCCTTTTTTTCTTGCTCAATGATTTTTGTCAGCATTCCATACTGATGTAGCTCTGTCTCGATAAGATGATTGATAAGTTGCGAGTGACTCATGCCATGATGTGCTGCTTCGCGGAAAAAAAAACTTGAAGGGGCCATGCCGGTGAGCGTGTTAGGATCGACTATTATAATGTCACCGTTTGGTGTTACAAATCCGTCCGTGCGGGATGTTGTAGTAATTCCCAAGATATTGGTTACTTTTACACATGTTTCTTGAATCTTTTTTATCTTTTCATTTGAACAGCGGGGTGGAGTGAACTCACATGCTCTACCAGGCATATATTTTTGTGCATAATCAAAATGATCTGAGTGTTTTTCAATAACTACTTCGGTTGGCGTTAGTGGAACAATTGTGTTGGTTTTGTAATCGGTAATCGTGATACAGGTAAATTCCATTCCTTCTATTTTTTCTTCTATCAATACTGCCTGTTCTATGCCGGGTGTGACATTTGATGCACGTTGAAGGGCCGCGCTCAGGCACTGTTTTTTTGTAACTATTTCAACCCCCATACTTGAGCCTTCGTTGTGTGGTTTGACAACATACGGGGGATGTACGCCTGCCTTTTCTAGTAGTTCGAAAATTGAGTTTTTCTGTTTTTTGAAATTTTTTATTTGTTGGGCAGAAAGATGAATTCCTTTTGGGGTATTTATGCCGTGAGAATGCAGTATGTTTTTTTGAACAATTTTGTTCATGCACAGTGCGCTGGCAAATACTTTTGAACCCAGATATGGAATGCCAAGCACCTCTAAAAAACCCTGCACCGTTCCATCTTCCGCAAAACGACCGTGCATTGCTAAAAAAATAAAGTCGACCGTTTTTTTTAAGTTATCCCATTTTATTTGTTGTGCTTCAGTGATCAGGCGGTGTTCAAAATCGCTTATTTTTCCTCGGTGCAAAAATTTCCAGGGAAGAATAAAAAGGTCTCCGTTCACTGTTTGGAAAATAGGAACAACGTTGTACCGTGTGGTGTCAAAATGATCGCATACCGTTCTTCCAGAGTTGAATGAGACCTCACGCTCAATCGATTTACCTCCCATCAGAACGCCGACTTGTAGCTTGTTTATTCCCACGGGGGCCTTTCTTTTCTTTTTTTGGTATTTTGATTTTCTGATTTGTAGCTACAAGAATAACTCTGCGATACTATTTTCGCAAAGTGAAAATAACTCCTGCCTACATTGAAAAATACGGCGGGCAGGGCAGGTAAAATGTTTAAGGAAGAAACTGTAAGGATTTTGCGTGGATAGAACAAAAAATTTAATTTGGTTAGATTTGGAGATGACGGGCTTGAATCCAGAAAAGGATGTAATATTAGAGATTGCCTCTATTATTACCGACAGCCAGTTAAATGAGATAGAAAAAGGACCAGTACTCGTTATTTATCAGCCAGAAGATGAACTTGCCAAAATGGACAGCTGGGTGCGCGAAACACACAGGCAAACGGGGCTTGTTAAAAAAGTACAAGAATCGAATATTTCTGCTAGGCAAGCAGAGCAGCAGACTCTAGAATTTTTCAAAAAGCATTGTGATGCTGGAACAGCACTTCTTGCAGGCAACTCTGTTTGGCAAGACAGGAATTTTCTTTTTAAATATATGCCAAGTTTGGTCAGTTATTGCTATTACCGTGTTCTTGACGTAACAGCTATCAAGGAAGTGGTCCTCAGGTGGTATCCAAATAGTCCGTATGCTGAATTTAAAAAGAAGGATACACACCGAGCGCTTGCAGATATTGAAGAGTCAATTGCAGAGTTGCGGCACCTGAGAAAACATTTTTTCGTATGAGCAAATTACAGGCATCTCCAGATCATTTTTTCTTGAAGAATGGATGATTTTTAAGAACCCAAGCATTGTGCCACTGTGCGTATAGCTTGAGTAGCTTTGTGTCTTCTTTTCTACATTCAGGTAAAATTGTAAGTTTTAAGTTTGCAATATGCTTTTTAAAAGCCTTTTCTCCTACCCAGATTTTCCAGTTTTTGTCTATATATACAGAATTAAACTTGGGTTTTTTATTATGCATGGTGTATACGTTTAAATGACAAAGGGTGATAACAGTGAAAGCAAGTATTTTCTTCATTTTTTCCTTATTGTTTTTTACAATGTTTTTATCGGTTACAGATACAACAGCAGATCATCAAACAGATAAGTCCACAACAATGACAATTTCTATCTTGGCTGTAATTCCAGGCCAATTCCTTAACAAAATCCCCATATTCTCCACAAGATTGTTTGGTAACTCTTCTCAAAGTTAAATCATCTTTTCGTTTTGGTTTTTCGATTTTCATTTTGTACAGCGCTGTTTTTTTATTACTTTTTTTCGCTGACCAATATTCTGACCTTGGATTAATGCAGGACTCTTCTTTTTTGTGTAACTTTTAGATTTATATATCTCCATCATCGCGCAAATTTTTCTTGCTCATAGCTATCAGTGTATTGGGAGCAAGTCCAATATCCCTTAAAATTTTTTTAAAGCTGGTCAGATTGTCTTTTGCATTTTTGTTGCGAATATTACGATTATAATATTTAAACAAAGGTCTTAATTTTTTATCTTTAATGAAACTTTTGCAATAACTTTTTCTGAAATTGCTAACCTTATTAGCTCGATTTTTCCAAATGCGGACTTGTTTTTTAGGCCATGCAGTTCTTTGGTTGCTCTGTGCCCCTTTATTTTGCAGTTCATGAGTTTCTTGTTTTTTTAACTCTTTAGTCCATTCGTAATGGTGTTTGCGTGCTTGCACTTCTTCTTTCAACAACGGTACATAAAAATCCGCATAGTCTTCTTTATAAAAAGACACAGCCTTGGAGTTTTTGAGCAACTTTAGGTCAACTTTTGCCTGAGAATGAAACATTATAGGCAGCCCAAGTTTTCGCCTGACAATGCCAACAAGATTTATATTTTTGTGAAAGAAAAGATAGGCTTTGCTGAAAAGCCCTGCCTGCGAATGCCCAGTTTGCAAACCGGCTATCAAAGTGCCCAAAATAACCGCTTTTTTCTTCATATTCATGACGATAACCTCACATTTTAAAACATATTAATTGCTTAACGCCTTATCTCCATCATTTAATCAGATTTCCCATTCCTAGCAGAAACCTCACTAAGTGAAATAAAGCAGTTGAAGCCATATGTTCATTGAACCTTTGACGGGAAACTGAGCGGAGCTTCTTTGACTGGATCAAAACAAAGTTTTGTCGCAAAAAATCAGCCTGTGCTGTCCCTGCTTGCAGAGCAATAAGCGTAGTTCCTAAAATAATTCCCATCTTTTTCATATTCATGATTACGTCCCCGCAAAACATTTTTAAAAAAAATTAACGAACTGATCTTTTAACGCCTTATCTCCATCATCTAATCAGATGCTAGTATTTTCATTATGCCAGGTTGAAATAAACGTGCAACAGGTACGATTTTAAAGGGTTATTGGAAGGGTTTTTTTGTAACAATCTTCCACTACCCCGTAGGTGTCTTTTTATTCGTTTTTTTCTTATCTTCTATTACTTCATATTTTATTATTTCTGTCTTTAAAAGTTCGTCTACAGGATCGTTTTCGAAGAGTTTGCGTTTCTCCCAATAATAATTGTAATTATTATTTTCAACATAGAGTTTTTTTGATTTTTTATATTCTTTGGTAGCTTTAATCTTTTTTATTAATTCAGTAGAGTGGAAGTTGCACCTTTGCTGTGAATCTTTTAGTCGGCCTTCTAGAAATTTTATTTGATCTTTTGTCCTATCAATTGTATCGTCAGCTGCTGTTAGACTGTTTGCAAGTTCCGACTTGGATAATGATAATGGTGGTAGTTGTTGTTTATTATTGTGTTTTTCGAGCATTTGTTTTCGTTGATTAGCGAGTTCGAGTGCTTCGTCTTTTTTTTTAAGTAGCTCATTTATTTTTTTTATTCCTTTTTGGTAGGTTTTGATTATTTTCCAGCTATCATCACGTTGCATTTTTATTTTAACTTTATCTTTTTGTAAAAGAATTTTGTCTTTATAGTACTTATTTTTACCTTTAAAAAACAGAGACCAAGAATCAAATGAAAACCAACTTCTAAGCCATGACAAAGTCCATGCCTGTGCTGTTCCTGCTTGAAGAGCAATAAGCGTAGTTCCTAAAATAATTCCCATCTTTTTCATATTCATGATTACGTCCCCGCAAAACATTTTTAACGCCTTATCTCCATCATCTAATCAGATGCTAGTATTTTCATTATGTCAGGTTGGAATAAACGTGCAACAGGTACGATTTTAAAGGGTTATTGGAAGAGTTTTTGGATTTGGCATGAAGAATTTTGATGGGGGAGGAAAAAAGAAAGAGGCAGGGAGGTCTCCTGCCTCTTGTGAGAAATTCTTTGACTTTATATCGTCGTAGATTGAGTGAGTGTGAGTTTATATTTCTGTTTTGCTCTCTTTCCACTTACCATTTTCGTAATCTTTATAGACTCCGCTGGTAGGATAGAAATAACCTGATCGTTCTGTTTGTTTATAGGAGTCTTTTTCCTTCTTACGTGCAGGGTTCTTTTCGTAACCTACCACATAACTTTTTTTATTGTTCTGCTTCTGAAGTTCTTCTTCTCGCTTTCTTTCTTTTTCGTAATCAGCAATCTGTTTTTTTATGTCTTGGAAGTTTTTTTCAGACTCTTCTTCTAATTCTTTTTTGATTTGTTCTGTTATTTTTTTCTCTGAAAATGAGTCTTTAGAGAAATAGTCTTTTTTGTAGTAATAGTTTTGTTTGTAGTCGGAAGCAGTTTCGTCTAGGTATTTTTTATATTGAGGGATAAGTTCAGAAAGGAGTCTTACCTCATGCAGTTCTATTATTTCGCCGAGTTCGTATTCTTCTTTTATTAAGGACTCAGTTTTTAGATTTGCACGAAATAATTGTGTGCGGATTTTTTGACTATTCAGCTGTTTTTTTTGACTATCCAGATTCTTGACAATATTCTCTTGCCTTATTTTTTTCTCTGTAAGGGTTTCGTATCTTTTTTCCATATTTTTGATTTCGCGGAGGCATTTTTTGAGTTTGAAGTAAACTTTTCCCAGGTTTGTTTTTTCGTTCTTGAGCTTTCGACGTGTTTGAGTGTCGTAGTACTGTTTCCATTCCGTTTGGAGTCTCTTGGTGCTATAGAATAAATTACCAACGGAGTAAAGCATGAATCGGGTAAACAATCCAGCCTGTGCTGTCCCTGCTTGCAGAGCAATAAGCGTAGTTCCTAAAATAATTCCCATCTTTTTCATATTCATGATTACGTCCCCGCAAAACATTTTTAAAAAAAATTAACGAACTGATCTTTTAACGCCTTATCTCCATCATCTAATCAGATGCTAGTATTTTCATTATGCCAGGTTGGAATAAACGTGCAACAGGTACGATTTTAAAGGGTTATTGGAAGAGTTT
>CAYZEO010000029.1:0-11930 GCA_964477815.1 uncultured Pseudomonadota bacterium | reverse complement strand
CGGCGCAGGGACTTGAACCCCGGACCTACGGATTATGATTCCGTCGCTCTAACCACCTGAGCTACGCCGCCACAAACTTTAGTGTACCTAAATTCTTAACTTTTTCACTTTAAAGTTATTCAAAACGAAGTTAAAGATAGATCTCAGGAAAAACAAACCTGTAACAAGCGTTGAAACAATACCCAGCATCATTGTTACAGCAAAACCTTGTAACGGCCCAGTTCCAAACTTGTACAAAACGATACCGACTATAAAGGTTGTAATATTTGCATCAAGAATAACCGTCATTGCATTTGAAAATCCTGTATTAACAGCATTTTTTATCGTAAGTCCGGCAGACAACCCATCTTTAATTCTTTCATAAATGAGAATTGAAGCATCGATTGCCATTCCTATCGTCAAAACCATTCCAGCGATGCCAGGCAAGGTAAGTATCGCGCCCACAGCGTGAAGCCCAAATAAAACAAGACTCAAATTGAACATTAATGCAATAAACGCAAACAACCCTGAAAGACTGTAATAGAAAAGACTAAACAACAACAAAAGACCGAGGCCAACAAAACAAGAAATCAACCCCTGCTTAATTGACGCAGCACCAAGCGTTGGTCCAATCTGCTGCTGCCCCTCAATCGTTACTGGCGCAATCAACGCCCCCGATCGAAGCAACATAGCAAGCTCTTTTGAATCCTCAGAGCTAAACCCACCAGAAATAATACCATCGGTTCTGATCGCAGCTTCGATTTTTGCAGCCATGATAACTTCATCATCCAAAACAACTGCCAATGAACGCCCGAAGTTACGACTGGTCAATTCATAGAATTTTTCTCCTCCAGCGGGGGAAAGTCTAAACTCAACAACGTGTTGCATCCCGATGTTGCCCCCAACTTTTGAACGTGCGTTTACAAGCTCTTTACCTGTAATTTCCGAGAACTTTGGTACAAGATAATGCCTGCGAGATCCATCCTCGTCTGGCTTTCCTGGAAGAATCTCCATGTCATCGGGAATTTCGCCATCATATTCATACATGATGTCTTCTTTTGATCTTCCCGAACGTTCAACAAGTTTAAATTCAAGGACAGCACGCTTGCCGATCATTGTTCGCGCTTTCATAGGATCAGCAACACCAGGCAACTCGATGATAATATTTTTTTCACCCTCAGTCGCAATTGTGATCTCTGCAGCACTCATCAATCTGCCTAAACGAGTCCTGAAAACTTCTATGTTTGTATCAACAGCATTCGACTTAATCTTTTTTTCTCGCGCTTCGGTGAATTTAATAAACACCTGCTTGTCCTGCGTAGAGATTTTCATATCGCGAATACCCTTCAAATGAACGGCCGCGGAACTAGCTGCACTCAAATTCTCAAACGCTAAAACAATTTTTTCACCCTCAACCTTCTTCATTTTTGGAAGCGCCAAACCCTTTTGTTTTAATTTTCCAGGAATCCCCTGCAAAACAGCCATCAACTCCGACTCAACAGCTTTGTCAGTTTGAACTTCAAGAGTTAAATAACTCCCTCCAATCAAATCAATTCCAAATTTCAATTTTTTTCTAAGCGGCAATACAAAATAAAGGCAGGCTCCACCTAGAGCCAACCAAAAAAAGAAACCCGAAAATAAAAACCGACGCGCGGAACTATTCATGAAAGAAACTCCCTTTCCACACCTTGCCAAAAATTTTTTGCCTTCTCTTCAATACTTCCGACGTCCCTCTCCCCATGAAAATCATAGTCCTATTAAAAAAACGGCCCCTACCAGGCCGCATCAGGCTTAGACTTTTTGAAACATAATCTGGTGCCGAGGAGGGGACTCGAACCCCTACAGGATTTCTCCTACAGCCCCCTTAAAGCTGCGTGTCTACCAATTTCACCACCTCGGCCCGCTATCATATTTCGCATAGCCACAAGCTTTTACGCATGTCAAACTCAATCAAAATGTAACACACTTACATCTGTTTATCAACCTTGACAGAGCAGTTTTTGCAACATTTTTGCAATAAAAAGTACCCTGCGCTGAACAGATCGATTTTACCTTTCCAAAAGGCAAGTATTCAACTCAACAATCTATGGACTAGCCACTGGCGCTGTAGGAGAAGTTGGTTTAGGCGAAATCTCTTTTGCCTGTGGCGGTTCTTCTGTATCATTTTTCACTTGTTTTTTTTGCGCAGACAATGGCGCAACTGCTTTGTCTCCTGACGACGAAACAACCTTTTTCTCTTTTGAAATTACAACTTTTTCTCCAGGCACTTCTTTTTTTTCTTCTGATAATGCCTCTTCTTTCTTTGGCTTTTTCCACCATGAGGATATCCAATTCCAAATCGAATTGAATGTTGACTTAACACTTGAAATAACACGACCAAACCATCCTGGTGATTTTTGAGTGTCTTTTTCCAACTCTTTTTGAAGGGCCAAACGTTTTTTCTGCTTCTCTTCTTTCTGTTTCTCCGTATCACCTCCCTGAAGTTTCTTGAATTGCTCTTTAAATCCAAGCCCTTCTTTCTCTAGTACATCCATCGATGCTTTTATTCGAGCTGTTTGTTGCTGTGCATTTTGAATAATTTTATTGAAGTGTTTGGAAAAAGTACCGTTTATATATTTACCGATATCTTTAATACTTTGCCACGAAGCGTCCATCTTGTAATAAAGCTCTCGCGCTTTGTCGTGATCCAAGATTTTTCCGATTTTTTTAAAAAGCGCTTGTGCAGTTTTTTTGTATTTTCGTGCAAGATTAATTTGCTCAACAAGCTGTGTCAGGGCATCATCAATTGAATTGTCAAGCTCTCGCACCGCAACAACCTGTTTTTCAATTTTCACTAAATCTTCTTTTTTATCCTCAAGCTTTTTAAGAAACTCCCGCTCCTTACGACTCAATGATTCCTGCTTTTCACGCTTTTCTTTTAACTCGTTTATTAAATATGATGAAACTTCTTCAAGTTGTCCCTGATCAAGACCAATTTCAACATAAAATGGATCAAAAGTTTTTGAATCTGCCGTGTCTCGTTTTTTAAAAAAGACCATCCTCGATTCCATTATCTTGTCTACTTCGGCCTCTATTTTTTCCATTCTAGTCTCTGCCCGTTCCCACCACATTCTCTTAACAAGCCAATTCCCACCTGGATCGTCAACTTCTAAAGTATCGATACCTTTAAACTCCGAAGGAACAGGAGCAGATTTATCTTCAGCTATTTTTTCAGCCTCTTCCTTTGGCTTTGGCCCCTTTTTCACCGGTGGAGCTGGCGGAGCCGCCTCCTGCTGTGGCGCCTCAGCAGGCAATACAACAGCTCCTTTTTTGGGTTCGGCAGGAACCCCCACTGCTGGAGCTGTTTGATCTGTTGGAAAAGCTCCAAAACCTGATGTATCTGTATCACTCGTCACACCCCCCAAATCAAATCCTGACGGAGTTGTTCCTACTGCGCCTGGCATCGTTTGTTGTGTCATGCCAGGCATTGCAGCTGGCTGATACGTCATGTCTGCCGGCATACCTTGGCCCCCCGGAGCGGCGGGTGCCGTTGGCGCCGCTGGTGACCCGGTAAATCCAGATGGCATAGTGGGTGTTGCTGGTGATCCTGATGTTGCTGGCATTTCGAAACTGCCCGGCAATGTTGAACCTTCAGGAGTCTGCATATTTTCAAATGCAAAGTCACTCTCTCCGCCCAATTGATCTGCTGCAGAAAACAAAGAAGCCTTACTAAAAACAAGTACTAAACAAAACACTGAAAAAATCCTAGGTACCATTTTATTCGGCTCCCTTTTTAACAACTAACTTATTCACCAATTTTATGCTGTCACAATGTTCGAGAAAGGTCTCGCAACTCTTCTATCAAACTTTTTGACAACTGCTCTGCTTCCCAGGAAGTGTAGCTCCAACCAACACCACTCTCGACACGAGTTAAAACAGAACGGTCACTTTTAATATCAACAATATCGATTCTCACAACAGCCATCAATGGATGCACAGAAGATGGAGCTTTAACGACGCCTGCTCTTCCCAAAACACTGTAAGCAACATTTCCTTCGTCCATGAAGCACATCATCACTTTCTTCTGCCATACCATGTTGTGATAACCTGTATGGTCCTTGTGTATGGAGATCAGAATGCTTTCTTGCCCTTTTGGATAAACACATTGAATCGGCGTCGTGTGCGGCAAACCCTTTTCAGAAAACGTTGCTAAAACACCTACTGTTTTTCCACTTTTCAATACCGCAATTAAATCCTCCGGCAACTTCACACCAACATGTTTGGCCATAAAAATTTCACCTCAAGATAAAAAAATATAAATTATCCCTAACAATAAAACAAAACAAAGTTTTCTATACTGATAACTTCGCAACAACTTCGTTTTGCACTACTAATCCTTTTGGGGTCAATACCAATCGACCAGAATTCTCCTGAATATAATCATTATGTCTTAACCACCTAACATTATCTTTAAATCTACCCCTCTCCTGAGGAGAAAGCATTTCAATCAGCTCATCAACTGAAACCCCAGACCTCCTTCGTAGCCCCAACATAACCTTTTCTAAATGAATCTGCTCCCCAGTTAACTTTTCAGAAAATTCCATGCAACTCTCTTTTATCTCAGCTTTTTCTAAATAGGTCATTAGTCTTTTATAATTTTGAAATCTTGATGCACCATCAAAAGAACATGCCCCTAGCCCAAAACCTCTGTATGGCCTTCGCTCCCAACAAACAATATTATGCCGGCACTGATACCCTGGCCGAGCAAAATTCGAAGTTTCATAATGCTCAAAGCCATATCTTTTCAAAAAATCAACCGACCAATGATACAACCGAACAAGCGAATCATCGACCGGCAACATAACCTTCTGCTGCTGAATATCAAAGAAAAGCCGCGTATTCTCATGAATCGTCAAAAAGTATATCGATACGTGTTTCAGCGGCCACGAGACAACTTCCTTCAGCAGCTCCTTCCATTCAGAGGTTCCCACACCAGGCAAACCCAAAATCAAATCAACTGAAATGTTGTCAAATGTGCGAACAGCATTGTGAAGCAATCCCCGAACATCTTGAGCCGATTGAAGTCGATTTAGACTTTTCAGAACAAGATTGTTCAAACTCTGAACCCCAATACTCAAGCGATTGATTCCCAAGGCTTTCCATTCTTCCAGTTGATGCTCCTGCACCGTACCAGGATTCACCTCTATAGTCACCTCTGTATCATCATCAATGTCAAACGTACCTTTAAGTTTATCAAACATGTCAAGTAACAGATCATCCGGATAAGTGCTTGGAGTCCCCCCTCCCAAAAAAAGAGTCTCCAATAATATCTTTCCGTGCAATCTTTGACCAAAAAATGCAATCTCTTTTACCAATGCATCATGGTACCGCTTCATAAAATGATCATGTGACGCTAAGGCAACAAACGGACAAAAATGACATCTGTACGGACAAAAGGGCCAGTGAATGTATACCGACGTTGTTTTTACTTTGTGACTATAAAACATAGTGCCCCTCCCCCGAGGCGATTAATCAATTTTTTTTCGTTGATGGAGTTGTATTCTTTATAAACTCTATACTTGCTTGCAAATCACGTTCCATACGATCCTGAGCTACTGCTTCTTTCGCAAACTTGATAACCTCACTCCCCTCGAAAATAACACTTAAATCTTGTACAAACTTTGAAGCTAAACCAGCACCTTCTAAATAAAGCAACAACTCTTCATCCGTTTTACCATAAACATCGAAACCATAACGCTCACTTAAATACCGCTTGAAAACCCATGTTAACTTAAAGTAAAACGTTCCCCCCAACACTGAGCCAGCAACCCGCTCTTTCTCTATTTTTTCAAGCTCGTTTAAAGCAGTTTTCCACGGTTCTTTACACCCTTTTTTAGAAAGTCTATATTTCTTGGCGCCATACCACAACAACACTGAAAAAAGCACAACACATAGCCCCAGCACAACAACATAAAATTCTGTTGTCTGCCAAAAAGGAACATGGCATGTCCCGTAAATTGGATATAGACCACTTTTGCTCACAAACCACCTCATAATTAACTACTCAATACATCATTCGTCGTCGAAAAAAACGAACAATGTCACCTATAAAGGGCTGTCCCAGATAAATTTCAATATAATCGATACCACACTTTTTAAATAACGTGGACTGATCCAAAAAACGCTGCCTAAGAAAAGATGAAACAGACAAACTTTTACGATCCCTCGTGTCTACAATAAACCGTTGCCCAGTTTCCATATCGTTGACCTCTAAAAATCCAACATTGGGGAACTGTCGCTCATTTTGGTCCAAACATCTTATAGCAATAAGATCAAATTTTTTTGCAACAACCTGCAGCGATCTTTCAAAATCACGATCTATAAAATCAGAAATTAAAAAAACAATAGAATCCTTGGATCGCATAGCTGCAAGCGTTTTTAAAACTGAACAAAGATCTGTTTTCTTCTTTTTTGATTTGTGCTGAAAAAGTCGGCTCATGATGCAATTAATATGTTTACGACCAGAGCTTGGAGGAATAACCAACTCAACTTCATCGGAAAACAAAATAAGAGCGGCATGATCCTTACCATAATCAGCAACTAATGCTAACACTGCCGCAACCTGTGCCATAACATCACACTTGACCGATTCCACTGAAGAAAAGCCACTAGAAGAAGAAACATCTACCACAATAATAACTGTACGATTTCTTTCCTCAATATATTGTTTGACTAGTAGTTTATTTACCTTGGCAGTGCTATTCCAATCGATAAAACGAACATCATCTCCCATTTGATATTCACGAATTTGATCAAACTCAAATCCCGAACCTTTACGAGCAGAACTGTAATCACCAACAAGCAGCCCACTCAACAGACGCTTTGTGTGTATCTCAATCTGCCGCATTTTTTTTATTATTTCTGGCGACAACATAATGACTCCCTACCTAAAACAAACTAAAGCATGCCCCCTTTTTCAGCTCTTCAGGAAACGCTATTGAGCCATCTTCTTGCTGATATGTTTCCATTAAAGCAACAATTAATCGGGGAAGAGCCAAAGAGGAACCGTTGAGTGTGTGAACAAGTTTAGCCTTATCTTCTGGCCTCTGTTTATAACGAATAGAACCACGACGCGCTTGAAAATCCGTACAATTACTGCAAGAGGAAACTTCATAATAAGCTTTTTGCCCTGGCATCCAAACTTCTATATCATATGTTTTTGCCGACGGGAACGAACAATCTTGTGCTGCCAGCAAACTAACTCGATAATGCAAGCCAAGTTTTTGTAAAATTGATTCTGCGCAAGCGATCATTCTATCTAGCTCATCGTATGAATATTGAGGCTCACATAATGTATAAAGCTCAACCTTTTCAAATTGATGAATTCTAATCAGCCCCCTCTCGTGAGCACCATAGCCGCCAGCCTCACGCCTAAAACAACTCGTCCACGCTGTCATGCGAATAGGAAGCTGATCTGCTAATAAAATCCTGTTACGATACACATTGCTCAAATTAACTTCTGCGGTAGGCGTTAAAAAAAGATTATCCTCAGGAACTTCATACACCTGATCTTTAAACTTTGGAAAATTGCTTGCAACCTCAAGCGATTTTTCATTCACAAGGTACGGTGGCAAAACAGGCTCAAAACCGTGTTCAACATTGTTTTTCAACATGAGCATTGTCAATGAATAAATGAGACGTACCGCATCACCTCGATACATTGCAAATCCCGTACCAGTAGAAAGCGCTGCGGCCTCAAAATCAAGCCACCCAAGCCGCTCCCCTAACTCAAGATGATTTTTCACAGAAAAAGAAAAAGATGGCTTTTCTCCAACTTCTTTGGCAACAACATTACTATCTTTGTCACCGTCAGGAACCTCATCATTTATAATGTTGGGGCAACGTAAATATAAATCTTTAAAATCCTTTTCAAGCTCTTGTAGCTTCTTAGTCTTTTCTTTTATATCTGCACCAACTTTTTTTGAACGCTCACGCAATTCCGGCGTTACCCCCGACTGTCCCTGACCTGCAAGTTCGTTTTTTTCTCGACGAAGATTTTCAACATCAAGACGCAAAGCCCTAACCTGGGAATCTAAACTCAAAAGCCTGTCCGTATCAAATGAGGGATCTTTTCTCTTAAGTGATGCCACTGTAATTTCTGGATGATCCCGCAACAAAACCAAATCTATCATGGACAAACCCTTACACACGAAAAAATGAAAATAGATTTTTTCCAGCCAAAAAAGTTAAGAATAAGTATACGACAAAAAGGTATCATTGAAAAGAAAAGGACCGCCTGTAAGCGGCCCTTCACGAGCAAAGTCTATTCTGGGTTAAGTTTTCCGGTTAACTCGCTTTAATCGACTTCACCAATTCCCGCAGGTTTTTACCTGGCTTAAAACGTGGAACATGAATTTCTGGCAAATCAATTCTTTCTTTTGTTGCAGGATTTATTCCCTTGCGTGCAGGGCGGCGAGAAACTACGAAACTACCGAAACCGGTAATAGCAACTTTGCCACCAGATTTTAGTGTACGCTCAACAATGCGAGTGAAAGATTCAAGCACACGAGAAACATCCTTTTTACTAAATGTTGTCTCTTCGCTTAGTGAATTGATCAATTCACTTTTGTTCATGTGAAACTCCTTGCGGAAAGATTAGTAATGGTTAAACACTGCCACTTCATCAAGTACTCTCGCTTATTCTTCCATGCATCAATGATTTATAGTAATTTTATTTATAGTTTTGTCAAATACCAGTAAAATCATTTCTAATCAAGTAGCCTTACAGGAGTTTGCAGTGCTTATAGATACACATTGTCACATAAATATTCTAATCAAACAGCAATTTGATGTTGATTTGGAACAGTTTCAAATCAACTTAGCAAAAAAAATTATACAAGAAGCACATGACGCTGGAGTTGTACATATTATTAACGTCGGAACAAGTGTTATTGAAAGCAGCAACTGCATAAAAATTGCACAGGAATACAAAAACAATTATGCGGTTGTGGGATTACATCCAAACGATTGTACCAACAACTGGCAAAATGATTTGAAAAAAATTGCACAATACGCGGAAAAAAACGCAACCAACAAAATTGTCGGCATAGGAGAATGTGGACTTGATTATCATTACAAGGACTATAATAAACAACGACAAAAAGACGCCTTCAGAGCACAGATTGATCTTGCTCTCACATTAAATCTGCCACTCGTTATTCATACACGCCAAGCAAGTCAAGAAACATTGAAAGTTTTAGATGAATTTAAAAATGAACAACATCTTCGAGGCGTTTTTCACTGTTTTTCTGAAGACCTTTCTTTTGCAGACTATGCCATTAATGAACTAGGTTTTTTTATTGGAATTGGCGGAATAATAACTTATCCAAAAAACAACTCATTACGCTCAATAGTCAAAAAATATGGATTATATAATATTCTTCTAGAAACAGACGCTCCATTTTTACCTCCACAAAACATTCGAGGCAAAAAAAACCATCCTCAACAAATCAAAACAATTGCCCTCTATATCGCTGATCTTTTACAAAAAGATTTTTCACATGTTGCAAACACAACAACACAAAACGCTTTTAAACTTTTTGATCTTTCCAAATTTTCGTCATGCCCCTCATCACAATAATAAAAGGAGCCTGTGTGTACATTCAAATCTTCGCATCTTTCGTTATTTATCTTCTTGTCCTTGTCATTATAGGATTTGTTGCCTCAATAAAAAGCAAATCTTCTGACTTCGCCCTAGGAGGAAGAGAAACAAACTATTGGGTTTCTGCAATCGCACTGCAGGCAAGCGACACAAGTCACTGGCTGTTTTTAGCTTTTCCTGGTGCGGTATTTTCACGAGGAATTATTGAAATATTTGTTCCGTTTGTCCTTGTACTTTGTATGTTTCTCAACTGGAACTTCATTGCTCCTCGTCTTCGTCGACGTACTGAAAAATATAAAGTTGTCACACTCTTTTCTTTTTTTGAAAAACAGCTTTCCGACTCATCAGGAGCACTTCGAATTATAAGCGCTATCGTTGCGCTCGCCTATTTTTCATTTTTCATCGCATCCGGCTTTGTTGCTGCTGGCAACCTTTTTGAATTTTCATTTAACTTTCAATACCATACGGGAGTTATCATCGGAGTCATTGCAGCTATACTTTACGTACTTATTGGCGGATACCACTCAGTCGCTTGGTGCAACTTTTTTCAGGGAATGTTCTTACTTCTTGTTCTGATCTTTATTCCAACATACGCTTATTTTATTGTTGGAGGATGTAAGAGCATAGCTCATGCCGCTAACCTGCGAAGTCTCTCTCTTTTTTCATTTCCCTCGTTGAAACATTTTGCCGACGCACTTCTTGTTGCCGTGGGCTGGGGAATCGGTTATTTTGGCCAACCTCACCTGTTTAACTTTTTTATGGCAATTAAAGATCCGAAAAATATCAAGTACGCAAAATATTTGGGAGGAGCCTGGCAACTTCTTGCACTTTTATCTTCTTTCTTTCTTGGCATAGTTGGCGTTGCTTATTTTTCAGGCGGCATAACAAATCCAGAAACAATATTTATCTCTATCACCACAGATCTGTTTCCACCCCTTTTTGCAGGATTTATGCTATGCGCATTACTCGCAGCGACCTTGACAACCCTCAACAGTCAAATATTGGCCTCAAGCTCAATTTTGGCGCAAGATTTGTACAGAAAAGTTTTCATTAAAAATGGAACACCCCGAATAATGTTCTGGGCATCCAGATGCGCGGTTGGAGTAGTTGCGCTTATTGCAGCTGTAATCGCACTCAAAAATAATTACTCTATCTATAATTTAGTTGCTTATGCCTGGTCCGGAATTGGTAGCTCTTTTGCACCTTTAACCATCGCATCACTTTATTGGAAAAAAACAACTCGATATGGCGCACTCGCCTCAGTTGTAACAGGGGCAACCACCGTCGCTCTTTGGCCATTCTTTTCAATTGAACTTTTCCCAATGATTCCAGGATTTATCGCAAGTTCTACAGCTTTAGTAATTATTTCACTTTTTACCCAACCGTTACCACCGAAACTTAAAAGTTCTCCTGATTCCAAAATCGAGAATAAGGTGTGAAACAGCTCCAACAACAAAAAAAAGCGCTGTAAAAAAAACATCATGAAACCATGATGGCCAATACCATGCACAAACAGCAACAATACCAAACGGCGGAAGCATGATAAACCACAATCGATGAAAGACACCGCGGTGATTAACAACAAGTGGCACAAAGGCCAAAAAAGAAAACAAAACAAAAAGGGAAAATCTTTTTATAATCAATAAAAAAACAAGAAATGGTATTGTTAAACGATAAAACCATTTCTGCCCTTTACTGTTGGTATCAACATCCGGAAACAACGAACCTGCTAAAGCAAAACCAAAACAAAGCGCGGCCAAAACCGGTGACAAATACGAACGTAAAAGATAAAGCATCGGGGCAGCAACAACAACACCTCCCGCTAAATGCCCCTTATAACCAGGCATATAATCTCTCCCTAAAAAAAAACTATGACAGTCACCCAATCATCGAGTATCATACCTCAAGATTACAACGATATTATAAAAAAAGGATATACAATGAAAACCAGAATACTTTTGCCACTTTGCTTTCTTTTCATCACAAATGGATCTGCAACTTTAGCAATGTTGAAAAAAAAACCGACAAATTGGACTGTCCGTTGCCAAAAAAAAGACAACTCTCTTCTTGCCTCGTTTAAACAAAGAAGAAACACTTTTTCAATTATATATGATATAGACGAAGACTTTTTCACAGTAAAAACCAAAAAACCATCTTCCAATATGCGAGAATACACTACAATATTGCTCAAAAGCCTTATGTTCTTCAACTGCATTGAAACTAAAAAAACCAATATTCTATACTTCCCTCAAACCAAATCTTTTGGCTACGATAGGTTCTTTTCCCTTCAAACAAAAAAGAACAAAATCGG
>CAYZEO010000028.1:0-12188 GCA_964477815.1 uncultured Pseudomonadota bacterium | reverse complement strand
TGGTTAGAGCGACGGAATCATAATCCGTAGGTCCGGGGTTCAAGTCCCTGCGCCGCTACCAGAACAAACGGCTTGTGAGTGCAGAGTAGACTAGGGGTTTCTAAACGAGGTTTTTTCATGAAGATTTTCACTGTTCCGAATGTTTTAACGGCTACTAGGCTTATCGTTTCCCCTTTAATGCTCCCTGTACTTCTTGTGTATCTTCTTCCTTACAATAGTTTTGTTGTCAATTTGTTTTTGGCGATTTTATTTGCACTTTTAAGTTTGACCGATTTTTTTGATGGTTTCATTGCTCGTCGATTCAATCAGGAATCTCGTCTTGGAAAACAGTTGGATCCGATAGCGGACAAGTTTTTGTCGTATTCAAGTCTTATTGCGTTGCTTGCAGCCAATAAGATTTTTTTTTACTGGGTTATCATTTTGATTGGTCGTGATTTTTTTGTGATGGGTGTGCGTGCGCTTGCTCGTGAGAATGGTTTTTCGATTCCTGTTTCTTTTTGGGGTAAGTTAAAAACTACAGTTCAGATGGTGTTTTTAACCTTTGTCATTTTGAATCCATACCAGTCTGTGGGTATTACAAATAAGTGGAATGTTATCGAAACAGTTCTTCTTGGTCTTGTTTTGATCCTTTGCGTTTTGTCTGCGAAAACGTATTACGATCAGTTTAGAAAAAAATTTGGGCCGTTTGGGTTGTCTGAATCAGATGCAGGAAGTTCTTCAAATGTAGATGACCGGAGATGGGATCGAGAAGATTTTCCTGGAGCATGAGTAGGAATGAGGTCACGTGTTTCCCTTTTTCTTTTTTTTCTTTTTTGCTTTATCGGATGTAGTGAAAAAACAGAACTTGTAGGGGGTGTGATTGTGGACAAGCAGTTGTGTTTTGATTGGGGTATGTCTACAAAAAAAAGAGGTTCCTTTGGTAAAAGTAAAAGTAATAATGATGAGGAACGTGTGAAATTTCTTACCGTAGCACAGGTATTTGACCAAATAGAGCAGGTGAGTGGTCGTCTGAAAATTACGAAACTCCTGGCAGATCTTTTCAAATCTGCGACACCGTCAGAAGCAAGTATTATCAGTTATCTTTCGCTTGGACAGTTACATTCTCCGTACATTGGTACGCAGTTTCAAATGGCAGAAAAAAATCTCATTGCTGTTGTTGCTCATTTAACCAAACTTTCAGAAAAATCTGTTAAACAAAAAGTAAAAAAGTACGGTGATGTCGGTTCTGTTTTAGAAGAAGGTGGTTGGAAAGCGAAAGAACAGTTAACCGTAATGCAGGTGTACAAAGAACTTAAGACGATAGAAAAAATGAAAGGAGTAGGTTCTCAGGAGTCAAAAGCTCATGCTCTAGAAAAACTTTTTCTAAAACTTGATCCTTTATCCGCTAAATTTGTTGCAAGAATTGTTGTTGGAAAGTTACGTCTTGGTTTTTCTGATATGACTATTATTGACGCACTTTCTTGGATGGAGGTTGGCGATAAATCTCTGAGAAAAATCATTGAAAATGCATACAACGTTTGTGCAGACATTGGCTTTATTGCAAAAACGCTTAAAAAAGATGGTATAAAAGCAATTTCAAAGATGAAGGTTCAGGTTGGCATTCCAATTCGTCCTGCAGCAGCGGAAAGATTACCAACGGCTAAGGCGATTATAAAAAAAATTGGCGACTGTGTTGCCCAGCCGAAGTTAGATGGTTTTCGCTTGCAGATTCATGTGAACAAAACACATCAAAAACCAAAAATTGCGTTTTTTTCTAGAAATTTAGTTGATATGACTTATATGTTTCCAGATCTTGCCAAAGCTGTTTCGAAACTTAATGTTAAAGAGTTGATTTGTGAGGGAGAAGCAATAGTATATGACCAAAATACTGGAAGTTTTTTGCCGTTTCAGGAGACAGTAAAACGTAAACGCAAGCATGGCATTGAAAAAGCGATAGAGCAAATGCCTTTGCGGGTTTTTCTTTTTGATTTACTTTATCTTGATGGCCATGAGTATTTGAGCAAGACACATTTACAACGTCGGAAAAAACTTCTTTCTCTTTTTAAAAAAACAGATAAAGATACGGTCCAAGTTATTGATGAAAAAAAAATAAAAACAGCACAAGAACTAGAAGATTACTTTAACGAAAATATTGCGGCCGGTCTTGAAGGTTTGGTGGTCAAGCGAGAGGATTCGATTTATCAACCCGGCAAGCGAAATTTTAACTGGATAAAGCTGAAGAGGCAGGAAGAGGGACATTTAGAAGATACTATTGATTGTGTTATTCTTGGGTATTATGCAGGAAGAGGTAAGCGTGCTCGTTTTGGGATAGGGGCCTTCTTGGTTGGTGTTTATAATAAGAAAATAGATTCTTTCCAGACAATAGCAAAAATTGGGACTGGCTTGTCGGATGTTCAGTGGAAAGAGTTGAAAAAAAAGTGTGATTCTTTCAAAGTAAGTAAAAAGCCATCAAATGTTATTTGTCCAAAAGAGTTGTATCCAGATTTATGGATAGCTCCAGAAATCGTTTGTCTCATTAGGGCCGATGAGATAACAGTATCCCCGTTACACACAGCTGGAAAAACAGATAAAACATCCGGGTTGGCATTGCGGTTTCCTCGTTTTATGGGATATCGTCCTGATAAATCTCCAGAGCAAGCAACATCGGTCAAAGAAATCAAAGGTCTTTATAAAGATCAGTTTGCAAAATAAAAAAGATCAAGAGCTTCATTTTGACCGATTTATTTGTTTAAAAGATTGTAGAAAAACTGTGCTTCTTGAGCAGGGTTTTCTGATGTTACAATGCTTGTGCCAATAACGAGACCTTCTGGTTTTAGGCTAATGATTTTTTCTACATTTTCTCGTTTAATTTTTGCGGATATAAATATAGGCAGGTCGGTGTTTCCACTTACAATTTCCCAATCATCCAAGAAAAGCATTTCATCCTGTTCGTCGTGGGGGCTGTGAAAAATAATAGAGTCTATGCCGAGATTTTTTGCTTCGAGTGCAGATTGCCCCGGAGATTCTGCATCCAAAAGATCCAACATCACTTTTACCCCAGAATCATGCGCAGTTGTGCAAACAGAGTGAATGACATTATTTCCGGCTCCTGCCATAACGGTTATCCAGTTTACTTTTGCTTGTGCAAAAACGCCGGCTATCATTTTTCCACGATCGAGAATTTTTGTATCTGCAAGTATTGTTTTTTCTGGGAGTTCTTTTTGGAACTGTTCAATTGCTTGAATGCCATATTTATGAATAAGTACTGCTCCTATTTCAATTGTGTCACAAAAGTTTTCAACTTGTTTTGCTGTTGATAGTGCGAATTCAAGATCGGTGACATCAAACGATATTTGTAATTTCATACATTTCCTTTGAGTCGGTTTACAATTTTTGTCTTTGACTAAGTATACCAAGAGATTATTAGTTTATCCTTGGGTCTGCACAGAATACTCTTTTTCTTTGATTTGGTATTGTTCTTTTGTTTGTGAAAAAAAACGTTTGAGATTGAGAACATAGAAGCTGTTTGAAAGTTTATCTATATTTTTTTTAACATAAATGTCGGGCAAAATCAGTTGAGTGTCTTTTTCTATTTGCGTGATTCCTTCTGGAACAAAAATGTGGCTTGGCTTTGCAAAAATTATAATAGTATCAAGCGAAATTCGATTATTTGCGGGCAATTTTATTTTTTTTACATCCCAAAATTCAATATTTGTTTCCTCGTCTTCTCTTTGATTCACATAATAAAGTCTTGCGGGGGATCCTCCTTCAATTTCCCAGTGGTGAATAGTCTGTCCTCCCATTAAAATAGGGGTAACTCTATTGGTGATCAGAAGTTTAACATTGGGTGATTCTTGTCGACGAGCGAAGGTAACCTGACCGTCTTGGTCGGAAATTTCTAGTTGACCACTGTAGGTGCAGAATATGCCAGAAGCGATATTTGACTGCAAAATTGATCTAAGTGTGTATTTTGCAATTTTTCCTGGTTTTTTGAGTTTAGCAGATTTTATTTGTGCTTCCTCTTTAGTTATTTTTTTTTCTGTTTCTGGAAGATAAGGATAGGGACGCATAAAAAAGGTAATAATGTAATCACTAAGAATCGACTGTGTTGTCGCAATGGCGCAGACAAACAAAGAGATTTTAATATTGGTCTTCATAGGATTCTCCATGTCTATTGTTGCGCGGTTCTGGAAGCTTATTTTTTTGCGCAACATAGGGTACAATTAAAAACTACGTATACTCAGGCTCACGTTAACATAGTGAGTTTTTGAAAATCCATAATTTAAAAGGGTCTGGCTTGGATATACAGGAGCTGTTTGGAAAACAGTTTACGCAGGAATGGGAACAGTTTGTTAGTGATGAACAGTTAAGCGAAAAACAAGCTGAACAATTTCTAAATTACATGGTTTTACTTCGCCAAGAAAGTGAGAAAATCAATATCACCACTATCACAAATCCTCAAGATATTTTGTTGTACCATTTTAAGGATTCGCTTCAGTTGAAAAATTTTGTCGATATGCAAAAAATAAGAATGTTGTGTGATATTGGGACTGGTGGTGGATTTCCTGGTATTCCGCTAAAAATTGCGTATCCTCACATTAGTTTAATGTTGATAGAAGTTAATCAGAAGAAGCTTCGTTTTTTACAACGAGTTGTAGATACTCTTGGCTTGGAAAATTGCGAGTTTTATGAATCTGACTGGAGAACTTTCTTGCGAACAACAGACTATGAAGTTGACCTTTTTTGTGCCCGAGCATCTTTGCAGCCAGAAGAATTGGTTAGAATGTTTAGCGGGGCAAGCCCATACAAGAAAAGTCAACTCGTCTACTGGGCGGCGGGGAAATGGATTCCGGATAAAAAAACGGAACGCTTAGTGTGTAGAGAATTTTTTTATCAAGTGGGCAATAGAAGGCGTAAGCTCGTTTCTTTGTGTTCTCAGATTACAAAAGAATAACGTACGGGTTTACTTTTTTTTATCCATCATTTATATCTTAGTGGTCGCATTTTTAAGAGTGTTTGCAACGATACTTGGACAAGGGAAGGATATACTATGAAAAGGGGACTGCTGGACAGTTATATTTCGGGTATACGTGACAATAAAAATGGAGAGAGTTATGGGAAAATTTTTCGATATTTTTTTCCAGAGTTCATCACAGCTCTTGTGTTGTATTCGCTTTTATATCTGTTAGATGCTTATTTTATTGCTGATTTGAAGTCAACATCAATGTATGCAACACTCGGTGTAACCAACACACTTCTTCACTTTATTGTCAAAATAGCCGAAGGGCTTTCTGTTGGTGCAATTGTTTTGACTGGTCTGCACAATGGTGCAAAACGTTATAAAGAAGCGGGCCGATCATTTGTTGATGCATTTTGGGCAACACTTGTGAGTGGAACAGTTATAGCAGCTTTACTTTATTTCGGTGCGTACTGGATCTATCTTTTTTATGGTGTTCCGGAAGATATGATTTCAATGGGAACACCGTTTTTGCGCTTAAGGGCAATAGGCATTCTGTTTATGTCTGTTTATTTTGCTTTTATCGGATTTATGCGTGGTGTAAAAAACACGAAGACACCGATGAAGATTTTTATTTTTGGAGCAGTTGTTTTTATCTTTTTTGATTATGTTCTTATTTTTGGAAAATTAGGATTTCCAGAAATGCGGCTTCGTGGTTCTGCTATGGCAAGTGTTTTGCAGTTTGGGGCTATGTTGGTCGCTGCTATTATTGCAGTATTGTTCAACAAGCGGTATCGCCAATACAGCATCAAACTGTTTTCGGTGTTTTCCAGTGGATCACAGTTGCGTAGATTGTTGAGCCTGAGTTGGCGTGTCATGCTTGACAAAGCAACAATCGCGGGGGCTTACATTTGGCTTGGTGCAATGCTTGCGCCGATGGGTAAGTATGCGCTTGCAACGTTTTCTGTTGTCAAAGATCTTGAGCGATTTGCACTGCTTCCGGCTGTGGCATTTGCGCAAATTGTTACTTTACTGGTGAGTAATGACTATGGCATACAAAATTGGGATGGTATTAAAACCAATATCAAAAAAATCGTCTTTATGGCCTCTATTATGGTTTTTTCTATTCTGATTGTTTTAAGTGTCTGGCCCGGTTATTTTGTTAGTTTTTTTGACAAAAATGGTGACTTTTCTTGGTTGGCGGCCCGTGTTTTGCCTTTACTGAGTGTACTTGTTTTCTTTGATGTGCTACAATTGATTCTTGCTGGTGCGATGCGCGGAGCTTCGAATGTCCGAACCGTGATGATGACACGTCTTTTAGTTTGTGTCGGTTATTTCGTACCGGTTTCGTATATTTTCTCGGTAGCGCCTATCCAAAACCCGGTTTTGAAATTTTTTCTCATATACGGCTCATTTTATGTAGGTAATGCACTGATGAGTATTGCGTATATTAATCGATTCCGCGGTCAGGAGTGGCAAAAACAAGCAAAATAGAGAAAGGAACCGATGACAAAGATATCTAGAGAAGAGGTATTAAAAATAGCTGAGATTTCACGTATTAAGCTGTGCGAAGAGGAAATTGAGCCGATGATTCGGCATCTTGAAGGTGTTCTTTCTTACGCAGAATGTGTACAGGAAATTGCAGCAGACATTGAAGAGCCCTCAATAAAAAATGTAAACGTTTTTCGTGAAGATGTTGTTATAAAAACAGATTCAGAAAAGATTCTTTGTCAAGCTCCTGAGCGAGAGGAAAACTACTTTGTTGTTCCTGCTATAATAGAAACTAAATAGGGGAACTATATGAACGACCTATCTTTTGCAACAATAGCGGAACTTAAGGTAAAGCTAAATAATCAAGAAGTCTATGTTGATGAACTTCTTGATTTTTTCATTAAACGTTTTAATGAGCACGACGAAAAAGTAGGCTCAGCTCTAGAAATTTTTGATAAAACATCGATTTTAGAACAGTTTCGTGCTCAGGGTACGCCTCTTTCTGGCATTCCAGGAATATTAAAGGACAATATTTGTCAGGAGGGCAGACTGGTTTCTTGTGCTTCGAAAATTTTGCAAAACTATAGAGCAACCTATGATGCTTCTGCTTGTAAACGCTTAAAAAGATTTGGTGCGTTGCCGATAGGTCGAGCAAACATGGACGAGTTTGCAATGGGAAGTTCTACAGAAACGTCTGCTTTCAAGAAAACAAAAAATCCGTGGAATTTTGAATGTGTTCCAGGAGGATCGAGTGGTGGTTCTGCTGCGGCAGTTGCGGCTGGTCTAATTCCATGGGCGCTTGGTTCAGATACTGGCGGTTCTATCAGGCAACCGGCAGCCTTTTGTGGAGTTGTTGGTCTCAAGCCTACCTATGGTCTTGTTCCACGATATGGTTTGATTGCATACGGGTCTTCGCTAGATCAAATTGGTGTTTTCACCCGATCGGTGTATGATTGTGCGCTTGTTTTTTCCTCCATCGCTGGATACGATCTGCATGATTCTTCTAGTTTGAATGCCCGTAAAAAAGATTATACGCAAGATATCACCGGAAAATTAAAAGAAGATCTGCGTATTGGTGTTGTTGACAATTCTCTTGGTGCAGATGGAATGGACCAGGAAGTTGTTTCGGCCGTTGAGCAAGCAATTCAAGTTTTGGAAAAAGCTGGAGCAAAAATAAAGCGTGTTGAGTTGCCAACGCTTGAATATAGTGCAGCATCTTATTTTGTAATTAGTCGTGCTGAAGCTGCTTCAAATCTTGCTCGTTTTGATGGTGTTCGTTATGGTATGCGCGACAAAGATGCAAAGAAGCTTCATGATATGTATCTTAACACACGTCATGATGGTTTCGGTCAAGAAGTAAAGACGCGTATCATGGTTGGTAATTATGTATTGTCTGCGGGACATGCAGGACGGTTTTATGAGAACGCTAAACGAGTTCAGCGGATGATTCGTCGCGAATTTAAAAATACGTTCAACGATGTTGATTTGTTGATTATGCCAACGCATCCTGCCCCAGCTTTTAAGTTCGGAGCATTTGATGTTGATAAGTTGCAGATGGACTTGCAAGATTACTTTACCTGTCCAATGAACTTAGCCGGTATTCCTGCCATTTCATTGCCGTGTGGAATGACACAAAATAAAATGCCGATTGGATTTCAGTTAATTGGACCACATCTTTCTGAAGGATTGATTTTCCAGACTGCTCATGTGTATGAGCAAAACACGAAGTGGCATACAATCCATCCAGAAGGATTTTGAGTTTTATTCAAACGAAATTTTTACGTCACAATAGTTTGCTGGAATTTTTAGACCGAACGTTGTCAGATCAAGTGCCGTCAAGTAGTTTTTGATTTTTGAGATTAATTGATTGGTTTGCATGGTATCTTTTAAATTCGGATTTGAATACTCGTATTTTTTGCGGGCTATTATTTTTTTAATTATTGTTTTCAGTTTGCCGGCTTTGTAAAGAGGAAGTTTGCCAAGGAACTTGGTAGATGTTTTGTTTTGAGTATCTTTTAAGCAGCACTTCATATGTTTCGCCATTTCTGTGATGCTGATTTTTCTTGAAAGTTTTTTGGACACGATTTTTTCTATGTAATTTGGTAGGGGATGGATATAGGGTATGCTTTGATTGAACATAATGAAGTGGTAGGTTTTACAGTTTTGCAGGTGCAAAATTTCTTCTTTGAGTGAATTCTTTTGTGGATCACGAGAATTTACTTTTTTTACGGGGTAAAAATTTTTTAAAACATCAAAATAAAGACCACTTTGGTTTTTCCATTTATCTTTATGTGTTTGTATTTCGTATGCTACTAAGTAGTCGAAAAATTTTTCACCGGTGAAGCTGTTAATAGTCATTTGTCTCAAGAGGGTATCATCAGATTTTGATGCAAGAGTATAAAGAATAGCGAATTTCTGAAGAAGATGAATGTCTTTATTTTTGGAGTATCGCCTTTCTAGAGCTTCAAGTGCTGCGTTTATTGTTATGGATTGAACCGGAATTTTGATAGGGTTTTTCTTCGATTGATTATTCATTGGGTATAAAGTGAATGCAAAAAGACAAAAGTATATAACCAATCCTTTTTTATTCATTTTCTCCCCCAAAAAATTTTGTGGCGTTTCTTTTTAAAGTAATATAATGACGACTGCCATGCAAATCAGTTTTTGTTTTCGCTTTTTTTTGCTAGAGAATTAGCTTTTTGTAAACATTAAAAGATCGCAAAAATATTTTCTAAGGAGTTTTAGGCTTTTAGGACGAATGTCTTAAAATTCGGTATACTAAGACCTTTGGGTTTTATTTCTAAAGTAAAAATGAATATTTGATCAGATGAGTTACTGGAACGAAAAAGTAAAAATAGGGCATTTGTCTTTTCCTCGTTTTATGGGAGGTCCGCTGGATGGCGTGACAGATTCGCCCTTTCGCAAAATCGTCCGTCAGTTTTCTAAAGAGGAACTTTTGTATACCGAAATACGCCATGTCGCTTGTGTTGCGAATGATAAAGGTGGTATTAAGGCCCTTGCTTTTGAGCAGATGGAGCGACCACTTAACTATCAAGTGACAGCAAATAGTACCAATTTTATTAAGCTTGCATGCGAAAAAGTTCTTGCCAAGGGGGTTGATTGTGTTGATTTGAATATTGGATGTCCAGCGAAAAATGTTGTTGGCTCCGGTTCGGGTTCGGCTTTGATGGCAAATCTTCCTATTCTAGAAAAAGTACTGAAATTGTTCCGTGAATTGCTAAAAGATGTTCCGCTGACGGTCAAAATGAGGGCAGGTTTTCAAACTAAAAATGCTGTTGAAGTTGCTCTTTTGGCTCAAAATTGTGGTGTGCAGGCAGTTGCAATTCATCCTCGTTCAAGAACGCAACGATTTAGTGGGGAGCTTGATTATGCCTTAGCGGCCCAGGTAAAGAAGGCTATTTCGATTCCTGTGCTATTTTCTGGAGGGATAGTCGATTTTTATTCTGCAAAAAAAGTGTACGAATTAACAGGAGCTGATGGTTTTTTGATTGGGCGTGGCATGTGGGCGCAGCCATGGAAGCTGAAAGAAATTAAAGAACATGCGCAAGGAAATAGTAGTTTTCAGGTAAGCAAAAAAACAATTTTGAGCTGTGCTCTGCAGCAACTTGATAACATGCTCGAATATTACGGGGAAAATGGTTTATATTGTTTTCGAAAGCATGTACCGTTTTATATTAAAGATGTGCCTGATGCATCTGCAATAAGAAACAGAGTGGTGACTTCAGATTCTGCTTTGTACATAAAGGAAGAGTTGGTTCGTTGCCTGGGATGAAGGAGTGTTTCAAAGAAGAAAAAAAATAAAAACACTTTATTTTGTTACTTTCGGTGGTGTTATTTTTTTTATTATTCATCGTTTTCTTTTTTCTCATTTTTCATTTATTAACACTGCGAGTTCTTTGATTTCTTATCCTGTCCTTGTTGCGCAGAAATATGTTGTTGCTCCAGTTCAATTGTTTTTTAAACGCAGGAAAAAAAATGTGCAGTTGACTAAAGAAGTTCAGACGTTGCGCGCAGAAATTCAGAAGCTTACTGCTGAAAATATAGAACTAAAGTCCCAGCTGAACTATTATTCAGATATTAAAGAGCTTGTTCAATTTAAAAAGCGGTACAATAAAAATAATGGCATCACTGCTCAGGTATTGCTCAAAAAACTTTCTTCTCAATCCCATATTTTTTTCATCGATAAAGGAAGTCGATATGATATAGAAAAAGATATGGTTGTTGTGTTTAAAAATTGTCTTGTCGGAAAAGTGACAGAAGTTTTTCCATTTTACAGCAAGGTTCTTCTTGTTACGGACAAAAAATGTAAAGTTGCGGGAGTATGTTCGAAAACTAAAGCAACAGGAATTCATGTTGGCACGAATTCTTTTGATGCAACGGACTTGCAAAGGATTAGTCACCTTTCTTCAATGAAAGAGGGTGACGTTGTTATTTCAAGTGGAGACGGTCTTATATTTCCGCAAGGGTTTGCTCTTGGCAAAGTAAAAAAGGCTACAGTTGATGGTCTTTATTTTTCTGTTATTGTAGAGCCTCTTATTGATGTTCGTGATATTCGCTACTGTGTTGTTTTACAAAAAGGTGAAAGTTCATCAAAAGTCTAAAAAACTCGTTGAACCAACTTTTTTTCATCAAACTTTATTCCCAGCTTGCTTGCCAAAAATGAGAACATTGAGCTAGAATCATGATCGTTTGTGCGTCCACCAAAAATATTCCAAATGCTTGTTTTTTGTCGTGGCTTGACCCATTCAATTTCACCCTTGATCAATGCCTTATCTTTCAGAAGCTCAACTGCATCTTTTGATGATCCAATAATATCAACGAGACCGAGTACTTTTGCCTGTTTTCCGCTGAAAATTCTGCCTTCGGCCCATTTCTCTTTATTGTTGAGTGAAACCTTGCGGGTTTTTACAATATCACTCAAAAATTGATTGTACGAATCATCAATGACGCTCTGAAGCATTGCCTTATCATCCGGTGTTATAGCAACAAATGGATCGGCAGCGTTTTTATATTTACCCGCTTTTATTGCCGTATATTTGATTTTGTATTCCTCAATAAAGTCTTTTAGCTGAAAAAGATACGGCAAATTCGAGCCTATGCTTCCAATGAGTGCTGAGCCTGGGGTGATAATTGCATCAGTAGCGCAGGCAATATAATAGCCCCCTGACGTGCAGATATTTTCAACCAACGTAATAATCGGTTTTGCAGGATACTGTTTTTTTAGCGTGTTGATTTCGTTGAATATCGATTGAGCTGTACCCGCCGCGCTGCCTGCGCATTCCATTTTGACAAGAATGCCCTTAATTTCTTTATTTTTAAAATATTTGTTCAGGCGCTTGTTATAAGGAGCAGAATTGTACAAAACACCTTTCATTTCAACAAGCGCAAACTTTGTGCGTGGCATGATATATTTGCCATACTGCTTGCGAATATTGTCAATTAAAGAGGGAGCAATTTGTAGAAAAATAAGAATAATGAACAGATTTTTGAGATAATCGAAAAAGCCCACAGGCAACTCCTTTTTAAGTAACGGTTTATCAATAAGTGCCTTTTTTCTCTACTTGTTTGTAGAGGCTATAGAAAAAACTACCTGTAATGAAGATTTTGGCAAGAATAGCTTTGACTTTGTCGTTCTTTTCATTTAATATTTTGACTGTCCAGGGGCGGTTAGCTCAGCTGGTTAGAGCACCAGTCTTACAAACTGGGGGTCACAAGTTCGAATCTTGTACCGCCCACCAGC
>CAYZEO010000027.1:0-12481 GCA_964477815.1 uncultured Pseudomonadota bacterium | reverse complement strand
CTCTTATTTTTGATTTTACGCTCTTTATTTTCGTTTTATTTTATAGCGGGTATCTGAGGTAATGCAATAGTTGTTTATTTTGCTCTCACCACTCGGCAACTCCTTATTTTCTTAATATTGCCTTTATTCCAAGTGTTTATTCTGTAGTTTGTTTTTTACTCTATCGGATGTTTTTATCTGGTTTGTGCGTAGAAAAAAGGACGGAAGAACCAACTCTTCCGTCCTTTTTTATTGATTATTTTTTTAGGATGTTTTTTTTAACTTTTTTTGGATATCCTTGATCTCTTGTTTGTATGTTTCAAGTGGTTCTTTTAGGCAATCAAACAGGCCAGGATACTTTTTATCATCTCTTTCTAATTTTGATTTCAAAGTTTTGAGTCTGTTGACTTTATTTTTGTAACCAATACCCCAACCCTTTCCAAGGGTTTTATGCAAGGCAATTTCTTTTTCCAAGCCTTCAACTTCAATGTGGCGTCGAATCAGTTTACTGACATTTTTGGTTACTTTGCTTTCCCTGATTTTTTTGACAAGCTCTGGTTTTTGTTGGACATTTTCAATACCTGTTTGTATTGCTTTTTGAAGTGCCTTAATTGATAATTCGGTTACTTTTGTTGCGATGCTTTTGTACTCGGAAAGTATTGAATCCAAGGCATCGCTGTATTTTTTGGTTGCTTTGCTTAGTATATTGAGGATTCCAGGATATTTCTTTTCATCTCTTTTTAATTTTGCTTCTAATGTCTTTAGTCTATCTACTTTTGATTGATAGCCAAAGCTCCAGTCTCTTCTGTAGGTTTCGTGAATAGCGATTGCTTCTTTCAGGTTTTTAACTTCGATTTGTCGTTGTATGAGTTTTCTTACTACTTTGAACACTTTGGTTGGGTCGATATAATTGTACAGATATTGACCTTTTTCTATGATTGCTTCACGAGATACTTGATCTAGTGTTTCTTTTATTCTTAAGCCCTTAAGATAAGATTTAATGAGTTTATTCTTAATTAACTTTTTGAATTCTGCAATAGAACGTCTTTGGTCCTCAGTTATTATGCTTGGATAACGTATGGCTATTTTTTCAAGTTTGTTGATTCCTTTGGTTGTTTCAAAGACCTGTTTGAGTGATACTCCGGCCAATGCTGTTGCAATTGACAATGGGAGTAATTTTGCGGTGGCCACGAATGCACCTGTTCCTAGCAGAAGTACAGCACCAGCCGTTGCAAAGAAGTCGAAACTTGCTAGGGCAAAACTGCCAATAATGGCTGCTCCAGAAGCGACTAGTACTCCGGCGCCTATGATACCAACTGCTACAGGAAGAGCTACTTTGAGATTTTTCAACTTTTTGATTGTTTTTTTGAGCTTCGTGATTTCTATATTGACCTCTTTTGTTGTTATTTGAACTCCAGGAGCGACAGTCCCATGTGGATCAGTAGAAACTGTCGATGGGGCGTCTACTTGTGGATCTGACTCTAGTGGATCTAAAACAATTACCTCTGGCTTTGGAACAGTTTCCGGTTGTTCTGAAGCGGTTGCCTGCTCTGGCTCTGGAAAAATTTCTGGTTGGGTAGCTACCGGTGTTTCTGGAAAAGTTACCTGTGGTTTTGGAACTGGTGAAGGTTGTTTCTGTGGTGTTGCAGCAGAAGGTCTAGCAGCGGATCTTTTGGTGTCGATAGTATATGAGAACAGTGAAGTTGGTATCATTCCAACCATCAACCCAGCAAATATAAGCTTGCTGATAGCCTTTATAAAATTTTTTTCTCGCTTAGTTTTTTTCATCTTTTTCCTTCTTGTTATGGGCAAAAAACAGTGTTTTTCAATATGAAAATATTCCTTATTTTTATGATACATGAGATGGGAGTTGTTTTTCTACATTTTTTCATCCTAGAGCAATATTTACTGGGAGCTTGGAGATTTCATGCAAGTGAAATAGTGCTCCTGTAAGCCCTTACCATCTGGTTTTGCTGATTTTTTTAGAAAGTTTTTTTGAATTTTTCCTCAATAGCCATTGTATCTTTTATATATTCTTTGGTTGGTTCTTTGAGGCAATTAAAGAGGCCAGGGTACTTTTTGTTGTCTCTTTTAAGTTTTTTTACCAATTTGTTTCGTCTGTTTACTTTTGCCTGATAATTAAAGCTCCAGGCTTTTTTTGCCTTGTTATGAGTATTTATAAGTTTATTTAGATCGACTACCTCTTTTTGTCGTTTGATCAATTTGTTAACAATTTTAAACAGTTTGTTCTTGCCAATTTTATTAACAAGAATTGGATTATTTTTAATATTTGCCACAACTTGTTGTACCGATTTATCCAGGGCTACCTCTGATTCAATTGCGATTTTATCAATCACGCTCCTGAAATCTTCTAAAATTGCGTTCGCTTGTGTTTTGTACGTTTTTATTGCTCCAGCCAACATTTTGTTGATGCCGCGATATTTTCTGTTGAATTTGTAGATGCGAGCTCGTAATTTACTGGCCTGTTTTTTTATGTAGGAATATTTTAGGCTTGTATTGATTGATAAAAGTTTAAAAGTTGCTTGCGCATGAGCTTTGGTAAATGGTTTGTTTTCAGCCATAATTTTTTTATACTTGGCAGCTCTTTTCTTGTAGTCATCTATAGTTGATTCGAGATTTTCAAGCTGCCTGCTTGATTTGATGTATTTTTTTGCCCGAGGGAATGCTTTTTCAGCTCCAAGAAGTGCAATAATTTGTGGATTTTTTATAAGAGCGTTTTTTACACTTGAGCCGAGTGCATTTTTGAGCCGAATTCCTTTAACTATTCCCTTGCTCACCGTGCCTTTAAAAGCTATTTTGTGGAATTTTTCAACCTCGGTTATCTGGTTCATTGTTAGTGTTCCAGGATATCTTTGTTCAATTTTTTTAAGTGCTTTTGCCAAGGTAACAGAGTCAAGAAGTCTTGTTGCAGTGAGTCCTGCGGATAAGATTCCCGCAAATGGAAAAGTTGTACCTGAAATTACTGCTATAATAAGTCCAGCAACGATTCCAGGAGCTGCTTGAGAAAGAACTGTTGCGCTTGCAGCTTTAGCAGATTCTTCAAACACTTTTATTGGTCCATATTCTGCAATTAATACGCCAACTGGAGCTGCTGGTGGAAATAGTGCCGAAATAGTCAATGATATTATGGAAACAGCTACTCCGAGAGCAATTCCAGCTACTGTTACTCCAACAGTTATGCCGGTTATAATCGATATCATTTTTTGGATTCTTTTTCTTACGTCTTTCACGTAGTTGATTGCGTTATTGATTTCAGCTGTTGTTGGCTTTTTTTGTTCCCAGTTGGTAAAAAATCTTTTGAGAGTAGTATTTTTTGGTGTTATTGGAGTTGGCCTAGGTTTTAGGGGGCTAATTTTTTTGGTAATAGGTTTTGTATGTGAAGGTACGATTTTCTGAGGCGTAGGGGTTTTCTTTTGAGTCGAAGAAGCTTTTTTAGGTCTTTTAGTATCAAATTGATAAGAAAACAAATAAGTTGGCAAAATTACAATCACCAATCCAGCCAGTACAAGTTTGCGGACAGATTTTTTGACTGTATTTTTTTTCATGTTTCTCCTCTTTTAAGTTTTTTTGCTTTTTCTAGAATGCTTTCTTGTATTTTTCGCTAATTTCGCTGACCTTTTTAATATACATGATGGTCGGTTGCTTCAGGTAACTAAAGAGGCCAGGATACTTTTTGTTGTCTCTTTTAAGTTTTTTTACCAATTTATTTCGTCTGTTTACTTTTGCTTGATAACTAAAGCTCCAGGCTTTCCTTGCTTTATTATGAATATTTATAAGTTTATTAAGATCGACCACCTCTTTTTGTCTCTGGATTAGTTTTTTGACTATTTTGAGTACTCTGTCTTTGCCAATTAGTTTGGTAAGTTTGTGATCTGTTCGAACTTTTTTAGCGGCATCTTGTGTCATCTCGTACAGAATTGTTTCTGATTCAATTGCGAGTTTTTGCATTGCAGTTTTTAAATCTTCTAAAATAGCATTGGCTTCTTGTTTGTATGTTTTTATTGCCCTGGCGAGCATTAGGTTGATGCCGCGATATTTTCTGTTGTATTTGATTATTCGATTTCTTAATTTTTTAGCCCGTTTTTTTATATTGGCATATTTGAGGCTTGTTTTTATTGAAATCAGATTAAAGCTTGCTTTCATATGTTCTTTGCTAAATGGTTTAGTTTTCCTCATTATTTTTTCGTAATGCTTTTGCCGTTCTTTATAGTTGCTGATGGTTTTCTCCAGATTTTCAAGCTCCCAGTGTGTTTGAATATATTTCTTTGTTCTTGGGATAATTTTCTTTTTAAGTATTACAGCGAGTTTTGGATGTTGTTTAAGAGCGGTTTCTGCAGTTTTTATAATAGCATTTTTGAGTCGTATTCCCTTAACGATAGCCTTGCTTATAGTGCCTCTGAAAGCTGTTTTATGGAACTTTTTAATTTCGGCTATTTGGTCAGCTGTTAGTATTCCAGGATATCTTTTCTCTATTCTGTTAAGTGCTTTTGTTAGATAAACAGAGTCAAGAAGTTTTGTTGCAGTGAGTCCTGCAGTTAGTATGCCTCCAAATGGAATAGTTGTACCTGAAATAATTGCGATAATAAGTCCTGCAATAATACCTGGAGTAGCCGCACTTTTCGTAGCTGCGGCTAATGTGATGGCTGGTTTTATAACCGTTATGTCTACAAGAGTTGGCATTGTTGCGGGTACAGCTGTTGCTGCTCCTGTCCAAATATGTACTCCGGTGAGGAAATGATAATATGAAACTATGGCTGGTGTTGCTGTTGAAAATATTGGTGCAATGGCTACTGAAAGTGCGGCTATTGCGACGCCCAAGGCTATTCCAGCTACTGTTACTCCAACAGTGATGCCAGTTATTATTGCTATCATTTTCTTTATTCTTTCTGTTGTGTCTTTCACATGCTTGATTGCAGTATCGATTTCAGCTTTAGTTGGTTTTTTTTGTTCCCAGTTGGTGAAAAATCTTTTGAGAGTGGTGTTTTTTGGTGTTATTGGAGTTGGCTTAGGTTTTTGGGGGATAATTTTTTTGGTAATAGGTTTTGTAGGTGAAGGTACGATTTTCGGAGGCGTAGGGGCTTTCTTTCGAGTCGAAGAAGCTGGTTTAGGTCTTTTGGTATCAAGTCTACTAGAAAACAAATATGTTGGTAATATTCCAAAGGCTAGTCCGGCCAATACAAGTTTGCTAATAGATTTTTTTATAATTTTTCTTTTCATTTTCTCCCTTTTTTTGTTTTTAGCTTTTTCTAAAATAACCTTTGTGAGAGTTAAAAATCTATGGATTAATTAAATTTGTATGAGGGTTATGTATTGCATGGATAAATCGATTGTGTGGTAACTTGCAAAAAAACAGCGGTGGAAATAAAATTCCGCCGCTGTGAACTGAAAATCTGGTTGATTCTGTTTGTTAAAAGTCGTACGTCATACCAAAATGAACTTCGCTAGCCGTCTCGTTTAATTTTTTGTTTCTGTCGAGCTTGAAGCCCCAGTCTATTCGGACTGGCATAGGTCGGAGTATTCTGAGTCCAACGCCAACAGAGTGTCTAAATTGGAATGTGTTGTGCTCCAAGAATTTTTTTGAAATGCCGCAGGCATATGGGTTATCCCACCCTGAGCCACCGTCGTAAAATACAACACCTTTCATGTTAAAATCCGGAGTGATAGGAAAAGAAAGCTCCGCGCTAACAAAAAATCCCTTTTGACCGCCGATAGAATCACCCAAGAATTGTGGGCCAACTTGACCAAATAGGAATCCACGTACACTTGCGGGTCCGCCGATGTGGAAAAGTTCTCGATACGGAATTGTTCTGCCTTTAAATCTTGTCAAAAATCCAAAATAAGCATGGAGGCGTAAAACAAGATCTCGTTCACCTATCAGGGGTGTGTACCAGTTAAGGTCGCAGTCAAATTTACAAAATCCAATATTGCAACCAAAACTTGGCACGCCAAATTGTCCAATTGCTAGCCATTTATAGCCGCGACTTGGATGAATAGGGTGGTTTTTGCGGTCCATTCCTAGGTGAGCTGCGATCCAAAAATATTTTCCTGATTGGAACAATTTATCCAGAACTCCTTGATATTCTGTTGTCGCCAGCACTCTATCTTTTTTATCTTTGGTGTCGTACACTCGAGCTTCCGGTTTTTTTTCGTAAGCGACTCTATCTATTCCGAATCGGCACATAACCTGTGTTTCCCACAAGTATGGTGTTATAAAGCCAAGAGTTGCGCCTGCGCCGGTCAGACGTTCATTGACTGCCCTTGTATGTTTAAAGTCATCGTAGCTTGGTCTTTTGTGATAAACGTCAAGAGATCCTAAAATCGGCTGATCAAACAACCATGGGTCTGTGATATTGAACAGGATGCTCTGCTCCTCTTTTGCCCATGAAGCATTGAGAGTTAATTGTATGCCTGTTCCAAATAGATTGGTATCAGCAACTTCAGCTCCAACGGAAAGTCCAGAGAGAGGTGATGAAAGGGTTGTTCCAGCTCCACCAAAACCTATTTTGAGGTGTGCTCGCCCTGTTTTTATTTCTTTTAAAAGAAGATCAAGATCGGCATGTTCGTCGTCAACTCGCGTTTTTCTCCAATTAACACCATCTTTTTGATCAAAATAGCCCAAAGATTCAATTCTGTCTTTTGACATTTCCATTCTACTGTTTGTCAGTAGTTGTCCTTCAGAGAGTGCTAATTTTCTGCGAATGACTTTGTCTCGAGTTTTTCTATTTCCGATGATGTTTATTCTATTTAAAAAAACCTTATTGCCGAGTTCTGTATGGAAAGCAATGTTAACTGTTTTTTCTTCTTCATTCGGTTGAATTGATGGATCAACGTGTGCATAAATGTAGCCAAGTTCTCCCCAGAGTCCTTCAAGCGCCTTGATCGAGTCGACAATTTTTTCTCGAGAATATAGATCGCCGCTCTGAACAGGTAGTCTTGAAACAATATATTCGTCTTTTAAGATTTCATTTCCTGACGCTGTAACTTTATTGACGGTGTACAGGTCTCCCTCTTGTATTTCAAATGTAATGTCAAAGTGTTTGCTCTTTTCGTTCATTTTAACATCGACGTTTGCCACTTTTGCCGTCATATATCCCCGGCTTTGGTAGAACTGCTCTATGATGTGTTTGTCTGCTTCGATTCTGTCAGGCTGATAACTTCCAGAATTATCAAGAAAGCTGAGCGGCCAGTCTTCACGTGTAAATATCTTGCTTCTCAATTCTTTGCCGCTGATGTTGTTGTTTCCTTTAAAGCGGACTCTTTTGACCATAGACTTTTTGCCTTCCTTGACGCTAAAGATTGCTTTTCCCTTGCCATCTTTTTCGTCTATAGAAAGCTGTGACGTGATCTGTGCATTATGAAAGTTTTTTTCTAGGTACAGCTTTTTTATTTTTTGAGCAAATAAAGTCAATTCTTCTGCATCAATTGCTGGTAGATTGGAAAAATCTATTTTCTTTTCGATTTCTTTTTTGCTGAGTGTGCTATTTCCTTTAAATTCAATCTCCTTCAACGGTGTTTTTTCTTCAACCTGAATGTAAAGGTCGATTTGTGCAGTAGGGACATTCTCTCCCAAGATGGTAATAGTTCGAAATCTCTTCAAGTCGTAGTAAAGGTTGTGTATAAGTTGTTTTGTTTTACTTGGATTAAATACTTCTCCTACTTTGTAAGGAACACGACTTAAAATAACGGAGTCTGGAACCATAGTATTTCCAGAGACAATGATTTTTCTGATTTTTCGTGGTGCTCCCTGTGGAGTTGAATTATTCGTTTTTGGTTCTTGGTCTTTTTCTTCTTCGCTGACAAGGGCAAGAGTTTGTTCATCTATTAATTCTTGTGAACTAATTTTTTCCTGATGGTTTTTATTGTTTTTTGCAATGCTTGCTTGGGCGTTTTGAAAAAAAGCAATGCAGGTTAATGTTATTAGTGTTATAACGGTACGCTTAATACTAAATGGTGATATCATCTGTTGGCTCCTGGTCTCCTACGTGAAGGATTATATACTTCATCCAATTTTTTATTTTAACAGAGGTAAAGTGTACTATTTTTTTTTAAAGTTGCCCAATCGAGCTAACTCATCGATTTGATCTGTGCTAAAATAAATAGAATAATTTTAATAGAGATATGGTAAATCGCCGAAGGAATCATAGTGATAAAAATCACAAATACCCTCAGCGGGAAAAGAGAAGTTTTCAAGCCTATTACGCCTCATGTGGTAAAAATGTATGTCTGTGGAATCACACCCTATGACTATGCCCACGTTGGACACGGTCGAGTTGCCGTTGTTTTTGACTTATTGTACAGGCTATTTCGGTTTTTGGATTTTGATGCAACATACTGCAGAAACTATACCGATATTGACGACAAGTTGTTAAAAAGAGCACAAAAAGAGTTAGGTGATCAACTCAAATACAAAGAAATTGCGCAAAAATATATAACAGCCTATCAGCAGGATGTCAGGGATCTCAACTGCTTGGATCCAGATTTTGAGCCTCGTGTTACCCAGAATATTCAAGAGATTATAGATTTTGTTTCTGGTTTGATCGACTCTGGACACGCTTATGTTTCCAATGGAGATGTTTATTTTGGTATTCAGACATTTCCTAGTTATGGTCGTTTATCAAAACATAAACTTGATGATCTTCGTGCAGGTGCACGTGTTAGAGTAAGTGAAAAGAAAAAAGATCCTCTCGATTTTGTTTTATGGAAGGGAACTCCAGAGGGGACTTTTTGGAAGAGTCCCTGGGGTTATGGAAGGCCCGGGTGGCATATTGAGTGTTCTGTTATGGCTTCTAAATATCTTGGAAAGCAGATTGATATTCACGGTGGAGGTATGGATCTGATTTTTCCGCATCATGAAAATGAGATAGCACAATCGGAAGCATTAAATAAAAAAATATTTGCAAACTATTGGATGCATAACGCATTTGTCAGAATAGACAAAGAAAAGATGTCTAAATCTTTGGGAAACTTTTTCACATTGCGTCAGGTGTTTGAAAAATTTGATCCTATGGTTGTTCGTTTTTACTATCTTAATCACCAGTATCGAGCGCCTTTAGATTTTTCTTTTGAAGATATGAATGCTATCGAGAAAACGTATCGCAGATTATGTAAATTGCTCAAAGGTGATTGTCGACAAAATGGTGATCGTTTGCAGATGATGGATTTTCCAATTATCCGCAAGATGCTTAAATTTTTGTCCGATGATTTAAATACTCCTGGGATGCTGGGTGTTATTTTTGAGAATGCGAATAAGTTAAAAGAAAATGATCTTGAACGTTGTGCTGTAAAGATTTTTGTACAGGAAGTTCTAGGTCTTACGCTTGAGCCACTTGCTAAAAAACAGGCTGAAATTACACCAGAAATACAAAAAATAATCGACGAGCGTGCACAGGCTCGTCGTGAAAAAAATTGGACAAAAGCTGACTCCTTGCGTGAAAAATTGCAAGAGCTTGGGATTGAGGTTCAAGACAAAAAGATGTAAAGATGTAAAGAGGTAATTATTAACCCAAGAATTCTTTGATTTTACCCCGCAACTCTTCTTTATCAACCTGACCAACTTCTCGTCCCTTAACTTCACCACCCTTAATAAAAACAAATGTTGGGATAGAAGTTGCGCCGAGTTTTACTGAAAGTTCACGAGCTTCGTCTACGTTGATTTTCGCAAATTTGTAAGAGCTGCCCATCTCTTTTTCTAGTTCATCAAAAACGGGAGCCATATTTTGACATGGTGGACACCAGGATGCGTAAATGTCGATGATAATCGGCATTGTTGATTCTTCAATTTCTTTTTTATAATTTGCTTCGTTGATTGTTATAACAGCCATGAAAATTATCCTTCTTGAGTGTGTATAAATAAATTTTATCTTCTACATGCTAACAATTTTTCTTTAATTTTTCTTTAAGGATTCGCATTCTACATTTTTCTATTTCTTGTTTGTTTTTACTTTTTTCTACATCACGATCGTTAAATCCCATTATTTTGAGACTTTTGATTGCCTTGAGTGGTACTTCCTGTTCTTCTGGTCCGGATGCGGTTACACGGTCGCAATATATTTTTTTTCGTTTTTCAATAAGATAACTCATGCTTGTTTTTTTTGTTCCTTTTGAAACAATTTCAATCTCTATGTATTCAACTTTTCGGTATCCTTTTTCTTTTTGATAGATCCACAGTTCATCTGGATGGGGCACTGTAATTTCGTGTACTTCGACAAGATCTATTTTTGTTTCAATAAGATTTGTTTTGGGATCACTTGTCAATATATGTTTTTTGGGATCCGCTGTCTTTTCAGCCTGTTTTGTTGTTGATAATGCTTGGACAGCGGCCTGAGCTGCATCTGCAGCGGCCTTAGCTGCTAGAGCAGCATCTTGGGCTGCGGATTCTCCATCTTTTTTTGCGGTTTTGGCAGCTTTCTGTGCAGCCTTGGCTGCCTTTTTTGCAGCTTTAGCAGCTTTTTGGGCAGCATCGGCAAAAGATTTTTTCCCCTTTGCTGCAGGTTTTAGTGTTGGTTTGAGAAGCATTGGGATCTGTTTATACAGATTATCAATCGAAATATTTTCTATATTTATGATGGTGTCCGGACTTGACCATGTCTCTAGAGTTCCATAAAAATTAATGGCATGTTTTTTGTCTCCGGAAACATTGGAATTTTGGGCTCCCCATCCAGAAAGTATAAATATTGCAACAATGCCAAAGAGACTAACGAATGTTTTTCTCATAACCCTTTTCCTTTTTTTTAAACTTACCGTTCAACATTGGTTATAGAACTATCACAACAGAGCAAGTGCGTGCAAGAGCTAGCTAACAATTGTTAAAGGGCCGAACTCTTGCGTACAAGCGAGCCGAGTGATAAGAATGAAGTGTTTATAAAATTTATTTACAAAGGAGTTTCGAATGCAATATCCCGAATACCCCTACCCTGAAGAGGGCATGGCTTCTAGCTTTATGTATAAAGTATACGGCTGGATGTCATTTGCTTTGGCTGTTACTGCGGGCGTTGCTTACTATACTTTCAGAACGCAAGCCTTTTTTAAATATCTTACCGCTCATCCATGGGCAATGGCAGGACTTGTTATCTTGCAGTTTGCACTTGTGATTGTGTTGGCCTTTTATGTCATGAGGATGTCGCTTCCTGTTGCTATTGCGACGTTTATTCTTTATGCGGCTTCTCTTGGTTTAACAATGGCCTCCATTTTTTTTGTGTACACAAAGTCCTCGATTTACGCCACGTTTATAGTGACAGCGGGAATGTTTTTGGCGACAGCTTTGTATGGATATTTCACAAAAACAGATCTGACCTCTGTTGGCAGTTTTGCGATTATGGGATTATTCGGTCTTATTATAGGTATGCTGGTTAATCTATTTTTACGTAACTCGACATTTGATTATATTCTTTCTGGTATAGGCGTTATCATTTTTACGTTGTTGACAGCCTATGATACACAAAAAATAAAACAGATTGCGTCTCGTTTGGTTGCAGACAATCAGACAAGAGGTAAAGTTGCAATTTTAGGGGCGCTGACACTGTACTTAGATTTTATCAACTTGTTTTTGTTTATGCTGCGGTTTATGGGTGATCGCAGGGAGTAATGTGGTTTATATTTGCTACTTTTTAAGGAAAGTTTGTGAAAAAAAGATTATTTTTTACTGTTCTGAGTTCTTTAGTGTTTTTTTCCGCAATTACGATGATTGCTAGAAGAAAAAAGAAGGAGGTTGTTTCTGACCGTGGAGTTATAAGGGAAAAAATTTCACTCGACAAAAAATCAACCCCATTGATTTTTTCGCATGGAACGGTTATTCCTGATTTTGATGAAGAGGCATTTTATTCTGATCGACAAAAGAAATCAAAAATTTTGGTTGATAAGGCGGTAGAATACATAAGAAAAAACAAACTAGTCGATTCTTTCCGTGCCTTTTCTTATGATGATGAATTTTCTGACGGTGAACTATATCTTTTTGTGTATGACTATGATGGTTTTTGTTTGGCAATAGGGGCTCATAGGCGTCTCTTGTGGCAAAACCTGTACGATTATCAAGATTCTTATGGTGTTTATGTTGTGCGTTCCATTATCGATAAAGCAAAAAAAGGTGGTGGCTGGATTGTTTATCAGTGGGAAAATGTTACCAAGTTATCATACATTCAATCTGTTGAAAAAGATGGCAAAAGATATGCAATTGGTTGCGGTTTTTATCCTCATTCAAAAAGAGATGCTGTAGTTAATCTTGTTAACGGTGCTGTAGCATATTTCAATGATGTTATGGCGCGTAAGGGGTCTATTGATCAAGCTTTTAGCAGATTCAATTATTCTCTTGGCAGTTTTGTTTTTGGAGATTTGTATCTCTTTGCTCTCGATTTTAATGGTAATATTATGGCTCAAGGTGATCGGCCAGGCTTGATTGGACAGAATGTTTTGGAATATCGAGATCAGGATGGAAAGTACATAAATCAAGAGATTATCAAAAAACTAAAAAAAGCGATCAATGGTG
>CAYZEO010000026.1:0-13115 GCA_964477815.1 uncultured Pseudomonadota bacterium | reverse complement strand
TATCGTCTGTAATTGGTTTTAACATATATTTAAATGGTTTCAAGTGAAGCCATGGTTTTTGTTTAAGCCATTCAAGCCATCCACCCATTTCTTTTAGTGTTGTATCTATGAATTCGTGTAGTCTAGTAAAAAAAGTGTTGAAATTTATTTTAGAAAATACTATTGCTGTCTCGTCTGGACCGCTAGTAGTTACAATTGGAAATGGAATGTGCCGCTCTTTAAATATTTTTGTGTTTGCCTTGTCCTGAATCATATTCATTATGATTTGGTTCCAGCCACTGGAGAAACAGGCGTCGATATAGAGAAACTCACAGGTGATTTTTGTTAGTAATCCAATAAATTTGTTGTACTGATTGTGATCTAATTGTGCGACTAATGCCCCTTTTGGGTATGAGCTGGGTTTTTTATGGTAATAATCTATTTTGCTATAATGTCCGTGTCCAATCAGGTAGATTCTTTTTTTTACTAATTTGGCTTTTTGACTCATTGAAAAAATACTTGCAAATGTTTCGATACTTATTGGGCCCACGGTCTCCCCAGTAAATTTTTTTTCAAGAAGAGGAATTCGTTTGTTTTGTGATATGTTGGTCAGCTTTGTTTTATTAAGGTTTTTTTCTTCTAGTCCAATACTTTCTAAATCTAGATCCATATAGGTTTTTTTGGGTACAAAAATACCGAAGCTTTTGTTTTTAGTTTGATATATGGACCAATCTCCGCTTACAAGATTGTTTAAAGCTTTTTTTGTAGATTTGTTTTTTTTTGAATATGTTAAAGATGAAATCAGGGCTCTTATTAGCGGTGAGCTAGTGATAATAGCTTCTTTGTTCAAAATAGCTTTTCTGAGGTTGCGTGTAGCTGCCGGCCTCTCGCCCTTTTTTACTTCCTTTTCTTCATATGATCCCCCCTTTTTTGATTTTTCAAGGAAAATTGTTAAGTCGAGGATGTTTTTGGCGATAACCTCTTTTGTTGTTCCATTTTTTTCATCAACTAGTTTGTAAATTTTAGCATCGATAGAATGAAAAAATATGCATGTGAAAATAACAATATAAATGGTTGGTTTTTTTGAGTTCACTTTTAATCCCTTTTTGAGTAAAACATAACAACTTATATATTCTTGATAGGATAATAAATGACGTGAACTAGATATAAATATTTATTTGATGTCTTTTGTAGATTGGACTCTCTTTACCCAATTTGGTTCTCAATTTTGAATTGCTATTTCTCTATGATATGGTTCAACGATATGATTTAATTTTATTGGTTACCGCACAGGTGTTTGTAATGAAGCTCAGTATTGTTATTCCGGCGTATAATGAAGAAAATAGAATTGGAAGAACTTTGGAGAAGTATGTTCTTTTTTCACAGAAAATGAAAAAGGAAAAAAATATAGATACTGAGTTTCCGGTTGTTTTAAATGGATGTACAGACAATACGTTATCAATTGTGCGAGATGTTCAAAAAAAATATGCAGAAATTAGAATAATTGATCTAAAAAATGCCGGTAAGGGTTTTGCTGTTGCGGCTGGATTCAAGGATGCCGTAGCAAGAGATAATGATTTAATCGGTTTTGTTGATGCAGACATGGCGACCAAGCCGGAATATTTTTATGAATTAGCTCAAAAGATTAATGATGCTGACGGTATTATTGCGAGTCGGTACATGAAAAAATCCAAAATATTTCCTCCGCGACCGGGTATCAAAGAGTGGGGGCGTATTATTGTTTACAACCCTATTATTCGCCTATTGTTTGGGATGTCATATGTTGATTTTCAATGTGGTGCTAAATTGTTCAAGCGGTCGGTTATTGAAGCGATTGCAAACAAATTGACGGTTCGGCAATGGGCGTTCGATGTTGAGTTGCTTCATTTGTGTAAAACAAACCATTTCACTATAAAAGAGATTCCAACAGTGTGGTACGACCAGGATGATAGTAAATTTAATTTAAAGGCTGGTATGTGTATGATTGGCCGCTTATTTGCATTGCGTTTTGGAAAACGATCAAAGCATTGAGCGCGATGTTTGATAACATTTTGTAAAAAAGGGCTTGATATGTGTGGTATTGCTGGTTTTTGTAACATATCAAATCCACATTTTACACTTGATCTGTCCTTGCTTGAAAAAATGCAAAAAACGATTGAACATCGTGGTCCAGATGGATATCGAACGTGGAGTAGCGTAGAACACCAACTTGCTTTTGTTCATAGACGTCTGAGTATTGTTGATCTTTCTGCTGCGGCTTTTCAACCGATGACAGATCAGGATAAAACAGTTGTTGTTTGTTGCAATGGTGAGATTTACAATCATGAAAAACTCAGAAAAGAGTTGGAAGCTTATGGCCATTGTTATCGCACTCATTCTGATACAGAAACAATAGTTTATGCGTACAAGCAATGGGGAATCGATTGTCTTGAGCGGTTAGAGGGAATGTTTGCGATTGTTATTTTTGATCGCATAAAAAATGAACTTTATTTGGTTAGAGATCGGATTGGTATTAAGCCGATCTATTTTTCTTTGCAAGGTAATATTTTTAGTTTTGCTTCTGAGATAAAAGCTTTGTGGCAGTTGCCATGGATAGAAAAAAAAATAAATCGGGTAGCGCTTCATCACTATCTTAGTTTTTTAGTTACACCTGCACCGATGACATTATACAAAGGGATATATAAACTTCCGAGTGCTTTTTATGTACAGGTAGATTCAAAACGGAAGGTAAGCTTTCACGAGTGGTACACGCCTGTTACAACTCTTTCTCAAAATGAGCAAAATCAGTTTGCCGACGAAACATTTTGCATAAAAAATATTCGGATGCTTTTAAGAAAGTCGATAAAAAAGAGGATGATGTCTGATGTTCCATTTGGTGTTTTTTTGTCCGGTGGAATCGATTCTAGTTTGAACGTTGCATTGATGTCTGAGTTTACCGATAAAGTTAAAACATTTAATATCTCTTTTTCTGACGGTCCAGAGTACAGTGAAGTTTGTTGGGCGCGTAAAGTTGCTCAGCGATTTGGGACCGAGCATCATGAAATGGTGATCACAGAACTGGAAGCATTTAATTTTTTTGAAAAAATGATTCACCACCAAGATGAGCCGCTAGGGGACTGTGTTTGTGTTCCTCTCTACTATGTTTCAAAATTGCTTAAGGACGCTGGCGTAACTGTTGTCCAGGTTGGTGAAGGATCGGACGAACTGTTTTGTGGATACAATCTGTATGCCCGTTATTTGAATATGAACCGCAGGATGCAATATTTTGGTCGTTATGCTCCCGGGTTTTTAAAAAAGGCGACAGTAAAAGTTTTTGAAACGTTGTTTCCTAAAAAAAGTGGTAGAATTGAGTTGCTAAGAAATTGGGCAGAAAATCGTGCACTGTTTTGGGGTGGTGCTGCTGTGTTTCCTGAAATTTTGAAAAAATCGATTAGCTTTATTTCAGATTCTGAAGTAGAAGATCCTATAATTAAAAAAATCTACCCGAATTTTTCGCAAATTTCTGACAGCCATGCGGTAGTCCATTATCATCTTGAAAAACTGCAAAAATTAAGTCCTGACGCTGATTTTTTAAAATCAATGATCTACCTTGAACTCAAGCAGCGTTTGCCGGAACTTCTTTTGATGCGGGTTGATAAGATGACCATGGCAACATCGGTTGAAGGGCGTGTTCCGTTTCTTGATCATAAACTTGTTGAGTTTGCGCTTCACATTTCAGAAGGGTTGAAGTATAAAAACGGTGTGACAAAATATATTTTAAAAAAGGCATGTGAAGGGCTTTTGCCACATGATGTCATTTACAGAAAGAAAATGGGGTTTGCCGCTCCAGTGACCAGGTGGTTTAAAGGTGGTGGAAAATTTGAAGAGCATCTGCGCGATATGCTGCATTGTAAGTGTTCTGTGTGGTCAGATTATTTGAATGTTGACGCAATTGAACGAATGCTAGATGATAACATGAAAAATAAGATGGATTATTCTTATCATTTGTGGGCTCTGCAAAACGTGATGGGATGTTGTAATGAAAGCAAAAAAGAATAAAACGGTTTTTTATTTGCGAACAGATCTTGGTGCGCGGGATTTGAAAGCTGGTGGTTCGGTTGCGCATACGCTCGGCGTTCTGGGAGGGCTTCTTGATCTAAACTACACTATTGAGTGTGCCTCCTCTGCCATGATTGATCTTTTAAAAAATATGCCGCTCGAACAGTTTTGTGCTCTCAGTCAGCCCAAAATTTTTTCTTTTTTAGGGTTTCGCCTCAATTGTTTATTGTCCAACCTTTTTTTTACAATTCGATCGGTACGTTTTTTGAGAAAAAAAAAGATAGATTTTATTTATCAACGGTACAGTCTTCTTAATTTTGTGGGCTTGTTTCTTTCTTGGATCAAAAAAGTGCCGCTTATTTTAGAGTTTAACGGTTCGGAAGTTTGGATCGATAAAAACTGGTCGAACAAAGGGTGGATGAGGATACGTTTTTTAATTCGGTGGATCGAAAACGTGAATGTAAAACGAGCGGACCAAATTATTGTTGTGTCCCATGTACTTAAGGAGACGCTTATCAAGCAAGGAATTGATGAAAAAAAAATACTGGTCAATCCAAATGGTGTTAACACAGAAACATTTAACCCTGCACGTTTGACCAAAATTCGTTCTGACATTCGAACCTATTTGGGACTCGAAAATAAGTTTGTGTTTGGGTTTGTTGGATCATTTTCTGTTTGGCATGGTATAGAAGTGTTGGCAGAGATGATTCCTAAGGTAGTCAAAAAACATCCGGCAGCACACTTTCTTCTGGTTGGTGCGGGGCCATTGTTGTCCTATCTAAAGCAGGAGCTTGCGCGTTCTGGCGTTGGTTTTGGTGTTGTAACAATTCCCGGCTCCGTGAATCAATCTGTTGCTCGAAACTATCTTTCTGTGTGCGATGCATTTTTATCACCAACCGTTCATAAAACTGATGATGGATCTCGGTTTTTCGGTTCGCCAACCAAGATGTTTGAATACATGAGTATGGGAAGACCGATCATTGCATCTGACCTTGAACAACTTGCTGATTTACTTTGTCCAGCCGTGCGGTTGAGTGATCTGCAAGAAGAAACGTTCAAAGTGATCAAAAAAAAAGTGGGCATTTTGGTGCCGCCTGGTGATGTGCAAGGATTTGTTGACGCTGCCTGTGCGTTGATTACCATGTCACCAGAAGATCGTGCTCTGCTTGGAAAAAATGCACGACAAAAAGCTATTGCGCAGTATAGCTGGCGTGATCATACAAAAAGGTTGCTTGATGTGATGAAGAAATCTGGCCAGAAGGAGGTTTCTTGATCCACCGCTATACTGAAGATGTAACGAATAAAAAAATAGCAATTCTTGGCCCATATCCTCCACCTCTTGGCGGAGTTGCTATTCATGTGCGACGTATTGAGGCAAAATTAAAACGGCAAAAAAACAATGTCCGAGTATTTGATACCACCGCTCGGCATCGCTGGAGGTTTTATCTCTATTTGCCCAAGCTGTTTTTTTTTCTTTTTCATTTTCGTCCCCATTTTGTTCACTATCATACTATTTATTTGAGCAACAGTTTGCCGGAGCTACGGCTTCTTTTTTTTCTTCAGATGTTATTTCGATTTAAGATTATGTTTGTTGAACATAATTGTAGACACATCCATCGTCGCTCAGACAAGTTCAAAAAAAGGTTAAGTGAATATATTCGGGAACAATCGATAGTATTTATTGGTGATTCAACATACGAAAGTTATGTGCGTTCAGATGTTATGTTGCCCGCAACTTTTTCCATAGAATCTGCATTTTTACCACCAGATGAAAAGCGCGAGCCAGAGATTCTTGCCACCTATCCAGCAGAGTTATTTCGTTTTGTAAAAACAGCAGACCCACTTATTGTTGCAAACGCTTTTCAGCTTTCTCAGCTTGAAGGAAAAGATCTTTATGGCTTTGATCTGTGTCTTCAATTGCTTGCCAAGCTTAAGACAACATTTCCAGAGGCGAAACTGGTGTTTGCTCTGGCGCGTGTTGGTGATCATTCTTATTATAAAAAGTTGTGCGGACAGATTGATGTTTTAGGTTTAAAAAACTATATCTTTTTTTTGACAGATCAGAAGGAATTGTGGCCATTGCTCAAGCGCGCAGATCTCTTTGTGCGACCGACTTTGAGTGATAGTTTTGGTATCAGCGTGGCGGAAGCGTTACGGTTTGGTACTCCGGCAGTTGCGAGTGACGTATGTGTGCGTGCTGAGGGTACGGTGATGTTCCGTTGTGGTGACACACGTGATTTTTATGAAAAAGTTCTACAGGTTTTGAAAAACAAGGAGAGCCGGTGGGGGCTGAAAAACAAAAATACTTTCAAGCCGCAAGAAAAACGTTGACTTGCAGTATAGTTCTTGCCACCAGAAATAGGTTGACTAGCGTTCTTACTTTTTTGGATTCGATTTCTTGCCAAACAACACTCCCTGATCAACTTATTATCGTTGATAGCAGCGACAAAAAATTGACCGATGAGCTTTTATTTAAACAAAAATTTGTAACAAAAGTTTTCACGCAAACCGAGTTAATTTACAAGCATACAAATCCGGGCTTGACCTATCAGCGAAATGTAGGGGTTTCACTTGCATCAGCTGAAATTATTCATTTTTTGGATGATGATACCGTTTTGGATGTTGATTATCTTGAGCAGATGAACAAAATATTTATTGAGCATCCAGAATATGTTGGTGGCATGGGATCGGTTAAAGGAATAGTGCCTAAACAGTTTGGATTTCACCGATTATTACGTCGTTTTTTTTTGCTACAACGAGATCATGCTAGTGGAAGATTTACTGCATCAGGCATGCCGACACATGCCTACGGAACATCAACGTTCAAAACCGTACAAGTTTTGGGCGGTTGTTGTATGTCATATCGTCTTTCTGTTTTTAAAAAACATAGGTTTGACGAAGAACTTTCTCGATACTCTTACATGGAAGATTGTGATTTTTCTAGACGCGTTTCTTGTGAAGCTTCCCTTTTTTTCAACCCACGAGCGCAACTTGAACATCATCACAGCCCACTAGAGCACGATAAAGTCGAGGCAAATCGAGCAATGTACATCAGAAATTATAGTTATCTTTTTTTTAAAAACTTTTACCCACACAACAAGCTCAAAATATTTGCCTATGCCTGGACTATTGTCGGTTTATTTGTTCAGGCGATAGTTGTGCGGGATAAAGCGTATTTAAAAGGTTATGCTAAAGGGTTGAGAGAGTATTTTTTTGTAGATAAAAATTATACCCAAGTTTGATGCCAAAATATGTTGCCGATGAAACAACTGTTGCGATAACGCAGCCGGTGATATTGAAATACGGAATCAGGAGCATGTTGAGTGCAACATTTAGTATTGATGGAAGAATGAGTGACGTTGCTTGGAACGTCGCTTTTTTTTTAAAGATAATAAATATGGAGGCAAAATATTCGCCTAGCAGAAAAATGTATCCAATTAAAATCATCCAAATATATCCGATTGCTGGTTGATACCGTTCTGGCAAGAGAGCATACAAAATCGGCTTGTAAATCAAATAACCAATAGAGATGACAAAAGCAAGTCCTGTCATGCTGATAAGCATATTTTTTCTGTTCCATCTTTCTACAGGCAGGGGATTGTTTTTATTTTGGGCAAATTTTTTCAAAACTGCAGGAATATATGCTCGTGATGTTGGAATGAGTATGAGTATTTGAAACAGTTGTCCAAAAACACTTGCGAGTGAATAGATGCCGACATCGTGCATTGTTGCGTATCGAGCTAAAATAAGGCGATCGGAAGAAGAAAATATCCAGCCGCATAGTACGCCGGGGATAAAAGGTAGTCCAAGTTTTAAGTATTGGCCGCAGGTTTGCAAGCATCGTTGTGCATTCAGGTACAGGTGGCAGGATTTTTTAAAATATGATTTAAAGCCGATGATACAGACAATAATAAGCCCAATCACTTGTCCGGCCATGAGGCTGAGTACACCCCATTTAAACCAGCATAAAAATAGTAAATTGCAGCCTATAACAAGCAACGCAACGGATGTTTGGATAAGCGTCATTTTAAACGCTTGTGTCATGTAGGTAAGTTGCTGGTAAAAAAATTCGACAAAAAAATATAAAAAGCTGTACGCAAGACACAAAAGTATCAGGGCATTTGGCGCTTTGCCCACAAATATGAGTTTATTTATAGGTGACGGATAAAAACTAAAAAAAAGAAGTGGTGGTGTAGCAAAAGAAAGATAGAGCAAAATCATGTTGTTAATCATTATTTTTCGTTGTTGATTACAGCAGTGAAAATATTCAATCGAAAATGCTTGTCGAAGACCAAGGCCAATAAAAACAGTTACAATGCTGACAAAACTATTGGCAAGTGCGATGATGCCGTAATCTTTTGGTGCCAATATACTCATGGTGATAGGTGCTAAAAAAATGCTGATGCCGCGCAAAAGAAGTGAGCCGAATGAGTAGATGAAAAAATGCTTAACAATAGTTGACTGAGCAATGAGTGTGATTCTTTTTTTTATTTGCTGTGCAGAAAATATATGTCGAGGCATGTTGTTTTTTCCTTGACTTTTTTCTCGATCAAAGCAATCGTGTACTCGTCTTTTTGATTCAATAAAGAGGGTAGGCGAATATGAATAATGAGCAACTAAAAAGAAAGGTACACTCCTACTGGAATGCTGCTAGTTGTGGTACCGAGCTGACGAGAAAAAGAAAATTTTCTCAAGAGTATTTTCAAGAAATTGAAGAGGCCCGTTACAATATTGAGCCAGAAATTTTTTCTTTCGCTCAATTTGCACGATTCCATGGAAAAAAAGTATTGGAGGTTGGTGTAGGTGCGGGAATGGATTTTATCCAATGGGTTCGTGCCGGAGCGCATGCGTATGGTATTGATCTGACAGCAGAAGCGATAGAAAATGTTGTAGAGTACCTTTATTTGTCGGGTCTCAAGGCTCACGATTTGCGTGTTGCCGATGCGGAGGATCTGCCATATGTGGACAACTATTTTGATCTTACCTACTCCTGGGGAGTTATTCATCATTCGCCCGATATGAAAAAATGTTTACAAGAAATGATTCGGGTAACAAAACCAGGTGGAACAATTAAGCTAATGGTTTATAACAGGCATTCTCTGTTTGCCTTTTATCGTTACTTGCTGGCAGGTTTTTTTAGAGGTCGGCCGTTTCGTAGAATCTCTACTATTTTATTTCATCATCAAGAAAGTTTGGGTACAAAGGCGTATACACGCAGAGAGATGAAAAAAATATTATCGCGTTATCCCGTCAAAATCGAACAAATAAAGGCGACAACAACAAGGCATGATCTTCTGTATTACAAGTCGAGACCATTTCGTTGGTTGGCTTACTGTGCTGCCTTTTTATTGGGGTTCAACAAAGTTGGTTGGTTTATGACGATTGAATTAACAAAAAAAGAGGAATAATAGCATGGTTGCAAAAAAGTTGATTTCAATTGTTGTTCCAGTTTTTAACGAGCAAGATAATATTCCAGTTTTGTATGAAGTTGCATCAAAAGAACTCACGGCTATAGCGCGTTCGTATGATTACGAATTTATTTTTGTTGATGACGGAAGTACCGATCATTCTTGGGACGTTCTTGAAAAATTAGCAGCGTATGACGAAAAAGTTACTGCTCTATCATTTAGTCGTAATTTTGGTCACCAAGCTGCTCTGATGGCTGGATATAATGTCGCTCGAGGAGATGCAATTGTTTCAATTGATGCTGATATGCAACATCCGCCTGAGTTGATTGTTGATATGGTCAATATATGGAGCAAGGGTGTTGAAGTTGTGTATGCGCGAAAAATAAATCGCAAAGATAATATTGTAAAACGATTGTGTGCTTTTCTGTTTTACAGAATCCAAGACATGATTTCTGATGTAAAAATTCCGCGTAATGTCAGTGATTTTCGTTTAATCGACAAAAAAGTGCTTACTGTTATTAAACAGTGCAAAGATAGTTCGCCGTATTTGCGTGGCATGGTTGCGTGGTCGGGGTTTAAGCAGGCGTTTGTTGATTGTCGGTATTTTAAACGACTTTCTGGCAAAACTGGTTATACCTGGAAAAAAATGTTCGGTTTAGCTTGGGACGGGGTAACCGGATTTTCTTTATTTCCGCTTCGCTTGGCCGCATATTTTGGTTCTCTTATCATTTTTTCTGGTTTGGTTGCTGGCGGGTATATGTTCTATCAAACTCTGTTTCATGGTGTTCATTTTATGCTGGTAACATGGCTAGCAGAAGTTCTTGTTCTGATGTTGGGGATACAGTTTTTTATGATCTGGGTTCTTGGTGAATATGTTGGACGACACTATCGACAAGAAAAAGGGCGACCACTTTATATTATTGCAAAAAAAACAGATGGTGTTTCTCTTGTAAAAGCTGCAAGTCTAAAAATAGAAAAGAAAAAATCAAAAGAAAAAACTGAAAGTGTCGCTCCGTGAGCATCATGCCCTGTCGGTACGATGAGCTGGTGAAAACAGTTGCAGGTTATGCAAAAACAGGTTTGCAGCTTATCGGTTTTGATGGCACGCAGATTTTTCCTTCCGGCATAAGCGATGATGTTGGCCTTTACTATTTTATTCCCAAACTTGTTCGACTTTTTGGGATTTCGCTCGATTATGCGATCGAGATTTTTTTTTATGGAATGGTTGTCGCTTCCTGTGTTTTTGGCATCGCTGGTTTTTTTCTTTTAAATCGGTCGTGGCTGTTCAGAACAGTTGCTGTTGCAGGACTTGTAGCATTTTCTTTTGTTTCTTGTCGCGGAATGACTGATGTGTATCTTGTTGCATCTTCTTTGGCAGTTGCTCTGGTGCCTTGGGCACTTTACTTCATGAGAGGGAGAAAAAAAAATACAACGTGCGGCATTTTTTTATTTTTATCCGGAGTTGCTATTGGTTATGCACACTATATTCGTGCATTTTCCGGCGGTGCAGTTTTTATCTTTTTATTTTTATCTCTTGTGTTGAATACGATGCGTCCATGTAAAAATAGGTTGCTTTTATGTGGAGTTTTGCTGTGCGGACTTATCGTTCCCATTGTTCATTTCAAATTGTTGCTTGCCGATCGCAAAAACTATTTTGGCGATCAATTCAATACGTTCGAAGCTCGCCATGTTTTTTGGCATAGTGTTTGCGGAGGTTTTGGTTTTTTAAATAATGACCTAGGTATTGCATGGGATGATAAAGCAATAATTGAAAAAATAAAAAAAAATAATCCCCGTGTTGAATATCCAACGCGTGAGTATGAAGTTGCTGCGCGAAAAGAAGTTTTCAATTTAGCAAGAAATAGACTGCACTTTTTTATGACTACAATTTTTGCTAAACTGGGTATAATTTTTTATTATTTCTTGCTGTTTGCAAATATAGGTTTATTTGTGGCATTTTTTTTTAGAAAGTCTTGGAGAATTGAATTGTTATTTTTGAGTGCGCTTGTTTTTAGCTCCTTATTTGGAATCATCGCATTGCCTGGGCGGTACTATTTGTCTGGTTTTATAGCTTTTGCTGTTCTGTATGGGTTGGTTAGTATTGAATATGCAATTGGAGTGCATGATGAATATCATGAATTGTCGTTATGAGTGGCTGCAACAGACGCTTGCAGGGTATGTAAAAACAGGCATGCAGCTGATAGGAACAGATGGGACGAATGTTTTTCCTTCAGCGTATCTTGGGGACGATCTTGGTATTTATTATTTTATTCCAAAATTGGTGTGGCTACTTAATATATCCTTAGACAGAGCAATAGAACTCTTTTTTTGTGGTATGGTTGCTCTTTCTTTTTTGTTGGCGATTATTGGTTTTTTTTTATTGAGTTCATCATTTATTGTAAGGGTTATTGCCGCTCTTGCTATTGCTAAGCTGTCGCATCTCGCTTGTTGTTGGTCAACAGACGTGTATCTTTCTTATTATTGTATTGCATTTTCTGTTGTTCCTCTGATGATATATTTTATGCGCAAGCGAGTAATGACGATTCCGTTTGGTTTTTTTAGTTTTTTGTCCGGCATTGGGATTGGATATGCTCACTATATAAGGGGATTTTCAGGGTTGCCAGTTTTGCTATTTGTGGTCGTTTCTTCTCTTTTTTATTTTCGTGTTCCTTGGAAAAAAAAGTTTTTTCTGATTTTTTTGGTTTTATTGGGCCTAATGATCCCGGTTGTCCATTTTAGCTACTTATTTTATCAACGTCAGGCATATTTTGGGGCAGACTATGTTACTCATGTTGATAGCCATCCTTTTTGGCATAATATTTATATTGGTTTAGGGTTTCTAAATAATCGCTTTGGAATAAGATGGAATGACGGTGTTGCAATTGAAAAAATGAAACAAATAGAGCCAGATGCTGTTTACCCTACCCAAGAGTATGAAAAAGTGGCAAGGGGTGAAGTTTTTCGTTTGATAAAAAAGCATACTCGATTTGTGCTTACCACGATATTTGCAAAAATAGGAGTACTGCTTTTATATCTTCTTGTTTTTGCTAATATCGGTTTGGTTGCCGCGTTTTTTTATCGAAAACCGTGGGGATTAGAGTTGTCGTTTTGGTTGGCCTTGCTATTTAGCTCTGTATTTGCTCTTCTTGCTCTTCCAGAGCCGGTATATTTATTTGGTTTTATAGCTTTTGCATGTTTATATGGCCTTGTGAGTATAGACTTTGCGATACAAAAAGGCGTTTTAAGAGATATTTCAACTTTTTTGTGTAAGGATAGAAGATGAAAAAAATTTGTTCATTCCTGCTTTTCTGTTCTTTGTTTTTTGGCTCATGCAATTTAGTTGCAGAAAATGAAGAGGTGAAACCGTATTCGAAGAGTGCTCCGCATATTGAAGGTGCTATCTACGCGCTTCTAAGTGGATTGAGCGCAGGTATGGTAGCGTATTCAAAAATTGGGGACAAAAGTTCTTGGGGCAGGCCGGCAATTAGTATTGTTGCAGGTGTACTGGGGGCAATTGGTGGCTATGGAGCATCCTATTTTGGATTTACAGTCAGGAGGACAGATAAGGCTTATTTGTATGCACTGATAAAAGTTTTAGCAGGAAGTGTCTCTGATCCCAAATTGCTTGATGAATTGAAGAAATTGGTCAACGGGAGTGCAATTAAATTTGTTGATCAACTGGTAGAAAAA
>CAYZEO010000025.1:0-13746 GCA_964477815.1 uncultured Pseudomonadota bacterium | reverse complement strand
TCTCGAGCTTTGTTGTAATGTTTTGAAAAGGAATTATTGCTTTGCCGGCAGGCTGCAGGAAGCGTTGCTGCAATGAGGAGCAACACAAGTGTAGTACACGCAAATCTTTTTTCTCTTTTCTTTATCATTTGATTAACCTCCAAGTTAACCCCTAAAAACGGCATTTAGCCGCATAATTCTCCATTTAGATGAGTTTCCATATCATTAAAATACTACCAATGAGGACTTTTCTTGTCAAATGGTATTTGTTTTGCGTGCTAGCCTCGAAATAGGCTCCTAGCGCATCTTTTTAAATAGTGCAATAAGGATTTCTGTGAAAATCAGTATGATAATCAATATTGTAAGCATATCTTCTCTGATAGCGTCTATTTTGTGCTGAAAGACCGATCTGATGTCTGCTATTATGTCCAATTTCTTATTAATTGAGTCACTCCAATTTTTAAGATTCAATTTATCGACCAGTAGGGTGTAAAGCTCGGAAAAATAGGTTTCGCCAGATAGTTTGATGCTATTTGCGAGTCTTTCGGATATAACTGAGATTTCTACTCTCAATTTACCCAAATCGCCGACTGGACCGCGCCATGGAGCACGAATAAATGGAAGATAGTGCGTGAGCGGTATTTTGCCCAATTTTTCTTCATAAATGAGGTTAAGCTGGCGATCAAGTAGCCTGTCAAAGTAGCGCAGTTCAAGATGTTGGATATTGCAAAATTCAAATAGGTCGAGAATCTCTTGGTATTCATCGTCATAAACAAATGCTGCTTCAGTATCGATAACAATCATGTCGCCTCGGTAGTAGCCTATTGCATCTTGTAAGATTTCATTTTTTTGGTCTTCAGATAAACTTTCCGTTTCCAGTCTGAGCATCGAAGCAATAACGCCACTGTATTTTTTTTTAAGATCTTCGACTGAGATAGTTTCTGGTATTTGATCAACTTGAATTACAACGTACGATGAACGGGTATGAAAAAAGCTTGGTCGCATGATATGTTTTTTTATTTTTTCAAAGACAGAGCGTGCATTTATAACACTTTCTTCTTGATATTCATGTTCAATATCCTGAAGTTCCATGCGCAAGTTTCCGAGTGTATCTTTAAACGGGATTTTGTAAGTTATTGATATTGGTCCAAAGTTATGTATTTTACAGCTGCTAAATTTTCCTGTTGTGTGTGGATGAGGTAGATCAATTGAAAGAGGAGTATGATAATTTTTAAAATATTTTGGTGTATGAGTTGGTTGAACGATAATCTCTTTTGATTCACTGATCTTCTCTAAATCAATTTCATATCCAACATCGAATGCATGAAAAATATAAATATTCCCTGAAAAAACTTTATTCATCTATTATTCTCCTACGGAATAAGTCAAAGCTCTTATTTTTTTGATGTTATCACCGTAGCAAAATTGCGCAAAAATCAGCAAATGAAAATAAAATGACATGATTATTTTTTTAAGATGCTCAAAAACGCTTCTTGTGGTACTTCAACATTTCCCACCTGCTTCATTTTCTTTTTTCCAGCTTTTTGTTTTTCAAGAAGCTTTCTTTTTCTTGTGATATCACCACCATAACATTTTGCGGTTACATCTTTACGCATGGCAGATACTGTTTCGCGGGCAATAATTTTTGCGCCTAATGCTGCCTGAATAGCAACTTCAAATAGCTGGCGAGGGATAAGTTTTTTTAGTTTTTTGGTCAGATCGCGTCCCACATAATATGCTTTATCTCTGTGAACAATAATGGAGAGTGCGTCAACAGGTTTGCCGTTCAGTAAAATGTCCATTTTGACCAAATCTGCTGGTTCGTAGCCAGCTTCCTCATAATCAAAACTTGCATATCCCGAGCTTAGAGATTTTAATTGATCATAAAAATCAGTTGCAACTTCATTGAGCGGGAGCTTGTATTTTAAAATAATTCGGTCTTCATCCAGATAGTTCATTTCCTTTTGTTCGCCACGTTTTTCTTCGCACAATTTTAGCATATTACCAACAAACTTTTTGGGAACAATTATAGTGGCGTCGATAATAGGCTCAAGAATCTCTTCTATTTTGCTTGGATCTGGAAATTCTGAAGGTCGTTCAATGTCAATTGTCTGATCATTTTTGAGTTTCACTTTGTAAAGTACGCTTGGTGCTGTCGCGATAACATCAAGTCCGTATTCTTGCTCAAGCCTTTGTTTGAACACATCCATGTGGAGCAAACCTAAAAAGCCACAACGGAAACCGAGGCCAAGCGCAACAGACGTTTTTTTCTCAATAGAAACAGAGGCATCATTAAGTGTTAATTTTTCAATTGCATCGCTGAGTAACTCAAAATCGGTGCTGACAATTGGATAGATTCCGGCAAAAACCATCGGTTTTGCCGGTTTAAAACCTGGAAGAGCTTCAACCGGTTTTTTAGAATGAAAAATAGTGTCGCCAACGCGTGCTTCTTGAACTGTTTTCATTCCTGCAATAAGATAACCAACTTGACCAGGAAAAAGTGCGTTCATCGGTTGTTCATCCGGATACATCAAACCGATTTCCAAGACTTCATATTTTTTGCCTGACTGTGCCAGCGTGATATTATCACCTTTTTTAATTACTCCGTCATGCAAAGCAATAAGACAAACAACACCACGATATTCGTCATACCACGAATCAAAAAGTAGAGCTTTAAGAGGTTTTGCCTCGGCGCCCACAGGTGCCGGGATTTTTTTGATGATTGCTTCTAAAACGGTATCCATTCCCAGGCCGGTTTTTGCTGAGGTGAAAAGAATATCATCTTTTTTAAAATCAAAAAGATGGTCAAGTTGTTTGGCAACCTTTTCTGGATTTGCAGCTGCAATATCGACCTTGTTGATCACGGGAACAATCGCTAAATCTTGACCGAATGCGAGATAAAAATTTGCCATTGTCTGAGCTTGTACGCCTTGAGCGGCATCAACAAGAAGTAGCGCTCCTTGGCAAGCGTATAGCGAGCGGGAAACTTCATAACTAAAGTCAACGTGGCCTGGCGTATCGATCAAATTAAGAAGATAAATTTCACCTTGATATTCGTAAAACATAGAAGCTGTTTGTGCCTTGACTGTGATTCCACGTTCTTTTTCAACCTGCAGTTTATCAAGAAACTGCTCATGTTTTTTTCGTGTTGAAATTGTTCCAGTCATCTCAAGCAGTCGATCGGACAGCGTCGACTTTCCATGATCAATATGCGCAATGACCGAGAAGTTTCTAATTTTGTCTGGTGTGAAGTTTTTAAGGTCTATTTTTTTTATATCCATAAAGTCATTTTACGGCACAGCTGTCATTTTGTAAATATTTTGGGCGCTGAAGCTTCGTGGTGCTTAGGTAGGCTCATTATAAAAAAATTGAAATCTTTGCAAAATGTGCGATAGAATGTTGTTCAACACAAAAAGTAGGCAAAGATTGCAGCGAAAGGAGGCAGCCACCGTAGTAGTAGTAGTAGTAGTAGTAGCGCAAAAGGAGCTGTTTTTATGAATCAAAAATTAAAAGGTTTACTCTCGTTTTTCTGTTTGGTGAGTGCGGGAGTAGCGACCGCGGCAACATGTTGCACAACGAGCAAAAATTGTTGCGAAAAAGTCTGCGGCGGAGGCTACCCATATTTTAGTATCCGCTCACAAAGTATCAACGCGGCACGAGAACTGGTCGGCTGGCAGTCGATGATCAACAAGTTCGAAATGGAAAGCGTCTACGGTGCATTTTCGATCACACCAGAATTCACACGTTCATTTAAACCCTGCAGAATTGCAGGATTCTTTTTCGGTGATGATCTACAAAACGGCAAGTTGACCATTTCAGGGAGTAGAAAGGGCGTGAGTGCTAGAAACAGTAATGGTGGAGCCGTCGCACGCGGAACACATGAATGGCTTGCTGATTACCTTGGCCTACCGACAAACTTCGAAAGTACTGTCTCATTTACACCGCGAATCACCAACTTTATAGTAGATTTAAATCTCTATCTTGGTTTTGACAACTGGTGGGAGGGTGGATTTTTCAGAATCCATGCACCAATTGTTTATACCAAATGGAAACTCAATATGTGTGAAAAAAAAATCAACGATGGAACCCTTCCTTTTGAAATGGGTTACATGAACAGTACGGTTGATCTTGTTGAACGATCTGTTCTTCCAGCTGATTTTAAAACTGCAATGAAAGGTGTTACTTGGGGCGACATGCAAGAAAAACTCAAGTATGGTAAAATCGCTGACTGCGAGCTGACCAAAACAAGACTTTCTGACATCGAAGTTGCATTGGGTTGGAACTTCTTACAAGACGAAGATTATCACTTTGGACTCATGATTCGTGCATCATTCCCAACCGGCAACAAACCATGCGGAACATATCTATTTGAGCCAATTGTTGGTGCGGGCGGTCACTGGATGCTTGGCGGTGGACTGACATCACACGTACAACTCTGGACAAGTGATGATGAGGAAAGCAATTTCTGTGTGTACCTGGATGCAAATATCGGCCACTACTTTAAAACAAAACAAACACGCTCTTTTGACCTGAAAGGCAAAAAAAACAGTCGCTACATGCTGATTCAAGAAATGGGCACTTCCGTTGCAGATCTCTATGCAGGGGTAGGCAATCCTTCTGTCGCCCCTTCTCATCAGTATCAAAAAAAACTGTTACCACTTATTAACAAAAGCACCTGTTGCACAGATGTCAGTATAGCAGTGCAAGGTGATATGGCTCTTAAATTTGCCTACACATGCGGCGGATTTAGTTTTGATATCGGCTACAACCTCTGGGGAAGAACTGGCGAGAAATTTAATGAAGATTGCTGTAAAAAATGTTGCCTCGAAGAGAATAAGTATGCACTTAAAGGTGATGCTTTCGTAACAGGATTTAGACATGGCAATAACACACCTATAGGCCTTTCTGCAACCGAAAGCGAAGCCACAATTAACAGTGGAACTAACACAGTCACTGGAGTAAAATATAGCAATGCCAATGACCAAGAAAACCCAAATGTGGACAATGCTCAATTTGCCTGGGCCTTGGCCGATGCTTCTGTTGCTATTGATTTCTCAACAGCCTACAACGGCCAGCAAAGAACTTCATCAACACCAATCCTTCTTTCCTGCGACGATTTAAACCTGTGCGAAACACCAAGCGCTATTTCTCACAAGCTGTTTGCACACCTGAGTTATGCGTGGAACGATGAAGAAGATGACTCGTGGGTTCCATTCCTTGGTGTTGGTGGTGAAGTTGAGTTTTCTGGTAAAACAGATGGAACTTACAGCGCTGTTTCGCAATGGGGTGTGTGGTTGAAAGGTGGATTGTCGTTTGATTAGTCTGCTTGCTGCCTCGCGGTAGAGAACAAAACAAAATTAGTACTAAAAGGACCCGGGATTGATTTCTCGGGTCTTTTTTCAAGCTAAAAGATCAACAGAACCTAACTATTGTTCTTTTTTTCGTCTTAGTTTCAATTTTTTCCGGGCAGTCTTTGTTATAGAATCGGTTATTTTTTGTTGTGGCTCAAAAAGTATTGTGACGGTGATGTTAAAGAATTCTTGCCAATCTTTTATATTGGGACAACAGCGGTCTTTTACAAAGTGAAATAGATCTAGGCTTTCTTTAAAAACAGATGTGCGCGCTTTTTTTTGTATGGGGTTTTCGTATCTGTATATGAAATCATCTTTTGCTTCTCGTCCTATCATAGCTTGAGAAGTGCTGGCGTATGCGGTGCAAAAAAGAGTGGTCAAAAGAAGGAGAGAGTTTTTTGTTTTGTTGTTCATTTTTTTGTTCATTGTTTAAGTAGTGCAAGTTATTTTCTAATCTATTTTACTATGCCATAACGCAGTATGAAGAAATTTTTCACGGGGTCAAATAAAAAATGGCTATTTTTGGCTTGGTTCTCCGCTCTTGCTCTTGTATTGCATGGCAGTTCGGAGTATTCTAAAACCTATCTACACTAAGGTGGTGAAGCGAAAAAAATAAAAAAGTAATACATGTTTGCTGTGGAAGGGCAGGGCGTATGGAACCGACGGACAATCAAAACAATAAATCCGGTATTAAGCCGATATTGATCGAAAATGAGTTAAAGGATTCGTTTCTTGATTATGCCATGTCGGTTGTTGTAAGTCGTGCTATTCCGGATGTTCGGGATGGTTTAAAGCCTGTACACCGGCGTGTATTATACACGATGCACCAACTTGGTTTTCACTACAACAAGCCATATCATAAATCTGTTCGTGTTGTTGGTGAAGTGCTCGGTAAATACCATCCGCATGGCGACCAGGCTGTTTATAATACTATGGTGGGAATGGTGCAGGATTTTTCTAAACGATATCCGCTTCTTGATGGTCAAGGCAACTGGGGTTCGGTTGACGGTGATAATGCGGCGGCAATGCGTTACACCGAAGTCAGAATGCAAAAAATTAGTCAGGAAATTCTTGCTGACCTAGAAAAAGAAACAGTTGATTTTGTTCCAAACTTTGATGAGTCCACGGTTGAACCTGTTATATTACCAAGCAAACTTCCAAATCTTTTGGTTAATGGTACGGCCGGTATCGCTGTTGGTATGGCAACTTCTATTCCGCCGCATAATTTGGGTGAAGTAATTGACGGTTGTTTGGCATTGCTTGAAAATAAAGATCTTTCCGACGATGAGTTATTTGCCTTAATCCCTGCTCCTGATTTTCCAACAGGTGGTATTATTTGTGGGCGGTCCGGAATTATTCGGGCTTATACTACTGGGCGAGGCAAACTGATTTTACGTGGTGTTGTTGATATTGAAGAGACAAAAAAGGGTTCGCATATCATCATTACCGAACTTCCTTATCAGGTAAACAAAGCTGAGCTTGCAATAAAAATTGCTAATCTGGTGAAAGATAGAGTTATAGATGGCATTTCTAATATTAGAGATGAGTCGGACAAGCGTGGTATGCGATTGGTTATTGAAATCAAGCGGGGAGAAATTCCGCAGGTTGTGTTGAATCAGTTATACAAACACACATATTTGCAAACGTCGGTATCTATTTTAATGTTGGGGCTGCTTGATAATGTTCCGCTTGTTTTTACGCTTCGTGAGCTGTTGCAACACTTTCTTGTTCACAGAAAGCAGGTAATCTACAAACGTACGACCTTTGACTTGAATAAAGCAAAAGCGCGCGAGCATCTGCTTGCTGGCTTTATTATTGCGCTCGAAAATATCGATGAAGTGGTTGCGATTATTAAGATGTCCGGCTCGGCAGATGAAGCAATTGATAAATTGAACAGGCGTTTTGAACTAACTGCTCGTCAAGGCAAGGCTATTTTGGAAATGCGGTTGCAGCGCTTGACTGGTCTGGAGCGAGAAAAAATTCGCAACGAAATGGTAGAGATAAAAGAAACGATCAAATATTTGCTTTCAATTATCGAAAATGAATCGATTCTTAATGGAGAGATTGTTAAGGAGCTTGCTGAACTTAAGCAAGTGTATGCAGATGAGCGTAAGTCAAAAATTGCCGGGCCGATCGATATTCTTACTGAGGCAGATTTGATACCTGATGAGGATGTTGTTGTAACATTGACCTCAAAGGGGTACATCAAGCGTGTGAATCTTTCAACATATGGAGTGCAGCATAGAGGTGGCAAAGGTAAGATGGGTATGGCTGCCCTGGAAGGGTCAGATGATGTTGTTCAGGATATTTTTGTTGCACGCAATCATGATTCGCTTCTTTTTTTCACTAATTTCGGTCGTGTTTATAGCTTGAAGGTATTTGAGGTTCCTGAAGCATCTAGGACTGCAAAAGGGCGAGCAATTGTAAATATTTTGCCGCTTAATGAGAATGAGCGGGTTGTTAAGTTGCTCTGTGCTCGTGAGCTTGAAGGCAAATTTATGGTTATGCTTACCAAAAATGGGTTAATTAAGCGTACCGATGCAAAATCGTTTTCAAAGATCCGTGCAACAGGTATTCGAGCGGTGACCTTAAAGGATGAGGATGAACTTGTGTTTTGTTCTCTCAGCTCTGGTGGAGGAACCATCATTATTGCAACATCGAATGGACAGGGAATCAGATTTAAGGAGGAAGAAGTTCGTTCTATGGGGCGTCAGGCTTCTGGTGTGATCGGTATTCGTCTCAAAGGTGATGATTTTGTTGTTGGTATGGAAATTATTCGTGATGACATTGGGGATATTTTGTTTGCAACTGAGCGAGGGTATGGCAAGCGGGTTCGTGTAAAAGATTTTCGAATTGCGCATCGTGGCGGTGTTGGTGTGAAAACGATTCCAACAGAAAAAAGAAATGGAAAAGTGATCGGATTGGCTATTGTGAATGATAAGTCGCACATCTTGTTAATCGATGCAGGCGGAAAAATTATTCGTCTCTCGCCAAAAGAGATCAGAACGATGGGGCGTCAGGCGAAGGGTGTTCGACTGATTAAGCTTGATAAAGAACAGCGACTTGCTTCTCTTGTTGCATTTAATGAAGAAGAAAAAACGGAAGAACCTCCAAGTGGTGGTTCTTCTGGAAAGACGCAAGAGGTTCAGGCTGCTGCGGCACAAGAGGTTGTCAAAGAGGTCGAAACGGTTGCAGTTGAGTATGAAAACGTAAAGCCTGAGAAAAAAGCTGGAAAAGAACCTGGGGCTTTGCTAGGGGGCCAGGATTGTTCACAGGGCTTTACACAAAATAGCTTTTTAGATTTCTCTGAGTCTGAAAGTGATGGAAATGACAATGAGCCTGATTCATTCGCACAGTTCTAGATGATTTGAAACCTTTCGATTTTGTTGTCTGTGCTTAGCTCTAATCGGTGGTCAAAATAATCTTTACAAGTAATTAGTATGCAAAATAATCTAGTACTCCTTCATCTTTCACTTATCAATGGTATCGGTCCGATAGCTATTAAAAAACTGATGCAAGCAAAACCAGATGCTCTTTCTCTAGCAGACTTGTATAAATTGAGGATATCTGATTTTATGCATCGGTTTGGTTTTTCTCAGAAAATTTCACAAAAGCTGGTTGATGGTCTTGAAGATAAGCAGATTGTGGAAAAAGAATGTGAGCTGATTGAAAGGCATAGTGTTCAGATCGCAACATTTGGAAGTGAAGGCTATCCTGAAATGTTGACTCACATTTATGCTCCGCCACCTGTTCTGTATTGGTTAGGGGAGTCGGTTTTTAATAGGTCCAAAACGATTGCGGTTATTGGATCTCGTTGTGCGCATCGATATGGCGAGCAAGTTATAGAAGATTTTATTCCTCAGCTTGTGAATAACGGATGGGTTATTGTGAGTGGTGGCGCAATTGGGGCTGACAGTATGGCACATCGTACAACGGTGCAGTCCGGTGGGAAAACGGTGGTCGTTCTCGGTTCAGGGATTTTGCGTCCGTATCCAGCTTCCAATGAAAAACTGTTTGATTCTATCCTTGACAGTGGGGGTGCGCTTGTAAGTTCATTTCCTCTGAAAACGCAGGCTCGACCAGGGAATTTCCCCGCCCGCAATAGAATTATCGCAGGTTTGAGTCGTGGATGTGTTGTTGTGCAGGCGGCACAAAAAAGTGGCGCACGAATAACTGCACAATTTGCTCTTGAGCAGGGACGAGAGGTTTTTGCGGTGCCCGGGCCAATTGGAGATGTGTTGAGTGCTGGTTGTCATGGGCTAATTCAGGAGGGCGCAAAGCTGGTAAGTTGCGCGGATGATATCATTGCTGAATTTGGGATATCGCTGGGATCTGTAGCTGCGCAGTCGCACAAAAGAAATACAAAAGTTTTCGAGCCACGAAGGTCGCCCAAGAAGGTTTGTGTTTCTTCTTGTGAAGCAATTCCTCAGCCGAAAGGTCCGGCAGGAGCTATTATTTTTGCGTGCAAGCAGCCTTGTTCGATTGACGATATTGCCGTAAAAACGGGAGTTGAAATGGAACAGTTGCATGCTATTTTGTTTGAATTACAAGTGAGTGGGCAGATTCGACAGAATTTTGCAGGGTTGTGGGAGCGTGCTATTTAGGTTGATTTTGCCTTTTTTCCCTATTTTTTGTAATCTAGGTAACAGTGTTGTCTTGTTGTTTCTATGGCAACATTTATTTTTTTCAGATAGTTAATAGTTAATTGCTATTCATCATGTAAATCGGTTGGAGTTTGTCATGCCAGTACCAAAACGGAAACGCTCCCGAACTAGACGGGATAAGCGTTTTGCAAACAAGGGAATGAAAGTTAAGTCTTTTTCCGAATGTAAAAACTGTAAGGCTCCTATTGCGACGCATAAGGTCTGCGACGTCTGTGGTTTTTATAAGGGCAAAAAGATTATGGCGACTAAGGTTGACCGTGCAGTAAAGCGTGGGGAAGAGCGTCAGGCTCGTGCGCAAAAAAAGAGCGCGATGGCACAGCAAGCACAAGTAGATGGACAACCACAAGAGGTTATGCCAGAAGAGGAACCAAAGAAGTAGAATGATTTTTAGTGAATGTAGTAGATTTGTGCGTCAGGAACGAGAGTTTCTTGGCGCATTTTCTGTTTTATTGTTTTGTCGTCTCTTTCTTTTTCCCATGAATATGCTAGGTTCTGGCTATTACTGTGAAAAAATAGTTTTTTTATTTAATTGTTGGAGAAGATAACCATGTCTGTAATGAAAGATGTACTGACCGTTTTTCACAATATTTGGGTTGATTTTAAAAAACTTTTGGTGGAGAAAAAACATGAGAAAAACTCAAAGTATGGCAACCTTTTGTTGATAGGAATTCTTGTCGCGGGGCTTGGATATGGAGGGTATTCAATTTATCGCTGGCACGTTATAGGCAAAGAGGCAACGGCACAAAAAACTTTTTCCGAGGCAATGCAGCTTTTTGAGCAGGCTATGGGTGAATCAGAAAAATGGGCTGATGTTGAAGGTGCTTTTGCTCTGGGATATGAGCAAAATAGTGGTTCGAAGCTTGCTCCTCTTTTTCAGCTTTTTCAAGCACAAGCGCTTGTTGCACAGGGTAAGCGAGATATTGCCTTGCCGTTGATGGAGATTGCAATTAAAAAAATGCCATCTGATAACCCATTGACTGGTTACTACAAAACAAAAGTAGCTTTGGTAAAAATGGACGATAAAGATACGGCGGTTCGTGCTGCGGGTTTGAAGGAATTAGAGTCTATCGCTAACAACGATGGTGGTGATGCTCAAGATGTTGCGCTTTATTATTTGGGTTCTTACTTTTTGAGTAAAGATGAAGTAGAAAAAGCCCGTGTGGCGTGGCAAAAACTTGAAAAGTTGCCTTCAAAAAGCAAAGAAGAAAAATCTCCATATTCCCAACTGGCTAGTGAAAAATTAAAACAGCTGGGGTAGGTGGAAAGAATGAAAAATAATTCAGAAGTTCGTGTTCGTTTCGCACCGTCGCCAACCGGGCATTTGCACATTGGTGGTGTCCGTGCCGCAATGTTTAACTGGTTGTTTGCCAGGAATGCTGGTGGAAAGTTTCTTTTGAGAATTGAAGATACCGACCTTGAGCGATCTAAGCAGGAATATACAGATTCAATTTTGGAAGCTCTTGCTTGGTGTGGGCTTGATTATGACGAGCCTCCGGTAATCCAATCGGAAAGGATAGAAAGCCACAAACAGGTTGTTCGGCAGTTGCTTGAGGAAGGAAAGGCTTATTGTTGTTACTGCACTCCGGAAGAGATTGCAGAACGACAAAAAGTGCGCAATGGGCACAGTGATCTTTTTAGTATGTATGATGGAGCATGTTGGGAGTGCAATCAGAGCGAAACAGGCGACGAAAAACAGTTTGTTGTTCGTTTTAAGGTTCCTCGTGAAAAAGAAAAGATTATTTTTGAAGATCTGATTCGTGGAACGATTACTTTTGATGTTGATCAGTTTGATGATTTTATCATTGCGCGTTCCGATGGTACGCCGATGTACAATTTGGTTGTTGTTCTTGATGATGCGCACATGAGTGTTTCCCACGTGATTCGTGGAGAGGATCATATTTCAAACACACCAAAACAGATTATGTTGTATCAAGCTTGTGGTTTAAGTGTTCCTCAGTTTGCTCACTTACCGCTTATTTTGGGACCGAGTGGTGATAGGTTGAGTAAGCGTGATGCAGCTACTTCAGTGCTTGATTACCGAAAAAATGGTTTTCTGCCCGAGGCGCTTTTTAATTATTTAGTACGCCTTGGATGGTCGCATGGTGACCAGGAGATTTTTTCCAGACAGGAGATGATCTCCCATTTTTCTTTGAATCAGGTTGGTAAAAAGGGAGCAATTTTCGATCCGGTCAAACTTGCATGGCTCAACGGTGTCTATATTCGGGAAACAAAAGATTCAGAGTTGCTTGAACGCACTGTTTCTGATGTGGAACCTGCATTGTACAAAAAGTTAACTGGTTGGACAGAGGAGCAGATACTCACGTTGATCGGTCTGTATAAAGATCGTGTAAAAACGTTGGATGAAATGATTGGGCAGTTGGTATTGCTGCACAATGGGCCACAGAAATTTGATATTGATGCTGTACAAAAATGGGTTAAGCCAGAAACGTCACAACATCTGAAAAAGTTGATTGATTTATTTGGGGATATTGATCAATTTTCTGAAAAAAATCTCTCAGAACAAATCAAAGTACTGTGCAAACTGTTAGGAATTAAATTAGTTGCATTAGCTCAGCCGATTAGGATAGCATTAACAGGAACAAGTGCGAGCCCTGGCATTTTTGCGTTACTTTCTATTGTGGGCAAGCAAACGAGTCTGGACAGGCTTAACGGTTTGCTTGAGTACTTGTCTACTGAGTAGATTTTCAAATTGGGACAAAGTAAGGGGGGTCCTATGAAGGTAGCTGCGCTCTTTCCCGGCTACGGGAGTCAATTTGTGGGTATGGCAAAAGAGTTATACGATGACTCACGTTTGGTTCAGGAGCATTTTGAACAAGCGTCAAATTGTCTTGATATCAATTTTGTAAAACTTTGTTTTGCTTCTTCAGATATTGAACTTGCTCGAATGAACAACGCTTACACGGCGTTGTTTTTAGTTTCATCATCAATTTTTGATTTGATCAAACAAGAGGGCGTTGAAGCTGATGTTGTTGCAGGCTACAGCTGTGGTCAATATTCGGCTCTTCATGCTGCTGGGAGTTTAAGTTTGCCAGACGGTCTTTATTTGTTGAATAAATATGTGACTATGTACGAGGCGTTGATAGACAAAGGTGAGTTTGGTTTTGCAAAGGTTTTTAATATCTCTTCTGAGCAACTTGAATATCTTTGCAAAAAATATAATAAAGAAAAAACGCCGGTTGGTATAAGTATTTATGATTCTCCGATGGAGCATGTTATTGCTGGTGATGCAAAAACGGTTGAACAGGTTTGTCATGATGCAGTTGATCTTGAAGGAACAACTGAAATTATCGGTTATGAGCTCGGTTTGCATTCATCTTTAATGGATGAAATTGAGTCATCGTTTAAAATGTATCTTGAAAAAGTTGATTTCAAGGATGGAGAGGCCTCGTTGTTGTGTAGTTCTGATGCCAAAAAGATTCGTGTAGGTAAAGATTTGCAACAGTGTGCGATTTCTTGGATTACAAAACCGATTTTGTGGTCGCAAACTGTGGACAAACTCAAAGAGTACGATCTGTTAATTGCGATTGGACCGGGTATGCAGTTGCATGATATGCTCAAACAGCGCTATCCTGAAAAGCAGGTTGTAGCAGTAAATAATATATCTGACATAGAGAAATTAAAAGATACACTTGGCATAACTGCAAAAGCGGAGAAATAAACAATGGCTTCATTTGATCGTACAGATACATCTTCAAAAGTGATTAACATTGTTTCTAAAAAGTTAAGTATCG
>CAYZEO010000024.1:0-14425 GCA_964477815.1 uncultured Pseudomonadota bacterium | reverse complement strand
CTGTAAAAAAAAAAAAGAGCTGTCATTATTGACTGCGGGCATGGTGGAATCGACCCGGGCGCCTTGGGGCTTTTTAGCATAAAAGAAAAGAATGTTACGTTATCAATAGGGTTAAAACTTGCGAAGCTTTTACGGTCACAGGGTTTTCGTGTTTTTATGACAAGAACATCAGATCGCACTGTTACAATTGAACAAAGAATTAAATCGAGCAACAAAATTAATTCTGCAGATCTTTTTATTTCAATTCACGCAAATAGTTCCGGTCGGAAGTCTATTTCAGGCATAGAAACCTTTTGTTTGAACGATTCACTCTTTCGATTTGGTCCGAGAGGCTGTGGCCCTGCAAGCAAAAAAGTTATTGATTCTCGCCGTGCTTTGCAGTATCGAAAGGGGCACCGCTTGGCCCGTTCTTTGCAAAAATCTGTTTATCATTTGGCGCGAAAAAGCAATCCGCAAGCAACCGATCGAGGAGTGAAGTTTGCTGTTCCTAGAACGCTATTGGGTGTTGATATTCCAGGTGCTCTTATTGAGGTAGGGTTTCTGTCGAACAAGAAGGAAGCTAGCAAACTTCTACAAAAAAAATATCGTCAGCAGATAGCACAAGGGATATGCTTCGGTATTGTTTCTTATTTTGAACAACAAAAGAATACTACTTGATTATTGTTTAATATGTGCATCTTGAGAATCTATTGAGATTTTTGTGTTCAAGATTTCTAGGATATTCTTTTCGAAGAAACATTGTTTTGCTACAGTATGGTTACCGCTCAAAATATAAAAAAAGTAGGCTTGCTTTTGTGGTGAGTAATTATTTGATGAGCACTTGCACCAATAAGGGTTGCAGGTAAGTTTTTTCGATGGGAAGGATTTGTGATACAGGGAATTTGGGACCAATTTCTAAATATTATTAGGGAAGAAGCGGGCAGCAGGGTTGTGGAAACCTGGTTCAAAGCCGTTTCGTTATATCAATGGGACTCTTTGCAGCATACGGTGTTTCTTCAAGCGCCTAACGCTTTTGTTAAGGATTGGATTGTTGGTAATTATCTCGATCTGATTCAGCTTCATCTAGGTCGATTGCTTAATGTTAAAACACTAAGAGTTGTTTTTATTGATGCTTGCCAAGAAAAATCTCAGGCTGGTTCGTCAACTTCTTCAAAGGATGTTGATTTAGTACCCGCGGTTCTTGATAAACCAAAAAACGCGTTGCTCAAGCGGCTACAATCTAAAAATAGAGGTTCTTTTAATATAGGGTATAAATTTGACACGTTTGTTGTTGGCCCAAGCAACTCTCTGGCAAGTGCTGCCGCGCAAGCTATCACAGAAAAGCCAGGGCATCTTTATAATCCGCTATTTATTTATGGTGGTTCTGGTCTTGGAAAAACACATTTACTTCATGCTATTGGTAATGGTATCAGAGCAAGAAATGCCAAAGCGTCAATTTTGTATCAAACAGCCGATCGTTTTGTGAGTGAGTTTATTAATGCGATTCGATTTAACAAGGTGCATAAATTTCAATCCAAATATAATAACATTGATGTTTTACTCATTGATGATATTCAGTTTATTTCTAATAAAGAACAGACCCAGGAAGCCTTTTTTCATATTTTTAACTCACTTTATGATTTGCAAAAACAGATTGTTTTTTCAAGTGATACATTCCCGCAGAATATTGAGGGGATTGCAGAGCGCTTGAGGTCTCGTTTGGCTTGGGGATTGGTTACCGATATTCATGCACCAAGCTTGGAAACGAAGGTTGCTATTTTAAAACGAAAAGCAGATTTGCATTCAGAAAATTTGGCCGATGATGTTGCTCATTTTATTGCCATGCAAGTCGATTCAAATATTCGAGAGCTAGAGGGAGCACTTGTTAGAGTATTAGCATTTGCTTCTATAACCAAGCAGCCGGTTTCCATCGATCTTAGCAAAAGGGTGCTGATGCGTTCGCAGGAAGAAGACGCAGTTGGAGTAAATTTTAGAAAAATAGTGAGATGTATATCTCGGTTCTATCCATACTCTTTAAGTGATTTGCGTTCTAAAAGGCGTAATAAAAATTTGTCTTTTGCGCGCCAGGTTGCTATGTTCCTGATGAAGCGAACTACAAATAAGTCCCTGCGTGATATAGGACACTTTTTGGGTGGAAGGGATCATTCAACCGTGATGCATGCGCTTGACAAGATTGAGCAACATATCGAAAAAACTCCTGGGTTTTCCGATCAGTTGAGACGTATGGAGCGGGAGATTCGTAGGTAAGACAAGCAGAAATTCAAATGAAAGGATGAAGTGATGCTTAATCGAAAAAGGTGGTTGATATTGTTCGGAGGTATGCTCACATTTTTTTTCTCTAGAGCTCAAGAAGAGGTTCGAATCGATTTCATTGATGAAAAGTTTGATGCTTTTCTCGAAAGAATTGTTGCCAAAAACGACAGGGCTCTTTTTTCCAATTATTACGGAAAGATTTCTGCTCTATTGAATGCTGGAGGGGATGAGGACATAAATTACGAAGGTTTTTTTAAAAAGGCGCTTGCTAATTTGAAGAGAGATCACTCAGATTGGTTTGACATAGTTGATCGTTGTATCAAAGAGCGTCCCAAAAAGAAGGATGATCCCCTGTTGCAAAAGGTTCAAACCTTTTTGACGAGATATGGAGTGTACTGTGATTTTTTAGATATCCGTAAACAAGCACTAGCAGAAAGAAATCTGCCCAATTTTGTCGATGGAAAATTTGAAGATTTTATAAATCGTGTTGTTGCACAGGACGATCGCGATCTTTTTGCTCTTTATTACGCTAGGCTAAGCGAAGAGACAACAAGGGGCGACAGTTCAAAAATCCGGGCGACGCATAGCTACTTTTTTAGTAAAGCACTTGAAGATATGAAAAAAAACAAACCTGAATGGTTTAAAGAAATATCGCAGTTTCTTTCAGGGGCAAAAATAACAGGTGACACTCAGGTTGATTCGAAAATTGAAAAAGCCCAGCTTTTTTTGCGACGATATGGTGCGTACCAGGAGTTTTGTGAAATTAAGGATTTTGATCGCAAACACGAAGACAAAATTGCTGAAAAAAGGGGGGTTCTGGCGCAGATAGGAACCCTTTTTTCGAATATAGGTAAGACTGTTGCTGGTTGGTTTGGTTTTGGAGTGGCAAAGTCAGCTTGAAATATCTGTTGAATACAGATTTAAGCCATAGGGCCCTTTTTTGGAGGGCCTTCTTTATTTTCACAATCGTCATAGAGGAGTTGTGTTTCAGTAAGTTCCATTTTTTGAACGTTTTTTCGCTTTTCTTTATTTCTAAAAAAGAGCGACTTGGCACAATCGATTCCTAGTCGTGAAATCCAGGAAAAATACCCCCTAAACTCTCGTTTTTTCTTTATTCCCACAACAGTTGGAAAGTGCTCTGTGTCGACAATTGCGATTTTTTTTGTTTTTCGTTCGATCAAAAAATTGTCGATGTGTGGGTCGATTCCTAGCTCTAAACAATTACACAGACTCATACATCGCTTTCTGTCGCTTCGATTAAATACGGTTGCAGTTCTTTCAGAATCGATCCAGTCAGAAACAAGACAGTAGGTTGCAGGAATGGCAATTTTTTGTTTTTTTGTTCCTATATTTGTGCCGGTTATTTCAAGCCAGCGACTTTTTTCTGGCAAGTAAAACCATTTACGCGGAAAGACAACTTGATTTTTCCATTTTTTATTTTTTTGAACTTTCACTTGCATAAGCTGGAGGTTTTTAATTCTGGTAAAACCAAGAAGATGTCGGTTGACGCCGCCAGACATGTAAAAAAAGAAGGCAGGGATAATTCCTTTTGAGCCGTGCATAATAAAAGTTTTTGGGTTTTCCATAAATATTTTTACAACAAATGGATGATGCTTACATTTGAGTATAATCAAACCAGAACATTTCCTTCGGTTAAAGTCCCGCGAGCGAAGAACAGTAAAGTCCGTAAACTTTTTTTTCTTTTGTGAGATTTCTTTTATCAGGCTATTGATATAGTTTTTGAGGGTTTTTCCCCGAACTTTTTTTGTTGGTGCGTAGCGATAAGCTAAAAATGAGTCGGGCAATTGATGTTTATTAAAAAAGGTCTCATTAAATGTTCCGAATATCGGGTATTTTTCAAGATGTGAATCTCTTAATGTGTAAACTGGTTTTGATTGTCCACGCCATCTAACATCAATGCGTGCTAAGGAATCATCCTTTGGCCTGTGGACACTTCTTCCAAGCATAAGTGTCTCCTTACAAAACCAAGAAGATACAAAAACGCAAGAAATCGTGATGCTTCTTTTCACAGTTTCTTTCCAGTGTTGTTTCAATCGCTTCACTATTGCTCACGTACTCTACAAAAAAGCTCTGCTTGCTGTCAAATGTAGGATATCTTTTTTATAGATATTGATGTTGACTGTTCCATCGGGTATGGTAGAAGAAAGGGAAGTAATGATAGTAAAAGGGCAACTTAAGGGATTCTACAGTGTGCTAACGGGGAAGGATCAGTCATGGAGCATGATAAATTGTTAAACAGACAAAACAGTATTTTTAATCACTTGAGTCAACTGCCACAAAAAATCTTATCACTGCACGGGCGTGACGATCTGACTGAATTTGTTTTGCGCGATCTTTGTCACGAGCGTTGTTTCAATTTAAAAAAAGCTGCTTTTTTTGTGGACAATCCAGATTTTGATTGTTTAAAAGGTGTTGCAGGATTTTCTCACGCAGAAAACCCGACTGTTTGTGATATGTTGTGGGATCATCCAGAAAAATTTATGGCAAGAATTAAAGAGTCACCATTCAACCATAAGGTTCGAGAGTTGTGGATTCCGAGTTTGCGTAAAGTTAATGATACTCACGATGAATTTGTCGAAAGTGTTGGAAGAACTCTTGAAATGCAACAACCGTCTTCTTGTTCATTAGAAATAAAGTATGGGAATCACGGTATGCTTGTTTTCGAAAAAGAAGATATGGGTGATACCTTTACGGATGAACATGTGTGTCATGGAATATCTCTGCTTGGTTTTTGTCCGATTTATTGAGTTTTAGTTGAAAAAGAATGTACGAGGTTCAGATTTTTAAAGATCTGCCCCCCGTTTTTACTTATTTTATCATTTCTTCGACTTCTTCAGCTCCCTCTTTGTAAAATGTTTCTTCGTCTGGTGCAAGATGTTTGAGCAATCGCAAAAATTCTCCCGCGTGTACACGTTCTTCGTCAGCGATGTCGGTCAACACTTTTTTTGCCAGTTCATCATCGGTTGATTCTGCAAGTTGCATGTACAGTTGAATTGCTTCATATTCTGATGCGATCATCATACGAATTGCGCGGATTAATTCTGACTTGGTTAGTTTCCTGTCTGCTTTTAATCCACTAAATGAATTGCCAAATTCAGGCATTGTTACGTCCTTTCTTTTAAAAATGGTTCTAGTCCAGGTAATTTTTCTCCTGCCAAATATGCAAGGGTTGCACCTCCTCCAGTTGAGCAGAAATCTAATTCTTTTGTAAATCCAAACTTTTGCACAAGGGCTGTGGTGTTACCTCCAGATGCAACAGTTACGGCATCAGAGCCTGCCATTGCGGATAAAATTGCCAAAGAGCCTTCGAGTGTTTTTTCATTTTCTTCGTTGCCGGGAGAACCATTAAAAAATACTGTTTGAGCGTTCATTATTTCTTGTGCAAAAAGTTCTTCAGTTTTGCGACCAATTGAAACACCAAAAGAATTATCTGGAATGTCTGTTGATTCGATATACGAAACGGGACCGTCAAATGTTTGATCTGCAATCTGATAATCCAGAGGAAATACTATTTTTGTGTTGTTTTGTTGTGCTGTTTCTAGAATCTCTTTGCTTGCCAACAAAAGTTCGTCATCAACAAGGGAGTTGCCAACAGGTTTGCCTAAAGCTTTTAAAAAGGTAAAAACAATTGCAGGACAGAGCAAAATTGCATCGACTTGTGTGACTAACGATTTAATAAACGGAAGTTTGCTGCTGATTTTTGCGCCACCGATAATAAGAACAAACGGAGACTTTGGTTTTTCGAGGAGCTTGTTGAGCATGTGCAGTTCTTTTTCAATCAGAAGACCAATAGTTTTTTTATTTGATTCAAAAATCTGTGGTACTTTTGTGATAGAACAATCTGTTCGATGAACGAGTCCAAATGCATCATTAACATAATAATCACCTATCTGTGCCAGAGTTCGAGCGAATTCTTGGTCGTCGGACCGTTCGCCTGGAAAAAACCGTAGGTTTTCGAGCAAAAGAATTACGTCTGGATTGTGGAAACTTTTTTCATATGCGCTTGCAAGATCAGGCTCGAATTCAACCTTATATTCATGTTTTTTAAACCAGGGCAACAGCATTTTGGCAGAAAGGGACGGGTTGTTTCCTTGTGGACGGCCCAGATGTGTACCCAGAATAATTTTTCCCTTCTTTTTAAAGATCAAATTGAGTGTTGGAATAATCCTTTCAAGACGATAGTCGTCTATCATTTTTCCATGAGCAATCGGAATATTAAAATCCGCCCGCAAAAAAACTCTTTTGTTTTCCAAATCTGCCGAATGCAGTTTGGATTTTATAGAAATTGTTTGTTTCATTCTATCCCTCGAAACGTAATACATGAGAAATATTTACATTTTTTGTTCGGCGTGCGCTCAGCCACGTTGAGATAAAACTTAACAGCATGACAACAGTAAAAACGGCTACAAAAATCTGTATTGTCATACGAGATGGAAGATGTGTTACGTAGTAGGCGTCTGGCAGAGTTATGAATGGGTATGTTTCCAAAATCCAGCCCGCACAAAATGCAAGGGTCAGGCCCAGTATCGAGCCGATAAAGGCAATGCTCATACCAATCAATAAAAATGTTTGAGATATATTAGAATCAGACATTCCCATCGCCTTGAAAATTGCAATATCTGCTCTTTTCCTGGAGATTTGCATAAACATAAGTGAGATAATATTCATGCTTGCTACCAGTGTTATAAGTGCAAGAATCAAAAACATTGCGTATTTTTCTAATTTCAAAGCTGAGACAAGCGCTGGATACAGATCTTTCCAGGAATGAACATAGAGACCAAGTCGTTTGCGCAAAGCTTTTATTGTTTTATTTTCATCAGCGTTTGATTTTAAACGAACTCCAATCTGGGTCATTCCCGATTCTGGAAAAAGTTTTTTAAAAAGAGGGACAGAACAAAAAATAACTCCGCTATCAAATTCATCAATCCCTGTTTTGAACGTTCCGCTAACTTTGGCATGTTTATGCTCAAGATGTATCGTTTTTGTTCTTATTTCATCATTTTGGCTGACAAAAAGGGTAATAGGTTGTCCAGTTTTTATTGCAATTGTTTCTGCGAGTTTTTGTCCGATAATAACTTTATTATGTTTGACAAGGTTGGGAAGTTTCTCCTTTTTTTCAATTGCTTCAACAATTTTTTCTTCAAGTCTACCTATCTTTCTTTCTCTAGCAGGATCGATTGCTCGGATGGCAACAATATTATACATTTCCTCGGTTTCTCGATTTTGCAGTAGAGCTTGCCCTGAACCCGAAGGGCTAAATGCGGCGATTTCAGGAAACTCTTTTTTTAGGACTTCTCCAATTTTTTTTGTATTTATAAGTTGGCCTTCTGCGTGGATAATAATCTGGGAATGGATTCCTTGCATTTTTTCGTGTGTGACTTTTTCAAAGCCGTTCATAACGCTTGCAACAAGCGCAAGAGCGAACGAACCGATTGTTATTCCCAAAAAACAGACCAAAATCATTGCAGAAACAGAACGTTCCTGACGTGAACCAAGAAGGTAACGCCAACCCAAAAGAAAGGATATGCGATTCATAATGACCTTGTAAAAAATGACTGTTTTTTCTACGCTACTACTGTTACTTTTCAATTCTAGAGTAAAGGGGTCTGTTTATGAAGCGAGACATCAGTTTTTTTTTCTTATCAGTTCTTTTTTTAACCTTTTTTCCTGGTTGTCGAATTATAGATTGGGGCAAGCAAAACGTTGATCAGGGAACAAATGTTGAAACAAATATAACAGTTGCAAAAGAGAACATTCGATCATCTCGTATCTATGATCAGTTTACACTTGTTGGAGCCTTTGATTCTTTATGGTTAGCAGATGATATTCGTGAATTGATTGCAGATATTTATGCACTTAAACGTGGCAAAAGTGATGAAGAAAAACAGATTTTTTTACGAAGGCAGTTAGAGGAAAACAATCATTTTATTTCTTTTTATGTGTTGAGCCCTGCAGACATTCTAATTGGGGACAAAGATTCTGAATGGACTATTTTGCTTAAAATAGGAAGTCATTTTTTTATTCCGACGGAGTTTAAAAAAGTTGAACTGTCCCCAGAGTATAAGTTTATTTTTGGCAAAAAACATACTCGATTTAAAACCGCCTATATTCTTCGTTTTAATGCTAAAGATATCGAAGACCAACCCTTAATAAATACAAAAACAGATGAAATTAAACTTGTATTCAAAACTACAAAAAAAGAGGCTTTTCAAGCTTGGCATGTAAAACAAAAAGAAAAACCGGCCAAGGAGAGTGTTTAAAATGAATGTTGTAATTGGCACAGATCACCGGGGTTTTGAATACAAGGAGTTTATAAAAAGCTATAATGACTTTTCAAAAAACATTCTTTGGCTTGATGTAGGTTGCCACTCTTCCGATTCGTGCGATTATCCTATTTTTGCTCGAGAAGTTGTTCAAAATATTCAATCCGGAAAAGCCCAGGCGGGAATTTTGTTGTGCGGGACAGGAGTTGGCATGTCGATTGCAGCAAATCGTTTTGAAAAAATTTATGCTGGCCTCGCTTGGAATAAAGAAGTTGCACGACTCAATAAAGAACACGATAAGGTAAACGTATTGGTTATACCAGCAGATTTTGTCACACGAGACCAGGCCCTCGAGATGGTTAGCGCTTGGGTTGAGGCAGACTTTTTGGGTGGAAAATATCAAAAGCGGATAGATCTGATCGATTCATTTTAAAACTTTTTTACATCAAAAAAGAGGCCGTACAAGAATTGTACGGCCTCTTTTTTTTGTCGTGGATTTTTATGCTGGAACAGGAACTTCCTGAGAAGAAACTTGTTGGTCAGGAGAAGTTGGCTGGTCACAAGAAGCAAGTATCTCTTTTACTCTTTTTGCAGAAAGAGTTTTGTATTTTTGCAGTGAATCAGCAATGGCCTGAAGCTTGGTTTTATGTTTCACCAGGAGTTCTTCTATTTCTTCTTCGCACTGTTTCAGGAGAGCCAATGCTTTTTGGAAATACTCGAGCTGTATCTTTTTTGGCATAGTTTTAACGTGAAGTCCCTCAAACACAAGTGATTTAATCAAATTGAGAGCTTTTTGCTTGTTGTTTGTTCCATAGCTATGACCACAAGATCCGAAGAGAATTCTTTCTGCTACTATACCAGCAAGAAGAACTTTGCACTCTTTGATTTTTTCTTCTCGTGAATAAATTTCAAGGTGGTCAAAAGAGCATTTGGTAAATGTTCTTCCATACTCAACATCCTTTTGTTTTCTTTTTGCATAGTATTGAGCATAAGATTCATCTTGCAAATCGGCTAATCGAGGCTTAATGGTCACTGCTGACAGTTCCCTGCGAAGTTCCAGCAATTCAATGGCGAGTGCATGTCCTGCCTGATGAGCTGCTATCAAGTTTTGTTCTTGTTCTGAAATGTTAATATTTTTATTAACTATGCTGCGCAGTTCTTCATCAAGAGCATCCTCCAAATGCTTTTGAGTAAGTGTTTGGCCAGATATTTTTGTTCTTTGAAATGCTGAGTTTATCAATACCGCAAGTTCCTCATAAGTTCTTCCCTCAGTATCTTCTGCTAGTTTATCAATATCGATTTTATTCAAATCGGGAAGAAGAGGGCTGAGTTTTTTCACGAAGAACTGTTTCCTTTCGGCTACTGTTGGGAGTTCAAAGTGAATGATTTTTCCGAGCCTGCCTCGACGACGAAGGGCCTTGTCCAGGTGCTCAGGGCGATTTGTTGCGGCAAGGACAACTATCTGTTTTCCGCTGTCTTTGCTTAAAACACCACTCAAAGAGCTAAGGAACTCACTCAAGAGAACACTGTTTCCTTTTGCTCTTTGCAATCTCAGAAGATCAATTTCATCAATAAATATGACGCACGGAGCTTCATTTCTTGCGCATTCAAGAAGTAGACCAAGTCCTGTTTCATTCAAGTCTCCAGCTTTGAATGAATAAAAGCCAAGCTCGTCTTTATTTCTTCCAATTTCTTTAAATATTTTTCTTATTTCTCCACCAAATGCTTCTGCAACAAAAGATTTTCCTGTTCCAGGCAGTCCAGTGAAAAGATAACCGTGTTCCGGTGGTATGTTTGCTCGATCAAAGCGCTCAGGGTTTTTGATGTATTCAAGAACATTCCAAAGCATAGCTTTAATGTGGTCAAAGCCGACAACATCATCAAAGGTGTATCGAGGCTCAAACTGTCCACTGTCATCTTGATCTCTGATTGTCTGTTTTCCAGCAGTTCCACCAATAAGCTTTCCATAGACCTTCATGAGTCCTTTTCCAACCCAGCCTCCAAATCTTTTTGCCCAATTGGCGCCATATACAAAACGAATAACTGGAACATATGCGCCCAAAAGAATTGCCCCCATTGTCTTTACAGTTAGGTCTGTTTTACCAAACCAATTTACCTTTGTTCTATTCCATTCAGAAGCAATAGCCCCTTCAGCTAATTCACCATTTTCTTCAATTGGAGGCATGCCTAAAGCCCATCGAATTGAGCGTGCACATTTATCAGGCAGGCTTATTCCTTGAATTTCTTCTTTTTGTTCAATGAGTCTTGCTTTTTCTAAACTCATTTCAATTTGTTTTCCTGCTTCTTGGAAGGACGATTCATTAAATGTTTTTCGGGCGGTTTCTAGTTTTGCTGCCTTCAATCTGAGAATGTCTGCTGGGTTGTATCCAAATTTCGTGTATTTCATTATGCAGTGTGCACCAATACTACCAAGTACAGAGGCTCCTAAGAGATTCCTATCCCATTTGCGACGGTGTGCAATTATTGCAAGATTACTTATTTTCCGAAAAATTTTGTTGTACCATGTCAAGCCTATTTCTTGAGCATCGACAGTTAATTTAGCAATTAGTTCTTCGTTTTTTGCGATTTTGTCTTGAATTTGCTCAATATCTATTCCCTCTATCGAACGCCTTTGAAGAAGCGGTAGCTTTTCTTCAAAGGAGGGAAGGTCTTTAAAGCCCCCTTTAACTGATTCACCTACGTGATCAATAAGAAGACTGGTAAAAGAGGTTAAATCTTGCAATACAATAGGATTTATTTCAATAAATGAGTTTTTTTGCACGTTTGTGATGATACGTCGAACGGATTTTATTTGCTCCAACAATTTTTGTTTGTTTTTGGTTCCAAATGCATTGTTGTTTGTTGACAAGGCAAGATCTTCTAAAATGTTATCTACATCTTTCAATTGAGTGGTCAATTTGATGATCATTGTGTCCATCATGACAGAAACTGCAGATTTCATTTGTTCCAGCTGTTCTTCCGAAATTCCAAAATCAGCAAAATTGAATTCCTCCAAGTCAACATTGTCCACATTCTGGGCTGTAGGTTCACTTACTATTGACTCCGTATTGTCTTTTGTATCTTTCGGAGATGGTGTAACAACTCGTTTTACAATAGTAGGGTTGGTTGTTTCTGATGGCTCAGTGGATTCTTCTATGTGCGCAGAAATAATTGTTGATATCAATAACAGGGGCAAGAGAGTCGTTTTAGTGCAATTCGAAAATTTCATCTTCGCCGCGCCTTTCCTACTAGTAATGAAAAAGTCTGAGTTTTGTCTAAAGGAATAGATTAATCGAATTTGATATTTTTGTCGAATTTTTCTCGTACTGGTTTAATCTTTTTGAGAGATTTTTATTGTGTTGTTTTTAGTTAGGATATCAGGAATTGGAGACTTTTATGACTTTTTTGAAAAGAGCGTGCCATGGTTTTGTAATGTTATTGTCTTTAGCGATGATTCCAAGCTGTATCGGGGGTGATTCATCAATTGTTTACAAAATATCGGATGCTGTTGGAAAAGATAATTTGGTGCCTGTAGTGGTTATTGGATCAGGTCCGGCGGGTGCAAGTGCAGCTGTTTATACGTGTCGAGCAAACCTTAAAACGGTTGTTTTTGAAGGAGATGAGCCCGGTGGCCAGTTGATGAAAACAAGTTTTGTGGAAAATTGGCCTGGTGTAAAAAGAATGTTAGGTTCGCAAGCGGTTGGCGGCGTACAGGATCAGGCAAAAACGTTTGGCGCGGAATTTTTTGCTGATACCGTTGAGAGTGTTGATGTTTCTAGTTGGCCTTTTGTCCTTTCTACTCGTGGCGGCGAGACTCTCCATGCAATGAGTGTTATCGTCGCAACTGGGGCTGATCCTCGCTACCTGGGTATTCCCGGTGAGCAAAAGTACTGGGGAGGAGGAGTAAGCGCGTGTGCAATATGTGACGCGCCTTTTTATAAAGATTTGGAGGTTGTAATTGTTGGAGGCGGTGATTCTGCTGTAGAGGAGGCGATGCAGCTTGCTTCTTATGCAAAAAAGGTAACTATTTTGGTGCGAAAAGATTCGATGCGTGCATCCCAGGCTATGCAAGATCATTTGAAAGGCTATCCGAACATTTTTGTACTTTATAATGTTGAAGTTAAAGAAATTATCGGAGATGATACCTTTGTAACCAGTGTGCGTTTACGAAATAACAAGACCGGAGAGGAGTCAAATTATGCTACAAATGGTCTTTTTTTGGCTATAGGACGTATTCCTAATTCAAAAATGTTTAAAGGAGTTCTTGCCATGGATAATTTGGGACATATTCAGGTGAAAGGGCGCACGCAGGAAACATCTGTTCCTGGCATTTTTGCAGCAGGAGATGTAGCGGACTCCATTTATCGTCAGGCTGGGGTTGCTTCGGGAGATGGAATTAAGGCAGGGCTTGATGCAGAGCGCTTTTTGTCAAAAATAGGTTTGAATAAACTGATGACAAAAAAGCTTGAGCCTTCATTCTTTCAAACAAAACAAGAGGGAGAGGAAAAATTTAAGCTTGAGCAAATAGATTCACTTAAAGAATTTAAGAAAAAGGCAAGAGAAAGCAAGAAGCCTCTTATTTTAGATTTTTATACGCAACATTGCCCATCATGTCTTTTGATGTTACCAAAATTAGCAAAAATAGCGCGAGAATTTGCCGAAACGGTCGATGTATTTAAAGTTGATGCTGAGTTGGCAGAGGACATAGTTGAAAAATTTTCTGTCTTTAAAGTCCCGTGTCTCATTGCTCTTAAAGGGGGACGAGAGGTTGCTCGATATAAAAAAGATATGAGTTATGATGAGATTTTTGCCTTGTTTGAGAAACTAAGTCGATAAAACTTTGGAATTATAAAACATTTGCAAGCAACTATTTTGGTGGAGACTCAAAATCAGGTTTAGTAGGAACAAAGCCTACCGGTTTAATAATTATACGATTGTTTATTTTTGGTAATATAAGTTTGTCTTTTTTTGGCTCATCGACCCATTTGTAAATTTTATTGTTACAATCCGTGATGAGTGTAATCCCAGGAGCTACAGCCATATTACGGGCTTCAGAATTTTTCAAAGATCCGCGTTGTTCTATTTCTTTGCCATTCCAATGGAAAAATGTTGTAGTATGGTTCCCATCTTTCCGATGCTCACACGAAAACCATATATCATTGGCACTTATAACAGAAAAATTTAGCTCAAAAAATTCTCGATCAAACTGAATTGGAAGCTGTTCCCAAATAGAACCATTCCACTCAACCAAGACACCTTTCAAAGTAATGGCAAAAATTGATCCATCAAAACCAATTTGTATTTTGCGGGAATACTGTTTTGTTTCACCTTTTTTTACCCATCCCTTTCCATTCCAATGTTCTATAAAGATGTTTGGCAATCTTGGACCTCTATGATATGTTTTTCTTGTTATTACCCAAATATCATTTGAACTAAGTGCTCGAATAGTTACTATCCCCAAATTTTTAAAATCACGAATCATTTTAAGTTTACCGTTCAAGAAAAGCTTTAGAGGCCTCGTAAAGCCTGGAATAAAGCCCTTTATCAACTTCAGCCGTTTCTTATCTACTGCTTTACTAGCTTTCATAATTGCGTCCAGCACCTTTCTTTCTCGGACCTCTGGGTACGCCTGAGCAATAAATGAAGGTATTTCTATGGACATCAGAGCGGCGCCGTAATTAGAATGTTTTTTAGCAATAGATCTGAATCTGTCAACCACCCCCGGAGGAATTTTTTTTGCTAAAACCAGTTTTTCAAGCTCTTGCTTTGCAAAAAGAAACAATTCTTTTTCAAGATACTGGGAAATTTTTTTTGTTCTTTGATCATGCATTGTTGGAAAGAGTACAAATAGACCTTTATCAAAAGGATAGATGCTGTGTCTGGAAGAA
>CAYZEO010000023.1:0-14453 GCA_964477815.1 uncultured Pseudomonadota bacterium | reverse complement strand
ATAACAATCAAGCAGATTGAAGATCACTTTTTCTCTAACAAAAAAAACAAACTTATTTCCAAACTCATCTGTTCATTCAAAACAGGAAAAATAGCTGATATTCGTAAACATGTTTACAAGAAATTTGCTACAAGTTACTCTGTGTCTCCCAACGGTTACAACATCTTCAAGATAGATGTAAAATTACAAGGTATAGACACCGATGGAAATAAAAGTCGTGAACTGTTGTATGCAAGAAAGGTAGAATACAAAAGGCGATCAAATAACAAAACGATGACAATAAATTGGAAATTCAAACATAATGCATCTCTTGAACAAACACTTCTATGTCTGGCGATTCACAATAAATGGAAACGTGAAAACAAACCTGTCGCCATCGCTCAGCACAATTATGCGTACAAAGTTTTTTGTTCTTTTGATGATGTCCTGAAAGATAATCTTTGCCTTATTGGTTGGATAAAATTACCATTTCTTAAAAACAGCTCGATTACACTTTTCCGTTACTCGATTAAACTTTTCCGTTATTGGAAGGGTTTCACTCGTTTCGTACACAACAAAATTGTCAGCCCTGTTCTCGATATTGGTGTTCCAATTGCAGCAGTTGTTTTGCCATACCAACTATCTAAAAAAGGTGTTGATGCTCTCTTTGCAGGGAAAAAATAAGGCCCTGTATAATGAATAAAACAATAGGTTATCCACTATTTATATGCTGTGCTGCGATAATCTCTGGAAACATCTTATGCGCAGCACCACAACAATCAGCAGAACAAAAAAAACATAATGTAGCTAAACAAAAATCTGCTCAACGTCAAAAAAAGGCGTTGAGCAGATCTCAAAAAATTATTCGAAGAATTGTTAAGGCAGCAGCTCTAGAATTTCTACTTGGAGAACCTCTTTGTCACATTTATAATGATTTCATGGAGTAAAAGGCAACCAAGTTTTTACTATACTCGAACTCTTTTGTTCACGCCACCGGATTGCTCATGCGTATACAACTCAGCAACATCCCCCTCTTTCAACGAAATTTTTCCACCTAGTTGTGCCAATTTCTTTTCCAATGATTCGTACCCGCGTCGCCAATGATGCACACCGGACATGACGGTTGTTCCTTTTGCAACAAAACCAGCAAGCACAAGCGCACATGATGCACGAATGTCGGTTGCAATAACTGGTACACCGTACAGTTCGTCAACACCAGTCACCCTTGCAGTGTTGTGTTTCACACTGATCTGTGCGCCCATTTTTTGTAACTCTCGGACGTGAAGTAAACGATTTTCAAATACTGTTTCCTGGATAACACTGGTTCCAGATGCTAAACACTGTGCAGCCATCATTGGTGACTGCAAATCTGTTGGAAACCCAGGGTATGGACCAGTTTTGAATGAAACGGCGCGAGGAGAAGATGTTGCCGTCAAACGAACACCGATTTCATTCGCCCCAATCTCAATTGCATGTCCCATCTCTTTTAGCTTCAATAAAAACATATCAAGTGCATAGGCTGGCGCTTGTGGAATATAAATCTGCCCATTGGTCATAGCAGCTGCCAATAATAGCGCCCCTGCTTCAAGGCGGTCAGGTATCACTTCATGTTCAATCGGATGTAGAACATTTACACCTTCAATAACAATACCCGCAGGTGGAACAATTGTTATGTTCGCCCCCATTTTTTTCAGCACAGCAATTAAATCAAGCACTTCAGGTTCAAGCGCAGCATTAATAATTTTTGTTGTTCCTTGTGTTAAAACAGCTGCCATCAATAAATTTTCTGTTGCCCCAACACTTGGATACTCTAAAATTAATTTTTGCGCATGCAACTGTGCTGCCCGAGCAGAGATAGATTCACCTGTTACCTCAACAACTGCCCCCATCTTTTCAAAATTGGTCAGATGATAATTGATTGGACGAGCACCGATCACACATCCGCCCGGCAGTGCAAGGTCGACACAACCGAATCGAGCAAGCAGTGGCCCCATTACCAAAACTGATGCTCGCATCTTTTTCATAATTTCGGGAGAAACTTTATAGTTAATGATGGTACTTGTATCAACCTCAAGCTCATTTTTTTCTTTATCAAAAAAAACCTGTGCCCCAAGCTCCTCAAGTAATCGAATCATGTGCAAAACGTCTTGTGAACAGGGAACATTTTTCAGTTTTGATTTGCCACTTGTTAAAACAAGTGAAGCCATGATAACCAACACAGCATTTTTAGCACCAACTAAATCTGCTTGACCATGTAATTTTAAAGATTGCTCAACAACGATGTATTCATTTGACATGATTAAACCTTTTTCTCAGAAAGAGATGTCACAAGCATCCCACTCTTTTAAAAACCTCTCGACAAACTGTTCCATATACTGATGTCGAAACTCTGCGCACCTGCGCGCGGCATCGGTATTCATTCTATCTTTGAGCAAAAATAATTTTTCATGAAAATGATTTAAACTTGTCGACCTATTTGCCCGATATTCACTTGCCGATTTATGCTGAACAGCCTCCTGTTCAGGATCGTGCATAGCGTTTTTTGTAAAACCACCGTACGCAAAACAGCGCGCAACACCAATTGCACCGATCGCATCAAGCCTATCGGCATCCTGTACAACCATTCCTTCTTTTGTTTTCATTGGCGTTTCAACACCCGCACCCTTGAAGGAAATATTTTTTATAATCTGACAAACATGTAAGATTGTTTCATTTTCTATCGACAAAGTCTCTAACCACTCACGTGCAACTCTCGGCCCAACGGTATCATCACCCCCATAAAATTTCCAATCAGCTATGTCATGAAGCAAGGCCGCCAACTCTACAACAAAAAGATTTGCATGCTCTTGTTGTGCTAGTGAACGCGCAACTTGCCAAACTCGATATACATGCCACCAATCGTGACCGGATCCTTCACCTTCCAGTTTTTTTCTGACGAAATTTACTGTTTGGCGAATGATTTCTTTTTTTTGAAGAACCGTTCTTTGAACCGGTCCTTTTTGTTGATCGAGTGCCATACTTTCTTTCGCCCTTCTTTTTTTGTGTCTCTTTTGGAAATCCTATTTGACCATCATTCTTTAAATCACGTATTTCACGTTCATTAAGCAGACGCCATCTGCCAAGCGGTAAGCCACGCTTTGTCAACCCTGCATAGTTAATCCTGTCTAGTTTAGAAACAGCGTAACCAAGAAATTCAAATATCCTTCTGATAATCCTGTTCTTTCCACTGTGCAGCTGAATTTTGATATTATTTTTTCTTTTGTCGGGAATATAACTGACTCGATCAACTTGCACGAGCCCATCTTTTAACATCAGACCCTCTTTTATTTTTTGTAGATCTGCAAACTGCAACGGCCTATCAAGCACAACAGCGTAGACTTTTTTAACCTCGTTGCGAGGATGGGCAAGCCGTTGCGTCAGTTGGCCATCATTAGTCAATAAAAGCAGGCCGGTTGTTGTCCGATCAAGTCTTCCAACAGGATGCACTCTCTTGCCTGTTGCATCTTTGATCAGATTGATAACTGTTCGTCGTCCAGCCTGATCTGAAACTGTTGTTACGTAATCTCTTGGCTTATTGAGCAGAATGTATATTTTTTTATCCTGCAAAACCTTTTTGTTTTTAAACAAAACTATGTCTTGATCTGTTACTCTATGGTAGGGCGTTTTTATAATAACCCCATTTACTTTCACCAAACCTAACTTAATATATTCGACCGCCTGTCGACGAGAACACAAACCGGAGGTTGAAAGATACTTGTTAAGTGCTATCGAAACGTTCTTTTTGAGTTGTTCTTTTTTATTTTTCATAATAAATAAGGTTACCCGAAAGTTCCTTATTCGTGAATGGAAAACGATTATTTAAAAAACTCAAATTCATGCTTTTAAAAAAGAGGGGGAAACCTTAAGCTGAACCTCTAGAAAAAACACCCACTCTCATATCGAAAGGACGATTGAAATGACCAAGGCTCCGGAAAAAAAAAAGAAACCTGGAACACTTGAAGTTGTTTGTGGACCTATGTTTTCGGGAAAATCTGAAGAACTTATACGACGGCTTCGTAGAGCCCAAATTGCAAAGCTCAACGTACTGACCTGTAAACATTCACTTGATGACCGACATACTCTTGAATGTGTTGTATCACACGATGGAAATAAACTGGAAGCTGAAGCGATACAAAGCATTGAAGAAATTCTTACCTTCGAAAGAAAAAAAAATTTTGACGTGATCGGCATCGATGAGGCCCAGTGGTTTGGTAATCAAATTGTCTCGGTTGTGTGTCAACTGATCGATGCAGGAAAGCGGGTAATTGTTGCGGGTCTCGATCTTGATTTCCGGGGCGTTCCATTTGGATCTATGCCAACACTACTGGCAATTGCAGACCACGTAGTAAAGCTACAAGCTATTTGCACAATTTGTGGAAAGGATGCCCATTTTACTCAGCGACTTGTTAATGGAAAACCTGCACGATACAGTGACCCTGTTATTTTAGTCGGAGCACAAGAAGCTTATCAAGCCCGTTGTCGCGATTGTCATGATATCGACAAACGTCCAACTTTTTTTGCGATAAAAAAAAGTACTGAAAAAAAGATCATAGATTCAGTAAACTAGAAAAGAAAAAACATTTTCTAGAACCTTGGGGGAGGGACTTGTGTATGCATAATCGAAAAATGTTACTTTTTATATTATTGGGTATGTTTTTTTTTAATCACACTATCTTTTGTATGCCAAAAAAAATAAAAATAACGCCAAAAAAATATTCCACATTATTTCTAATAATCGGCAAAGATTGCGGATTGAACAGCATGTTGATTGACTATCTTCAAAGAAATAATTATCACATTCTTTTTAATTATGGAAAAGAAACAGTTGAAACATCATGCGGTCAAAAAATGGAGGCCCTATCCGTAAAAAGCACAGAAATAATGCGTGAGGTCATTATAAATAAAAAAAATACAAATACAGTAGGCATTGGAAATGGACACCTTTTTAAAATCAACCAACTTTCCCAATTCGCAAAATATCTGAGCAACGTTGACATACAAACTTTTATAGCCTTTAACAACGATAAACGTTACAAAAAACATCAGCTGACACTAAGAAGAATTGCCCGCGTAATAGTTGAGGTTGACCCCACATGCGAAAAATGTCGCAAAAAATGGAAAAATAGAGGCCAAGGTAACAAAAAAAGCAAAATCAATCTTCCACAACTAAAAAAATTTTTAATAACAAAAACCACACAAAGGCCCAAGTCGAACTTAACCAATCTTCAAAAACATTTGAAACTTCCAAAAGTAGAAACAAAAAAAGATAACAAAAAAAAGAAAAGAATTCGCAAGCACATGCAAATCAAACTTCCAAAAATAAAACAGCCTAAACTCCCTAAAATACAAAGCAAGATTATAAAAAAAGATACAAAAAGAAAACGATATAATATACTAACACGGTTGAATGTATCGAACATATTGGGGCGCGATTTTGTATATAATCCCAACCCCTATCCAACTTTTAATACAATATAAAAAAATATGGCCAAACAAAAAACTCTATTTACATGCTCTTCATGTAGCTATAGCACTCCTAAATGGATGGGCTGCTGTCCCGAATGTAAAGAATGGGAAAGCTTTAAAGAAACAACTTCTGCAACATCAAACTTAACCCAAAAATTCGGCACAAAAAAACTGTCTCTCTCTACATTAGAAACAGTTACAAACAAACCTAAAAAACGGATGCTTTCTGGTATTACAGAATGGGACCGGGTACTTGGCGGCGGCATAATGCCAAATTCGCTTTTAATTTTGACTGGCGACCCTGGCATTGGCAAATCAACCCTTCTTCTTCAAGTCTCTGCACAACTTGCACAACAATATTCCGTCTTTTATTTTTCTTCTGAAGAGTCTCTTGAGCAAGTAAAGGGCAGAGCTGAGCGAATCGGCTGCACAAAAACTCAACTTTTATTTTCTGATCAAGCAAACCTGGAAGCAATTATCAATACAGCGCAAGAAAAAAAGCCGAACTTAATTATTATCGACTCAATTCAAAACTGTTATACACAAAGAACACAAACTGTTCCGGGAAGTATCGGACAACTTCGTGAATCAGCATTTCACTTAATGCGACTAGCCAAAGAAAATGATATCGCAATTATTGTCAGCGGACATATTACAAAAGAAGGCAACATTGCAGGACCTAAAACACTTGAGCATATGGTTGACGGAGTTTTTTATCTGCAAGGCGAAGATCGTTGGCAAACGCGCGTATTACGTTCAGTTAAAAATAGATTTGGCACGGTTAACGAACTTGGTTTTTTTGAAATGAAAGCAAACGGTTTGGAGCAAGTACCAAACATCAATCAACACCTGCTGAGCGAAATTTCATATTCTCCAGGTTCTGTACTAATTAGTCTTTTTGAAGGAACACGACCATTACTGCTTGAACTACAAGCATTAACGGTTGGATCAAAATTAGGAATTCCCCAAAGAGTTATCTCGGGCATTGATCATAAACAAGTTATTTTAATTGCCGCAATCTTGGAAAAATATCTTAAGGTAAAGCTTAGCGCACATGACATCTTTTTTAAGGTTGGTGGTGGTTTTAAAATAAAGGGAAGCTCAACCGATCTTGGCATTGCATTGGCACTGCTTTCGAGCTATTTTCAACAACCCGTTCCGGAAAAATCAATTGCACTTGGTGAAATTAGTTTGACGGGCCAGATAAAACCGATAAATCAGATGAATGCATTTGTACGCGAAGCTGAAAAGTTTGGCATTGAGCAACTGCTCATCAGTAAAAATCAAAAAATGGAAAAAAATGGATGTAAAGTTAGATGTTTTGCAAACGTTTATGAATTGTTGATTCTTTTTGATGTTTAGAAAAAAGGAAAGTTGAAAAACATGCCTTTTTACCTCTCACGTTCAGCGTAAAATCAAAAAATAGGAAAGTTGAAAAATCATGAATTACAAAAATATAAGTCGGCGGCCTCTTTTTTGGATTTTATTCGCGCTCGCAGGCATCGGCTCCATTATATTCTCGCGTACATATTTTTCCAGGGCTCTGCCTCTTATAAACATTGAAATAACAACAAGTAGAGAGAGCGCACTTCAAAAGGCAGATCTTCTTGCAAAAAAATACCGGCTCGGACCAGAAACATTTAGGCAAGCAGTAACATTTTCTTCTGATAAAACAACGCAGTTTTTTGTCGAGTTGGAGGCTGGTGGTAAACAAGCATTTAACAATATGATTCGAGAAAAATTGTACGAACCTTACCGATGGCAAGTACGACACTTTAAAGAATCTGAACAACATGAACTTCATCTGCTTTTCACACCCAAAGGAAAACCCTATGGTTTTAAAGAAATTATATCCGAAACCAGACCAGGGCCAGATTTGACGGCTCAAATAGCACAAAAAAAAGCAGAGACTATTGCAACAGAAAAATGGAACATTGATCTGAACTTGTATAATCATGTTGAGTCATCAAAGGAAACTCGCCCAAATGGCCGAGCCGATCACACTTTTGTGTATGAGCTTCGTAATAAACAGTTGGGCGAAGGTCGATATAGATTGAGGCTTGTTGTCAGTGGCGATAATCTGACCGAATTAACCCATTTTGTAAAAATTCCTGATGATTTTCAACGACGATACCAAGAAATGCGCGCAGCAAACAAAAGCCTTGCAACAGCAGCAGGCATTTTAGTTGTGCTTCTGTATCTTATCGGCGGCTGTCTTATTGGACTTTTTTTTCTGCTTCAAGCAAGATTTATTGTCTGGAGAGGGCCACTTTTTTGGGCAGGGCTTCTCGCCTGTTTTCAATTTTTGTCTGCTATCAATAATATCCCCAATGCGTGGATGTTATATGATACAGCCATACCTGCCCAAAGTTTCTTCATTCGGTATCTCCTGAGTTCTTTTATTTTCGCAATCGGAATGTTTTTTTTGATAACACTTGTTTTAAGCACAGCAGAAGGATTAACTCGCAAGGCTTTTGGCAACAAAATACAGTTTTGGAAACTGTGGTCACAAGAAACGGCCAGCTCACTATCTGTTTTTGGACAAACCGTAGGAGGCTATCTCCTTGCGAGTCTTCAGTTGGGATTTGTAGTTGCAACATATTTTTTTGCAACTCGTTTTCTAGGATGGTGGGGACCTTCGGACATTCTTGTAAACCCAAATATTTTGGCTACGTACTTTCCATGGCTTTCTTCTGTTTCAACCGCACTAAGTGCAGGACTTATTGAAGAATGTCTTTTTAGGGCTATACCCCTTGCCGGAGCAGCATTACTTGGAAAAAAATATGGACATAAAACATGGTGGATTGTTGGAGCTCTTATTCTGCAAGCAGTTATTTTCGGTGGAGCACATGCAAACTACCCCGCACAACCTGCATACGCACGTCTTGTTGAGCTTATCATCCCATCACTTACGTTCGGAATTGTATACCTAATATATGGGCTACTTCCTGCAATCATTTCACATTTTGTGTACGATCTTGTACTTATGTCACTTCCATTATTTGTATCCTCTGGAACAGGACAGATAATAAACCAAGTAATTGTTATTCTTGCCGGGCTTCTTCCTCTTGCGATTGTATTATTCGCAAGGTTTCGAAAAAAACGATTTGTTGAGTTACAGGAAAAAGATTATAACAGTGACTGGAAACCTCCAAAGTTAAAAATTGAACAAAAGAACATACCCCCTATTCTATCTAAAAAAACAGAAATGGGCAGCAACACTAAAAAAGGTTTACTCATAGCGGGTACCGTAAGTATTGTAGCATGGATCGGGCTAACAAAATTTAAGCAGGAAAGCCTCTCCCTTAACATATCAAGAACACAAGCAATCAACCTCGCAAAAAAAGAGTTAGATCGGCATAATATTTCTTTAAACAAAACCTGGCAAGCTCTTCCTGTGCTTGCTGGCAACTATGCAGCAAATCCAAATAACGAACTACAACATCATTTTGTTTGGCAACTAGATAAACAGTTATATCGTAACTTGATGGGTACCTACCTAAAGCCCGCACAATGGATTGTTCGATTTGTTACCTTTGATGGAGACATAACAAAACGTTCTGAAGAGTATCAGGTCGTCGTTGCTCAAAACGGGACTGTAACAAGATTTGTTCATAAACTACCCTCAACCACAAGAGGTGCACAATTAAACAAAATAGAGGCAAGAAAAAAAGCATACGCACAATTAAAACAACAATTTGACTTGAAACCAGAAACTGTACAAGAAGTTTCGGCTGTTGCAATAAAAAAACCAAATCGAATGGACTGGCTTTTCTCATTTTCTGACCTATCGATTAAATTAGAAAAAAATGAACAAGAAAGTTCTAAAAAAACTACGGTGGGCGCGGCAGGACAGGCCCTTCGACCCAGCTCAGGACAGGCCCGTGTGAACGTTTTGGTCTGTGGAGATTCGATTTGCGATAGTTTTCGAAGCGTTCATGTGCCAGAGGATTGGCAACGAAAAGAACGACGAAGAAAAAATACTATGAGCATTGTTCAGATAATATGCATGCTCTTTTTGCTTATCATTTTTATTACTACACTACTCAAAGGAACATCCTCACAGTTTTCATTACAAACGGCTGTTTTGTCTTTTGTACTTTTAATTATTTTCCACGCACTTAATATTGCAAACAATTGGCCTGCAGCCAGTGCCCAACTCAACACAAGTGAGGCCTACGGCCATCAGACATTTGTACTATTAGCTCTTTTATGCCTAGGAAACCTTATATACTCAGGACTTCTTGCCTTATTATTCGGGCTTTCTTTTACTCGAGAAAAAATAGTCGCTTTTTGGAGAAATATCAAAACTTTTTCTGCAGGCATCGGACTGGGTACTATTTTGTTGGTACTCTTTTCGGCATGGAAATTTTTTGTCCCCGCAACGAAACCTCTATGGGCAACATTTAATCATTTTGGTAGTTATTTTCCGATAGTCGCTATCATCGGACAAAATATTGTAAGTTACAGCATGATTACTGCACTTGCCTTGTTGCTACTCGGAACAATTGATAAAATATATGCTCGGTCGCAAAAGAACGTACTAATTATTTTTCTCTTTTTTGTTCTTACTGGCACTGCAGCAATAGGTATCCAGTCTCCTGCAACAATAATGCGATGGCTTACTTGCGGAACATTGTTTGGAATAACTCTTTTCGTAGCTTACTCCTTTGTTCTCCATAATAATCGACGAATTGCAATCCCTGCCCTTGGCATCGTTTTTGCTGGAAATTTAGTACAGCAGGCAATGTTTAGTGCTTATAGTGGATCAGCCGCTGGATACATTATCGCAGCGGCCTCGATTCTTATGACATCCGCATTTTTATTTACACGGACAAAAAATTGAGAAAAATTTACAAAATTAGGTATTGCCTTAAAAGAGTTATCCAGTCATTCTGGGCAGCAAAAATAGTTTGAAGGTACGAGGGGTGAATAAAGCGCTCAGGAAAATAGATCGAAATACCCCGTGCTAGAAAAAGTTTTTTTCCTACGCTGTTAGCAAATACTGTTCTTTCGACAATCTCTTGACCTTCGAGCAAAGCAGACGCAAGCTCTCCCTTGAACGCAGCTTCCCCCTGAGAATCCTTCAGTTTCATATAATCAAGATTGGAAAGTAGATTTGCATAGAAATGATGCAAATCAATGTAGCTTGGCTCATCAAAATGTGTACAAACCATTTTATTTCTACTGGACTTGATTGTTTTTTTTACCATACCATTTTTTTGCGCCCTCAAACCCTTGAGCAAAATACAAGCGACATTGTGAACATTCTCTTCAAGCTCATCGATAGCATCGAGATTAATGGCAGACATAGTATAGTCGGCCGTTATTTTTTCGTAAGACTTTTCATAACTTTTAACAATGTGTTTTGCAAAGTCTTTTGGCTCTAAAGAACCATGCACAAAAGGTTCAAGCACATCTGCATAATTCCAGCCATATCCTAACCCTGCTTCTTGTGATCCAACCATGATATGCGCATATTTTTTCATCAAATTTGCAACTTCTAACATCTGCATCAAACAAGCATCAAATCCGACAAAAACGAATTTGTTTCCTCCTAACAACTCGGAACAAACAACATTTAAAGCATAATCGAGCTTTTGATTAGTCAAATAATTTCCGGTTGAGTCATCAAAACAAATGCCCCGCTGCAACATACGATCTATGTATCCTATACTTCTGTCCAATTCAAAACGCTGTGTCATCTGATTAAAGGTAAATAACTCTTCCGCCCTGATTGCCCTACATCGCTGCGGATCAAGAATACCCGACCCATGGTCCCAAAAAACAAGTCCAAAATATTTTGCCGGAAAATTTGTAATAGCCCAATCACAACAGGAAATAAGCGTATTCGGATCTCCGCTGTCCATTCCCTGTGAATGTGGATCATCCGCATTGAGATATAAAACTTTACCTTTTTGTACGCAATATCGACGTGTAATCTTTTCTCCATCAGATTTTCGAATATCAAGTTGTACAACAATGTTAAAATGTTCATTCGAACCGACTTTTGCCATCTGTTTGATGTTCCTAATTGAAAATGGAGCCAGATCATTATCTGCAGCAATGTACAGAATAATGGTCCACTCTTTTTTCGGCATAACCTCTTGCGGAACTCTTGTTTTTACAATAGTTATTTTGTCTGTACCCGGCTGTGCAACCGGACAACTTAAACCAAGCTTGTCAAATATTTGAGAAACAGATTGTGCATTGTCCATCGCGTGCACAGAAAAACTCAGTAAAATTGGTAAAAAAAAGAGCAATAGACTGGACTTTGTCCCTATTAGCTTTCCCCGTATCATAGTTCTCCCCCTCATGTTACCGTTGTCCCCTACTGATATTGAGAGTAAAAAATCCCAGTGCTTCAAAGCAACAACTTTTGTTAATGCCAAACCCACATCAATGAGAAAATTTGGCAAAAAACAGCATCCATAAACAGATCTTGCGGTTGCCAAATCGGAATAAAAATGCAAAAATTATTAGTGTGAAAATAACTGAAGCACTCAAAGGTCAGACAATTATAAACAAAAAAACGGAAGCTTACTTAAAATGATAAAAAATCATACTTTTTTGGCAACAGTTGTGCTTTTTCTGAGCATTGGAGGCAATACATTTACCATGCACAGAAAGCGTTCGAATTTAAAATGGAAAAAAGATTCTTCAGGGGGAATCACACTACAAAAAAAAGCATTTAAAAACAGTTGGAAAAAGGTGTTTAAAGAGAGAAGCCAGAGGAGAAAATTACTTCTTCTCCAGCAAATGTTAGAATATTCTAGGCGAGAAAAAAAACAAAATATTTGAAGATTATCTTTTTTTCACTTTTCGAAAAAAAGTAATAACAAAAATCAAACACCACACAGCAACAAAAGCTGAAATCCAGTGTATACCCTTACCCGCAATAAGCTGATGAGCAAATTTGAAAGCTGATGACAAAAAGAGTATCAGAAAGAAAATCGCAATAATCCCATATTTAATCAGATGATTTCTTCTTAACCACTCACCAAACAGATGTTCAATAATAAAAGCAACACCAGCCATCACAATCATAAATACAAAGACAAACCCAAGATAACCCCATGTGATCGGCTTTTTTTCAAAAACGCGAATCAAAATAGAAAAGGCCATGGTACCGAAAATTGAAATAGCAAACAATGGTAGCAGTCTTTTTATTTTTTTTGAAGCCTGTTGCTTCATTTTAATTCCTTTATTTTTTTGTAACCTTTAATGCGATAATAATAAAAATCAAAATCCAGACGAGAAGAAAAGCAAAAACTTTAAACAAAATGAATTGACTAAAATATAAAACACTCAACAAAACAAGAGTAAACAAAAAGAAAAAAACAAAAGCATGCAAAGTTATCCAAAATGTCCAAATGTGAATCCATAATAAAAAAAACAGAAGTCCAAATAATATGGCTATAAGAACTAGAAAAAACCCTATTTCACCCCATTCAATCGGATTTTTTCCCGAAACACGAATCAACACAAAAATAGCTGCTAGACCGGAAATCAAAGATAGAATAATTGGAAATAGTGATAGTTTTATTTTTTCCGAGGCTCGTTTCATGCCAGCTCCTTAACCTTGCTTTTTTTTCCACCTACGAACAGCAATCAACATGATAAAAACCCCATAAACCACATAAAAAACTACAACAATGAAATTAGAAAGCTCAAACTTTTTTTCCCAAAAAATCAAATACAAAAAGGCACCAGGAACACCCAGAATAAAAATAACCGATAAAAATAAAGAAAAAATAAATCGCGATGTTTTAAAAAAGAATGCAACCGAAAGAGCGAGAAATCCCAAAGCAGCAACCGCCATTGCTTTATCTTTTTTAATAAAAGCAAAAACAAGAAAAAAAGCCGACATTAAAACACCTGAGCCACCAGTAATCCATGATTGAGCAACAATGCCTTTGATTCTGCTTTTTTCATCTTTATCCTTAATTTTTTCTGTGTCTGTCCCCGTTTTTTGATAGATCTGAGCATGCTGCGCAACCTCTCCTTTATATTTCGCATGATATTGCTGAAGAAGATCAGCTAGCTCTTTCAGTGGAATCGATATAAAATCCTTTCCATGAATGATATACATATTAGACGGCGAAACATGCCGAATTGTCTTTTTAAACCAAGAACTTTTTTCAAAATTAGTCTCAGGAGCATCATATGTCACAATTTCAATTTGCTCTCGTCCATCGCTATCACTTCCCATACTGATAGTCTTTATTTCTGCCCAGGGCAAAAAACCGTACCCACGCAAATAGACACCAGCTGATCCAATACCAACCTGAAGTCTTTTGACCTCTAAAATTCGAAAAATAAAAATCGGAATACCCAAAACAGTAGCTATTCCTGCAGAAATCCAAATCAACTTGTAATCAAATTTCGACCCTTCAGTCAGATACTTAATTAAAGAAAAAACCCCCAAAGCTACTGGGGTTAGTAAAATAGGAAGAACCAACTTCCACAATCGGGGATAAAAAACATGATCGTAAAAACTCGGATCATCAAACCGCTCTTTCATCTGACAACTCCCCTTTTTTACTTTATTTTGATAATATTTTTTTCAGAGTAAAAAAACAAAAACAAAAAAAGAAGAAAAAAATGTCACAGGAGTTATATAAATTCTTAAAGCGATAAAAATTGAAAAAACAAAAAACCCCGAAGCAAAAAACTTCGGGGTTTTTAATTAGATCTGGCAGTACCTACCTTCCCGGCCCGTCTCCAGACAAGTATTCTCGGCGCTGTGGACTTTACTTCCGTATTCGGGATGGGAACGGGTGTTTCCCCACAGCTATATCCACCAGAAAATTTTTATTTCAAATATTTTTCTTGCGATCGAATATTTGCAGATCAAGTAAGCCAAAGAACAATGTTTTTTCAACAAAAATATAAACGTAATCAAAACATTCGATCTATTAGTACTGGTTAGCTCAACACATTACTGTGCTTACACACCCAGCCTATCA
>CAYZEO010000022.1:0-14523 GCA_964477815.1 uncultured Pseudomonadota bacterium | reverse complement strand
TGCGGCCTCTTTTTCTTTAACGTCATCATCCCCCTTTTTCTGTAACACATTTATCAGCAACTGAAACACATCTAGAGGAACAGATCCGTTTCCCTTTTTTTTTGAAGGCAATACCAAACGCTTTATTTTATCTTTTTTTTCTGGATACGCCTTTAATTCTTTCTTAAGACTTTCCAAATATCGATTGCGTAAATTAAATCTTTTTTGTAGGCCTGCAACAGTTGTTTGAATATCATCATTTTTGTCTATCCATAATAATGATTGATTTTCACACTTTTCAAGGCCAGCATTTTGATATAAATTTTCCACATCAATAACAATTTCTTTTTTTTGTTTAGAATTGTTCATTCCATGCAGAGTGCAACCGACACCCAATAAAAACAAAACTATAAATTTTGTACACATAACCTACCCCCCGACAAAATAGACATAACTTACACCACCCTATTTTACATCGTAGCAACTTGCGACAAATAACCGCAATGTATACCTAAAAAACTCATTAGTGAAGGAAAAAAGGCCTATAATAAAGCAATCCATTGCGAGAGTAGTCATGCCCTTCTTTATACTAGAGCCTAACGTTGTCATAGAAAACGGTATGGGAGGAATAAGGTATGGTCAATATTTTAGGACGGGCGAGCCGGGTAATTATAATCCTGGCATCCCTCCTTTTTTCAAAAAGCATACACGGCAAAATGATTGCGATCCATAGTGCTAAACAATATGAGAAATTGATTGATAGAGGAACCCCATTGGTTGTTGAGTTCACAGCTGATTGGTGCGGAGCATGTAAAATAGCAGAAAAACCTTTCAAGAAACTATCTCGAGAATCAAATTTTTCACGCGTCACATTCGCAAAAATTGACGTCGACGAGCTACCTGAAGTTGCACGGCTTGAAGGTGTTAGGGGAATTCCAACATTTATCTACATTTCTGACCGAATTAAAAAGGGACAAACAGTCGGAATAGAAAATCCAAATACATTCATAAACCATATGCGCCAAAACATTCATGAAAAACTTCTTTCTTGCCCAACTAAAGAAAGAAGGTCTTGTCCGCAAAGAACCACGTGGTGGAAAATAAAACATTTTATACAAGACATAGGACGAACAATGTGGAAAACAGGTATATATATAATAAAATCATTCGGAGGATTTTTTTCTTTTCTGTAAATGTAAAAGGTTTTTCGACTAAAATGAGGGAGCATTGGGCTCCCTTGTTTTTTGTTACATCAACTCAAAATTCCGGTTATATTAGTAACTTAAATATCAAAAATGATACAAACCTCTTGAATCGAAACACAAACAAACATGCAAAAAATAAAACAACTTCCCCTCCATGAAGCACAAAAAATTGCGGCAGGAGAAGTTGTCGAGCGCCCAACAAATGTAGTTAAAGAATTAATTGAAAACGCCATCGATGCGGGCGCAACCAAAATATCCGTCTATCTTGAAGAAGGTGGCAAAAAACTTATCCGAGTTACGGATAATGGGTGCGGCATGTCCCCAGAAGACGCATTTTTGTGTTTTGCGCAACATGCAACAAGTAAAATCACTACGGTTGACGATCTAGGAACAGTTGGAACATTTGGATTTCGCGGCGAAGCATTGGCAAGCATTGCAGCAGTAAGCAACGTAACACTCACCACCAAGGAACAAATGAGTGAAATCGATCCTCTCGCGGGCATACAACTCAAATTGGATGCCGGAAAAGTAGTAAAAAAAGAAGCGGTCTCTTGCACTTCAGGAACTGATATCCGTGTTGAAAATCTTTTCTATAACGTTCCCGCACGACAAAAATTTTTGAAAAAGAAAGAAACAGAATCACGACATATTACACAACTTTTGCATGCCTTTTGTTTAGACTATCTTGCCATCCATTTCACATTTTTCCAGGGAACAAAAGAAATTATTAACTGCCCCGCCATTGCCAACAACGATATTATTTCACGTATCACACAACTCTGGGATCACCAATTTGCACAGCAGATGATCACAATCCAAAACAGCCAAAACACAGATAAAATAACTATATCTGGAGCAATTTCGAATCACCAATATTTTCGATATGACAGAAACAATATCTTTTTGTTTGTAAATAGACGATGGATAAAAAGTCAGCAGCTTTCTCGAGCTTTAATGCGCGGTTACATGAATGTATTACCGCCCGCTCGCTATCCTGCAGCATGTATTTTCATAGAAATTGATTCCCAAGAAGTTGACATCAATATCCACCCACGCAAAGAAGAAGTACAATTTTTGCACCCACGCACTGTTGCAACCACTTTGCAAAACAGTGTAAAAGAAGCTCTTGAACAACATCTAGCACAGCAAATAAAACAACCAGTAAATTTTCAAACTCAAGAGCAACCACAACGCTCACCTTCTTTTACACCAAGACCTTTTGAATCCACTAAGTCGCAGACACATACAACCACTTCATTCGGCACAACTCCCCCTGTTTTTTCAGAAAATAACCACAAAAAAACAACCACTCCAACCCCTGGCGATACTCAACAGACAACAATAGACAAAAAACAAAATAGTATTGGCACCTACGACCAAAAAGATATTGAAAACTATAATTTGATTGGCCAATACAAAAAAACATACATTCTACTCGAACGTACAGAAGGACTTTTTATTATCGATCAGCACGCCGTACATGAGCGCATTTTATATGAACTATTTTCCAAACGCTTTCATGATGTTTCCACAGTCAAACTGATGTTTCCGGCAATTGTTACTGTCAGCTCCGAAGATATGACAACGCTTTCTGGACACCTTGAAATTTTCAAAAAAAATGGCATCGAAATCGAAATATTCGGAGATAACCAACTAGTTATCCAGTCAACACCGGTACATATCAAAAATATCAAGCTCGATGAACTAATACGTAAAGTTGCATCATGGATTCGCGAATATGATGCCGTCCAACAGGATCAGTTTTTTAAAGCGATTAACGAAAAAATGCATGCCCAAATGGCATGCAAGGCAGCAATTAAAGCCGGAGACACACTAACAACAGAACAAATGAAACAACTTCTTGAAGATTTTTACAAAATACCAAATCGGTTAACATGCCCCCACGGAAGACCAACCGGCTGGCTCTTGAGTATTTATGAAATAGAAAAAAGATTCAAACGAACTTAATCAAAAACAGTTATTAACGTGAATTCGATATAAGAATATTTCTTTTTAAGTTTCTAAAAAGTATTTTACATGTTTGTATGGTTCGATACACCTTACGCTTCGCTTCAGGCACCCCGATCATCCCGAGTTTTCCTTTGGAAAATATCGAGGGACACGAACGGGGATGGGGACAGTTATTTCAAGCAAAAAATGAGAAAATTCCCTCTCCCGTTCGTGGTGAGTGTTTTTTGTCTTGACTCGAGTTTTTTACGAGAGTCAAAACAAAAAATGTATCGAACCATACAGGATCTTAGGTTATCCTTATATCGAGTTCACGTGTTATCAAGACTATTATTAAATTAGGAGACCGATCTAATGGCTCGATGGATACTTTATTTTTCCATGTTGATTCTGTACCCGCTGTTACCACTACAGGGCATGAACAACAAGTTTGCCTTATCTGAAGACATTGAAGATCCATTCCGAACCATAAAAAAACTATCCTCTACCCTCAAACAAAAAAGATTACCCCTAAAAAAACAAAAAGTTACGCGACCATGCCAAAACTTTTTATCTAAATTCAAAGAGATCGAACAGAAAATAGAAGCTCTTAATAAAAAATTCAAATAGAAATTGAGCCGCGTGGCCTCACACAACCCCTATTGCGACAATAACTTCTTCGCTGTAGTCTGATTTATAGGTGGCAAGATTTGATTTATTCCATCTAAAAAATCAATTATTTAGTACTATAATTAGCTTTAGGGGGGCTAGAACAAAATGTTTAATAAAAAACAATCAATTAAATATCTTTTTGGCATAATGATAACCATTTTTGCAGTACCATGCATGACGATGAACAATAAATCAAAAAAAGTAATGACTGAAAAGGAAAAAGACATACTACAGAAATTTCACGAGTATGACCAAGAAATGAAAGAAAGATGCACAAATCATATGCGCAAAAAAATAAAAGACAATTCAGTATATTTTGTAATAATACCTCATGGCCATCATCCTTGGTCACCAAGTCAACGTAATTTAACAGAAAAAGACCTGAAGAACCACTCAATATCAAAGGTAGGACGCAACAAATATAAACTTATCCCTATCCAGAAAAACAAAAAACTAAAAGAAAAAAACAAATCAACTTTGTTAGAAAAAGAAATTCTTATAAAAAAATTAAAAGCTATATGGAATAGCATACCAGATTCTAACCCAAACAAAAAAAAGCTCGAAAACGAACTTAAAAATAAACATGAATCAACTTGGTGTAACATTTTTCCAGATTCTAACTCAAATAAAAAAAAGCTCTAATATAACATTATTTGAAATCAGATAATTACTTTGTAGCCTCTTTCCAATCAAGACCAAAACGGGTAGTGACAGCAAGCGGAACCTTCCAATCAACAACGGATTCCAGCGTTTTTTTGACAAGTTTTTCTGTTACCTCCTTTTGGCCTTTCGGGAAACTGATTAGTAGTTCATCATGAATCTGAAGCAGTATCTGCGCTTCCAGCTCTTTTTTCTTCAGAACTTTTTCTAAATTGATCATACCCAGTTTCATCAGCTCTGCAGATGTTCCTTGTGCAACTGTGTTTATTGCAACCCGTTTAGCAAGTTGATAAAGAGACTTATTTTTTTCGTAAATACCGGGAATATATCGACGCCTTCCCCATAAAGTAGTCACATAACCGCGCCGTTTTACCTCCTTAACAATTTTTTCCATCCACACAGACACACCCGGATACTGAGCAAAATATTTTTCTATGTATGTTTTTGCTTCACCCAATGGAATACCTAAATCTTTTGATAGTCCAAATGGCGTTAGACCATACAAAATACTAAAATTGATCCGCTTTCCAATTTGCCGCTGATCGTGAGTCACATCTTTTAGTGCAACATCAAACAGGCCCGCTGCGGTCTGAGTATGAATATCATGCCCTTTTAAAAATGCATCCAACAAATTTTTATCTTGAGAGAGATGCGCAAGCACACGCAACTCAATCTGTGAATAATCTGCCGATAGAAAAATGTTTCCTTTTTTTGGCACAAAAGCTGAACGAATCTCAATTCCATAACCAGAACCGTCAGACGGTATGTTTTGCAAATTCGGTTCCGAGCTGGCAAGCCGCCCCGTTGCAACAGAAGTTTGCTTGAATGTTGTGTGAATTCTGCCTGTGCTTGGATTTACATAACTTGGCAACGTATCGATGTAGGTACTTTTTAGTTTGTACAGTTCTCGATACTTCATAATCAAACCCGGTATGGGATGAATTTTTGCAAGCGTACTCAAAACTTCTTGATCGGTTGAATATCCCGTGCCTTTTGCACTCTTTTTTTGCTTTGGCAACTTTAGATCATAAAATAATAGTTGTTCAACCTGCTTTGGAGAATTGAGATTGATATCTTTGTACTTGGCACCAACTGCTGCCAAAATTTTCCGTTCTATGGTCCTTAGTTCATGAGAAACTTTTTTGTCCAACTTGTTAAGCACCGATTTGTCAAAACCAATTCCTAACACTTCCATTTTAAATAAGACCTGTAAAAGCGGCATCTCAATATCATCAAACAGCGTAAGTTGCTTTTCTTTTTTTAACTCTCTTACAAGAATTTTCTTTAATCTAAAAGTTTGATGTGCATCAATAGCAGAATATTTTGTAGCAAGTGAAATTGGTACATACGAAAAATTTTTATATTTATTTTTTTTGACAACCTGATCGTAGGTTAACATCGGCTCATCAAGATAGTATGCCGACAGATCCTCCAGTTTCTTTTTCTGCCATTCTTTACCAACCAATTGCGCCGCAATCAACGTATCAAAACTCATTCCTTGTACGGTAATCCCAGCGTGATACAAAACAAGTTGATCAAACTTTCCATTCTGCATATATTTTTTGTATTTTCGATTTTCTAAAATCGGCCGCAACTCATTAATCACCATCTCCCGCGACAGTTGTGGCTCATCCGTTTGATGACCAAAGGGGACATAATAAGCAACCCCTTTTTTTGTGCAAAAAGAAATACCAACACACTCAGCTTGTAAAGGACGTAGCCCAGTCGTCTCTGTATCAACAGCAAAGACTGCCTTTTCTTTCAACTCATTGCACAAACTTTTTAATTGCTGCTCAGTTGTTACTGTGATGAACTTGTAGTTTTTGTGCGATTCAAGAGCACTCTGCGTTTCTGGAAACAAAGAAAGCTGTTCCTCCTGTAACTCTTTGAGCAGAGATTTGAAATTAAGTTCCACAAATAAGGGGCGGGCTTTTGACCAATCTTTCACGTTAAATTTCAAATCCTTTTTCTTTACACCGGATGGAGCATACTGAAGCAAAAAAAGATCGCGACTCAAAAAAGCATTTTCTTCATTATTTTCAAGCGCTGCGCGCTGCCTGGGACGTTTAACCTCTTGCAAGTTATCGTACAAATCCTCAAGCGAATCAAACTGATTAACCAACTCAAGAGCACCCTTTTTCCCAATGCCACGCACACCAGGAATATTGTCAGACGAATCACCAAGCAATGCAAAATAAAACGGCAACTTAGCAATCGAAATACCCATTTTTTCTTCGAATGCTGCAACATCCATTATTTTGTCTTTAAAAGAATCGAACATAACAACTTTGTCGCTCAACATCTGACCTAGATCTTTGTCTGACGTTACAACAACAACAGTGTCACCAGCCTTTGCCCGCTCTTTTGCAATGGAAAAAATAATATCGTCCGCCTCCACTCCCCGCTTTGCAATCTGATGCAAACCGACCAAATCAGCAAAATCCAAAATCAATTCTTTTTGATCAAAAATATCACGCGGCGCAGCCTGACGGGTTGCCTTATATTCCTCGTACATCTCATGCCGTGTTGTTTTACCCTTACTATCCCACACTAATGAGATATATCGCGCATCAAATTTTTTAATTAACTTTTTAATCATCCTGCAAAAACTATAAACCGCCTGCACTGGCACCCCTTGAGGAGTATGCAGCGGCCTGACACCGTAGTAGGCACGATATAAAAAAGATGAACCATCAATTAAAAACACAGTTTTTTTGGGATCAAATTTCATCTGATAGGCCCTTGATTTAAGGATTTCTGACGCACAGGACCAGTGTAACATAAAAAGTTTTTTCCAAAATACAGAAAATCTGCGCTCATTGACTTACAGCTCATAACTACTTACGATATCTTTCAGTAAAAACTATAATAAAAACCTAGGAGACCTTGTGAACTTAAAATTAAACTGTGCAGCCGTTGTATTCTTGACCGTTTTGTTTCATACTCCAATTTTTGGCATGGAGAAAAAAAATCAATTCAAAAAAGATGCTTTAGATTTTGCCCTAGGTTTTTGCAATGGCACAAAAAAATTACTCGAGAAAGGATATGATCCAGTTGATATTGGTAAGGCATGCTGGAAAGTCGCCAATGATTATTATAATGAAAAATCTCTAAAAAAGGTTTTTTTGAAATATCAAGAAATTAACCACAAAGAAAACAAATCCACATGCGAAGAATACATAAAAAAAATAGTCAATAAATTGAAAGGAAAAAAATCCTATTACGAACTAGTAACCATTCCTGACCCTGTGATCAAAACACCATGCCGTGTCACAAGATCAACAGACTCTAAAATTATTATGATATCACCATTAAAAAATAAGCTATCTATAACTAAAACTAGTTATCTAGAAATGCACCTAAAAAGCGCTATCTTAGGAGAAAACTTCCACCAATTAACAAGCGTGAAATTAAATTACAAAAATATTTAAATGTTCATCCAAGTACGACTTTTAAAAGGGTTCCCAAAACCACTTTTGTACTCTGTGCCCGACAATTGGCCAAAAGCCGATCTTGTCGGGCGCGTTGTTCATGTTCCAATTCAAAAACGGACAGAGCACGCTCTTATTCTTGAACAATACAAACAAAAACCTGCTGGTAACAAGTTTGATATTCGCCCAGCTCTTGCGCTTGAACCATTTCCGCTCGACCCACACTACCAAACATTTATAAAAAAACTTGCAGACCATCACCAACTTGACCCTCTCCATTTTTTCAAGCGAATGAGAAAATTTATTGCTGACGAAAAAAAAGCAATACAAAACAGATCCTCCCTCTCAAAAAGTACTACATCGGACAGAGAAAAATGTTACGAAATAATACTCACAAATGAACAACAACAAGTTGTTGATTTTATTCTTCCAAAAATCAAAAAACTCCAATACACACCAACTATTTTGCATGGCGTCACCGGATCCGGCAAAACGGAATGTTACAAGGCGATGATCGTTGAAACAATAAAAAATAATAAATCTGCGCTGCTTTTACTTCCAGAAGTAACTCTTGCACTTCAATTTGAAAACATAATGCGCGCACAACTGCCCAAAAATATAACCATCTTTGGATTTCATTCTGTGTCAACGGCACGCGATAAAAAACGTCTGTGGAAAGCACTGCTTGCCAAGCAACCTCTTTTAGTGATTGGCGTACACCTGCCTATCTTGTTACCGATTCCCAACCTAGGGTTAATTGTTGTCGACGAGGAACATGAAGTTGGTTATCAAGAAAAAAAACATCCGCATATCAACTCTAAAGAAGCAGCAATTCTTCGTGCACATACGGCCGAAATTCCAATTGTTCTTGGATCCGCAACCCCATCTATCAGCTCGTTGTACAATATAAAAAAACATGGCTGGCATTTTTTTCAGCTCAAAAAAAGATTTGCAGGAGCGTTTCCAAAAATAAAAACCGTCTTTTTAACCGATAAAAAATTCAGACGCAATTTTTGGATCAGTCAAAAACTGGAAAATAGCATTCAAGATCGTCTTTCCAAACAGGAACAGGTAATAATCTTCTTAAACCGACGAGGTTTTAGTTTTTTTGTTCAGTGTAAAGATTGTGGATTTATTTTCGAATGTCCAAACTGTAGCGTCAGCTTAACACTACACAACAATGACCAATTAACGTGCCACTATTGCAAACACTCACAAACCCTTCCTGACAAGTGCTCAACTTGCAAAACAACAAAAAAAACAACATTCATCAAAAAAGGAATCGGCACGCAGCAAGTTGTCTCCATTTTGGAAAAACTGTTTCCTTTTGCCCGCATCGGCCGAGCAGACCTTGACACAACACGCAAAAAAAAGCTTTGGCACGAAACTGTTGCAGCATTTAAAGAAAAAAAACTTGATATTTTAGTTGGCACACAAACAATAACAAAAGGATATCACTTTCCAGGCGTTACGCTGGTTGGCATTTTGTGGGCGGATCTCAATCTCCATTTTCCAACCTACAACGCAACAGAAACAACCTTACAGCAACTCCTTCAAGTCGCGGGACGAGCAGGCAGGCAAAGTGAACAAAGTACCGTGATTGTGCAAGCGATGGACAATCACCCCGTGCTTAAATATTTGAATGAAATCGATTATCTACAATTTTATGCCAGCGAACTCAAGACAAGAAAACAGCTGGGATACCCCCCATATGGCAGGCTGGCACAACTGGAAATCAGGCATACAAACCAAGAAGCTGCGGAGGCAGAAGCTAATCAATTAGTGGAATATTTGCTCTCCATCAACCAAAAAATGAATCTATCTGTCCAGATTATGGGACCATCCGAACCACCTGTATCAAAAATTAAACGAACATACATCCGAAAAATATACCTAAAAAGCAACTCCCCAAAGGCTATTAAAACACTCATTCGAGCTTTAGGGCGACTCAGAGGGCATATTAAAACCCTATTTACTCCTCATCAAGCATAGAGAGGGGCTTTTCGCATACCCGTTGAGAAAACCTTAGTATTTGTAATAATTATAATAGGCAGCATGGAATATAGCGCCTTTAATAGTAATAAAAAAATGAAAAACTAAAAAAAGGTTATGGAGGTTATATCAATGAAGGCACACAAAAGCATTAAATCGTTATTTTTATCCGTCTTGGCTACGTTGTCACTCGGCTGTTACGGCGAACCTGTTTTGACTAGATTATTTACACGAAGAACTCCGCCAATAAGTCGCTCAATAATAATAAGCAGGCCTGTTATAAAAAAGTGTCTTAAATATAGTTATTTTGGCTATAAAGGCCTCAAAACGGTGGGCCTCTTGGGCCTTATTATATTCAAGCCTCGACTTGCTTCCCAATACGTGAAAAAATTCAACAAATGGTCTTGTCGAAATATTTGTACTTTGGGAAAAAGAATGCAGCAATATCCACGAATAAAAAGAACATTGTTCGCTAGCTCAAATAAGTTACGAAAACCACTCACAAAAATTCAAAAAAAATTATACAATCGCAAGCCTCTCAAATTAAACTACAAACAAGATCCTTTGTATCAGAATTGCGATTGGTCGACAATATTCGGCTGGCATACATCGCAGACATCAGTAAAAAGATTCAAAGCATCAAGAATGAACTCTAGAAAAAACTTCAGCAGGCAAGACTACGATATTTAAATTTTATTTACGTCCTTTTTTGCGCACCCTCTGTTTTCGACGCCAGTTATCAGACCGGGCCCACGATATTATTTTGTTAATGCTACTCGCACCACGGGATAGTTTTTTTTGTGTCGAATCCATTAATTTTTTCCAGGCATTTTTAACTTTGGATTTTTTTTTCATCTTTTTCATACTATTTCTCCCTAAATCTACGCAATGTATCCTCTTTCAATAATAATCCATTTAGAACTGAAAACTCAACGGAAAAACTATATGCGTGACAGCAGGTGCGGGTTGAGATATATTAAAAGCCTACATTCAATATGGGAAACAGTGCTTTAAAAGGATTTCACAGGTTTTGCATGGTTCGATACACGCTTCTTCGCCTAACGACTACGAAACGCACTCACCACGAACGGTGGAAGGGCATTTTCTTTTTGAGTACTCGAAGTGAAACTGAGAGTGTATCAAACCATAAAAGCAAATGACTCTCATTATGAAAATCACCAAGATTCAACGCTGGTTTTTACGATTTATTCAAGTCCAGCTTTTCATTACCACAATCTCTCTCCCGATTCTACTCAGCTGGGGACTACCAATCTCGCTTCTTTCACCTCTGGGCAACCTTATTTTTTTCCCTGTTTTGGTACTTTTTTTGCTTCTTTCGTCTCTTGTTTTTTTCTTCGAAATTATCCATATACCAAACGAGTGGCTCATTTACTGTTTAGAAAAAGTAACATTAGCCTGGTTTTCTATACTTTCAATCGGTAATGGAGCAACTGCATTGATCGGTTTTAGTAAGCCCCCGAAACTGTTTTTGATCGCCCTTCCGCTACTTACATTTGGAATCATTTATAACAAACGAACCAACAGCCTAGGCCGCAGCATCATCTTGCTCTTTTTTTTGCTTGTATCCGCCTGTATCTACTTAAAACTGATCAATAAAACCGAGACTTTGATAAAACAGATTCCGTGCAACAATGGAAGCATAACTTTGATTCATACAAAAGGAACAACTACAGTAATTGATCCTGGAGTTATAGGCAGAAAAGTGTCCGCTTCTTCGTGGGTCAATTACACACTTGTTCCAGAAATTATTCAAAAAGGAGGAAGTAACAGAATTGACCATCTAATTTTGCTGCAACCGGGCATACGAATATTTAACGCAGTGGAAAAACTCTGCAACAGCACGAAAATAAAAAACATTTACCTTATTCGTTGGAAAGGCAAACTAAACAAAAACGGATGGAGAAGCTTTTTCTTCATGAAGCGCGCAGCAAAAAAACAGGGCACACGAATTACAGAAATCGGCAGATGGAAACGAACAGTCCATCTATCTGAAACAGCAAAACTGACTATTGAGCCCGTTGAACAGCAGCTTTCGTATCAAGAAGCAACTTACCCAGCAGTACGAATTAGCGGCCAGATTGACAACCAGACGTTTACCTTCTACTCTGCAAAATATAAAAATAAGGCTCAAAAAATGAGCCAAAATTAACAGTTGTGTAACGAGAGGAAGCACAATGTCAGATAAAGTTATGCTCGTCATCGCGAGCGAAGGCTATCAACCAATCGAATATTCGGTCCCCAAAAAAATATTAGACCACAGCGGATTAACGGTTATCACCGCCAGCGACAAAGCAGGAACAGCAACAGCTTCTGATGGAACAACAACCGAAGTGGACATATCGCTAGATCAGGTATCTGTCAAAGATTTTGACGCACTCTTTTTTATCGGCGGACCAGGCTCAATGGACCACCTGGACAATAAAACCAGCTACAACTTGCTTAAAAAAGCCGCTGAGGCGAATAAACCGTTCGGCGCTATCTGCGCCACGGTCAGAATTTTGGCCAAAAGCGGCGTTATTATGGGCAAAAAGGTAACAGGCTGGAATAGCGACAACAAGCTGGCCGATATTCTAGAACAATCAGGATCCCATTTCATTCGAAAGGACGTCGTAGTCGATGGAAACATCGTAACTGCAACCGGCCCCAGCGCAGCTCAGGAATTTGGCGCCAAAATATTAAGCGTTTTAGCTCAAAAATAACCTACTTCTTACTCCCCTCCAACTGAACATATTACTCAAAAACCCCTAAAAAAGCCCTTTTTTTATTGTTTTGCCACAAAAAAAATTGCTATTCTTTAATAAGAGGCAGCATTGTGTCTATACGTTATAATTTTGCCTTTTAGATCAAATGAACTAAAAGAAAGGGTTTTTATGAAGAGAAAACTTATTTTAGGAATCGCCTCAGGCTTGGCAATAATTGCCGCTCTTCCACTTTTTGGAGAATCTCAAACTAAAACTTCTGCTAGCCCAGGCGTTATTACACCAACATGGATTGAAAAAATTAAGCGCCGAGAAACCAAGGTGCCATGGTACAAAAGAATGGCAAGAAATCTTGGTATCCAAACAAAAACAAAATTTAACTGGCAAGATACTCGAGGCAAGGGCTATTGGACCGTAAGAAACAAAACAAATAACATGATCACGGTAAACAGTGATATCCACATGGCCGTTATAATTCCACCAGGCAAAAAAGAGAAAGTGTATAGAGGCGAGAAATGGAATCTGGTAGTAAAAATAGACCGCAAAACAAAAACACCAAGCGGTCGAACGAAAAAAGAAACCTTTAAGGACAAAATCAACACAAAAGAAAATCGAGAGCACTTTGTTGACGTATATCTTGTGTACACCAGCTGGAATCCTCCAAAACGTGAAATTGAACTTGCTCCTCGCAAATAAATAATCTTTGTGCATCAAAATAAGCAATTATGAAAAATAAAGGAAAAGAAAATGAATAAAATGAAAAAAAGAATGGCCATTCTGACAACAATTTTTGTTATCGGAGCTGCTGGCGCGCTATCTATAGGCCTCAACGCAAGACGTCGAAGAGGAGGACGAGGACGAGGACGAGGTCGCATAGGATTTGGTGTTTCGGTCGGAGTTGGAAGAGGACGACGACCATACCGAAGAGGATACTGGCGACGTAGACACTACAGACCTTGGTACAGAAGACCGTACTGGGGCTTAGGCTATTATCTTGGTTATCCATCAACTGAAAAATATAGCTGGGAAGATAGCATGGACCGTATGCACTGGAGAATGAGGAACGACTCAGACTTTGTCGTAACGGTTCGAAGTGATGACGGAACTATAACTCTTGAGCCAGGCGAGAGCAAAACCCTTCCACGAAACAAGAGTTTTGTCTTTACTGCACGAACAGATGATGGCCAGAGAAAAACATTTGAAACAAGCAATCACGTTGTTACATTCCATGGTCGTAGACGATTAAAAATGAGATCGTATATCGAATAAACCAGCAAAAAACAGTCCGGATTTAAAAATAAGAAGGCTGGTCGAAAAAATAATCGATCAGCCTTCTTTATCTGACAAGGAATATAAATGAAAAAAACAACCACACTTGCAGTACTACTTGCTTTTGGACTTTCTGGCTCTATGGCCATAAATCTTAGTGCCGCAAGAAAAAAAAATTCATTGAGAAGAAAAAGAACATCTAAAAAAACCGATTATAAACTGCCCTGGTACGAACGACTTCGTCAAATGATATTCGGCGCTCCCAAGAAACGCTCCAAATGGCTAGACAGCATGGGACAACGAGTATGGAAAATGAGAAACGACTCCCCATTTACTTTGACTATCAAAACTGACATCGCAACAAAAAAAATTAAGCCAAAAGAAACAAAAATGGTTAGACGACTGAGAGGCTTCGGGTTCATGGTGACTTTCACAAAAAAAGGAGAAAAAACTGTGATTAAGAAACCATTTGGAACAAAAAATCACTCTATTAGATTCTATGGAAAACACGAACTTAAAATGAAATCATACGCAAGATAAAAAGCAACACACAAAAAATTCAGAAAGACAGATCGTGTAATATACTCGGTCTGTCTTCTTTTTTTTCATTTCTCAGTTAGACTCATCTAAAAACCACAAACCTATGAG
>CAYZEO010000021.1:0-14565 GCA_964477815.1 uncultured Pseudomonadota bacterium | reverse complement strand
GAGTCTTATTTTATGAAAAAACAGACAAAAATAATCATCCTTGCAGGCACGGCAATACTTTTTTCCTGCAACAAATCGTTTACTATGAAAAAATTTTTCAAAAAAATTAAAGAATTTACAAAAGTGAGTCAAAGCAATACCCTTGAAAAAGATCTTATTTTTAAAAAACAAACACAAAAAAAGAAAAGTCCACATGTAGTAAATAGCTTTGATAACACAGTCCTTTCCAAACATAAAATTTTAATTAAAGAAATAACATCCCAAGAAAAGAAAAATAAAGCTCCAACGCCTAAACTTCCCCAAAAAACTCCCAAGAAAAAGAAAACTCTCACAATGAGCAACGAATCAAACGAAGAATCTAAAAAACTTCAGGCGAAGCCTAATTTTGAATATGGATCACTATTTCCCAAATTTGGAAATTTCATCCAAGAAATAACATCCCAAGAAAAGAAAACTAATAAAAAAAAGAAAACTCGCACAATGAGCGATGGAGCATTCGAAAAACTCCTCAAAGAATTCGATGAAGAAAACGAAGAATTCAAAAAAAATCAGGCGAAACTTCAAGAAATAAAAAAGAAAGAATCATAAATTTTACATCAGGCTTATTGCAATAAGGCCCGACGCGTTTCCTTTTTGTACAACTCAACTTGGGGCTGGTTAAATGGATTTACGTCAAGGAGGTGGCCCAAATAAACAATCTCTAACATTTTCATCTGAAGAAACTGTCCAAGATAAAATGGCGAAAGTTCGGGTAGCTCTATGGAAATGAACGGAAGATTTTCAGAGCGATAAGCGCTTTTTGTACCAGAAACAATAGCCTGCAAGATTGAAAAAACAGATTTTCCCTGAATATTTTCGACAAACGGCTCGAACTGCTCAAAGTCAGGAACTGCAAGTTCCGATCTGCTCTTTCCCAACATAACGAACGTCGTAAACTTATCCCGGGGGCCACCAAAATGCAGCTGGGCTATCGAGTGTAAATCATTGGTACCAATCGAAACAGTGGGGGTAATGCCAACGTGCACAAACTGACCAGAAAGGTTTTCTTTTTTTCCTAAGCTCTCACCCACAAGCTGCCTATACCAGTCACCGACAGCGCGCATTTCTCTAGAAAAAATAAATGTGTCGTGAATTGCGCAACCCTTCAGGTACTGTGCAAAAATAACAACTGCACTTAATACAGCAGGATTGTCCGCAATATCTTTGGTTACACAAAATTCAACAATACTTGCAGCACCAGCACACAACAGCTCAATATCAACACCAACACACACTAAAGGAAATAGCCCAACAGGGGAAAGCACCGAAAAACGTCCGCCAACCCTTTTTGGTATCTCAAGCGTTGAAATTTCATTTTTTTGTGCATAGTTCCACAATTGTGAATCTCGATCTGAAGTGACTACAATATGCTGAAAGTAATTTGTTGGCCTGTGTTTTTTAAGAAGCTGTAAAAAAATTTCAAAATTAACAATCGTTTCGGTAGTTGTTCCTGATTTGGTCACAACATTGACAAGAACATCTTCCCCCTGCATTAATCGCCGTTCAACAAGCTTAAGAATTGAAGCTAGGTAATCAGAATCTATTGTATCTACAAAATACAGCGCAATTTCGGGATTTTTTTCATTATACAGAACACCATTGAGCGCCTCATGTACAGCAATAGTTCCTAAACTTGAGCCCCCAATTCCTATAACAACAACTGCTTTGATCTTTAATGTATTATTTTTTTCCGCACACAGACTTTTTACCTGTTTTAGTATTACAGTATCGTCCGGAAGATTTACAAAGCCATACTCAGTGTCATAACCCTTCTCAATACTATGTTGGACTTTTTCAATCTCAATTGCCAACCGTCGTCCAACCTCTACTATTTTTTTTTCAGAAACAAAACATGACTGCCAATTCAATGCCATCATCTCCATCGAAGCTCCCTATAAAAAAATAATGTCAAAGCTCAAACCAAAACAGGCAATCCTTTCGCAATAAAAAACAAAATAAGAACTTGAATATTTCTCCCTTTGCAACTAATATAAAAAGAATACCATAAACTTATTACTAACATAAAAAACTCAGAATGAAAAAAAACTACTTGGTGCTTGCACTTTTATTTGCAATTATTTGTCTTCCTCAAAAAGCAGTACAACTTGACCAAAAAGACGTTTTTTTAGCAAAATCCATATTCACATTTTTTCGTGTTGCTCCAACCATAAGGTTCCTTCTGGGATCTAAGAAAAAAAAAATAGAAATCGAGCCCGATTACAATTTGTTAAACAACTGGAAAAACACTGACCGTTATGTTAAAAACATTCGCATCTTTGAAAAAAAAATAAAACAAATGAATATCCACACATTATGCGCATTAAACCAAAAAATTGAAGATATCACTCGGTCAGACGATTTTAAGTCAGAATTTCAAAAAAATCTTTTTTGGGAGCATGCAAAATATTATACAGGAATAATTGTCTCTTTCGTTTCAAACGGTGTCCTATCATTCCTAACAAAAACGGTAATAGATTTTTTCACAAGAAAAAATCCGAGTCCTGTTTTCACAACAGAAAGCCTAAAAATAAGCGCTGTTGGAGGGCTCATAAAAACATGGCGCCCCTCCTCAAAAACTTATTTATTGGATTTTTTCCGCCTCAAAAATATATTTCTGAACGAAACACTAAATCCCCAAGTAAAAACAAAAAAAGAATTTTTCAAAAACACGGGAGTAAAGGCTATCACTCATTGGGCAACAAACGTATTCGCATACAAAATAACAACAGGAATAAAAGATAATCTTAAACCCACAATAAAAAAGCTACAAATAAGAAAAAACCAGCTCCAATTGCACCACTTAAAAAAACAAACAGATAAAGAATTAAAATCTTATAGAAAAAAATCTCTTTTCAAGAACATCAGCGCCACGAACAATTGTCCGCACCCACTGAATATGCAAATCAAGGAGCTCTTGATCGGAAAGACGCCAGAAAACATTCGAACCCCGCAATTGAGTAATAATTTTATACAAACACAAAGCAACACTCACCGAAACATTGAAACTTTCAGTGAACCCATACATCGGAATCTTCACGGTCTGATCAGCACACCTCATACCCTCAGAAGTCAAACCCAACTCCTCTGTCCCAAAAATCAGCGCCAGCGGCTTGTTGATTGGTAATTCTTGCAAAGAACAAGACTGTTCATGAGGGCTCGTTGCAACAATACGATACCCCTTTTTTCTTAACTGGGAACAGCAAAAACTAACATCTTCGTACGAAAAAACACTTAACCATTTAGACGCTCCCATCGCCACGCCTTCTTTTGCTTTAAACTGATTCCGTTTTTGCACAACATGGACATCCTGGACACCAAAACATTCAGCTGTGCGCAATACCGCACTTGCATTGTGCGACTGGTACAAATCTTCAAGAACAATAGTTACATGACGAGTTCGCTCTTGAATAATTTTGTTCATTTTTCTTTTTTTATTTTCAGTTACAAAACACAAAAGGTAATTGAGAAATTTTTGTTTTTCTTCTTTATCCATAGTGCATTAGTGTAAAACGATACTCATATACCAGGTAAATAAAAAATAAACCAAAACAGACAGCGCAATCGTTAATCCAAACGCCAAAGCGAGCGCAGGAAGTACCGCCTTGATTTCTTTGCCGAACCAAAAAAACCAAAAAAAAATCTGAACTACAAGCATTGAAATAACACCAAAAATCTGCAGAGCAAAAATAGAGGATGTACCAAATAATAGGATGGGAACAAAGTAAAAAGCAACAACAGACAAAGCAATACAAGCAAAACCTGCCAATATACGATTTAGATGACTGTTTTTTAGGCGATATTCTAGAATTGTTATCGTAAAAAGAGTACCGAGTATATAGAGCAAAAAGGCAAATAATGCATGAAAATACAAAACGTTTTTCAGCAAGCCCTTTGTCATTTCATCTCCTTAACATTACAACATTACAAAAAATCGTAACTCCAAAACCTATAAACCAATAAAGCAGATATCATATTGCTTACCAATGCTATTAAAATAACAAGTCGCAGGTTTATTTTGTAAAAAACATTCGTCAAAACAAAAGAAAATGATTGCAAAACAAAATAAATAAGGCCAAGAGAAAAGCATATAAGCAGTGGGTGCATTGTTTGCGTGACATAACAATCATAAGGCACAAACTTCAAACCGAATCCATAAATGGAGCCAAAAATAACAATCAAACTAAAAAGAGCAAAAGAAAAAATTTGCGAAAAAACAGAAAAAAGAACAGCTGGCATAATTTTTAACCGACCAAAAACCTTTAGCAAAAAAAGCATCACAAAAATATTAATCGGCACATGGTACCACCCCCAGGTCACATTCCATAACCACTCTGATAACAAAAAATCCGCCAACGTCATAAACCAAGACATTCATTACCCCTTTTTACACCTTTATTTCTTCATCCTACAACCACAAACAACTCTTTTGGGTATTGTATTACACAAAAAATAAAAAAGAAAAGCAAAGAAACTGTTCAAACAAGACAAAATATTGAAAACATGCTAGTAAAATAATTAGATTAGAAATGATACAATCAAATTAACTCTACAATCCTTAGCAAAAAACCAGAGGGGGGATCATGTACAAAAGGGTTACTTTATTGGTATTTTTATCTTCTTTTCTTTCTTTTTCAGCATCGAGTACACAGCAAAAACTACCACCAAAAACAACCGTTAATGTAACACAAGAAAAAGGGCCCGCAAAAGCACCAAAATGTACAAAGGCAAACATCCAAATTATTGTTCCAATCAATAACTCTAACGTCAACACACTTACCAATATCATCGATATCAAAAGCAAAATCATGGCCTATATAAAAATGATTAACTCAAGCAAAATAATGAACAATCTTCAACAGAATATGAAAACCTGTGCTGTTGACCTGAAAAGAAGAACAATCAGTCTTTTTGGACATATTAAGGGAATATTCTGGGGACATAAGTATAAATTGATAGCACTGACTATCATTGGAGCATACTGTTATCTGATTTTTCAATTCATTGCTGCTAACAAATTTTTAAAACGATGCGATCTTTGGTGTTCCTGGAAGCAACATATGAATATGGAATCGATTATTACCATTCCACAAAAAGAACTTTCCTATGAACTTGCTACAAACATTCAAGCACACTACGTTAATGCAACAAATCCTACAGACAGTATGTCACCAATGGCACGATTCATTATTGACGTTGAGGTCGAACTAAAAAAACTAAAAATTTACGAATGGATCTACTATTGGGTAGAAAAGTTTCGCCTGCAGAACATTTTTCCATTTGATGAAAAAAATCTCGCCCTAATCAAAAATAAAATTCGCCGACTTGCTTACTTTAAAAGCACATTTTCGTCATGGCTCGCAGACCATAAGATGTCCGAAATGAAACAAACTGTTAAGAAATGTCTAAAATTACTCAAGAAAAAAAAATCTGCCCGCCTGAATATTGAAAAATCAACTTCGAAAACGGGCATATTTGCTTTAACAATTTTGAAAAGGTTGCGAGTGAGTTAGGCACCTAGCGACCTTGGGCAAAGCTTCCTATTCCAGATCCTAAAGATGAGGCAAGATATTTAATATCATCGTCACCAAATCGAATACCTGCACCGAAGAAGGCATTTGCGTTTCGCTTACTAATAAAGTCATCCGCACCAAATGTAACATACAGATTTCTCATGAAGAACATTCTATTAATCCATTTCAAATGCGGCCTTCTGTCATCTTTTCTATTCCAACCAGCCATATCAAACGCTTCGATACTGGTCACCCAACGAAGCTTGTCGGTATTGAGTGGAATATCAAAGTCTACACCTACACCAGCAGAACTTTCAAACAAACCAAATCTAACTGCTATGTTATTAAATACTTTACCAAACTGTAAACCAAGGCTCAGCGTATTTCGCTTATATGTTTCTTTTCTAACCGGATAGACACGATCAACTTTATCGCGAAGCGCTAGAGAATCTGTGTTCACAGGGTTTCCATCATCATCATAGTATTGCTTGGTTTTTTCTTTTCTGAATACACGACCTTTTTCCGAAGAAACCAACTGAAGCAAGTAAAAGTGATCATCGTTCGGATGAACTCTCACATCAAAATAACCTTTTGAGTCTTCAAACTGATAATTCTCTGCTGGTCGATACATTCCCTCAAAGTGTGAATCAAAAACAATCTGCAATCGATCAACTTGTGAGAAGTAATTTTTAAGACCCGAGACTGCAACCTTCAGATCTTGATACGCCTCATCTTCGTTAACCAGCTTACCAAGAAGACCTTTTCCTTCGTCGATTTTTTCTGCAACCGAACTAACACTTCTCAATCCTTCACGAGCCTGAACGGAAGCCTCATCAATTGCTTCTGCTGTCGTTTCGAGTTTTGTGGCAACTCGATTAAAATCTCTGTCAAATACATCCGATATTTTTTCCATACTTCCCTGGAACGCAGGCAAAACTTTATCTTCTAGCTTAAAAGCAAGACGCTTGATGTCGTTTCCAACACCAAGCAATGCGTCAATATTTTCTTCGTTACGAGACAAGCTGCGATCTACAAGATCAGAAAATGCAGCAATCTTTTTGGTCGCACGTTCTAAATTAACAACAATATGCTGCAACTGCTCTCTTCCTTGTGTGCCACCAACGGCACCCTTAAGAGACGCTGTCACGTCCTGTACATTTCCCGCTATAGTTTTAAATTGCTGAAGCAATTCATCAACAGACACCGGTGAAACACTCGGTTTTTTAAGTGTTGCACCTGATGGCAACGTACTCAAAAGCGGATCACCCGGCACAATCTCTAGAAATTTTGGTCCAAGTAAACCATCTTGCCTAACAACTGCATGTGCATTGTCATACAATTTATAGTCCCTATGCACCATAACTTTTGCTTCGGCACGCGGATCGCGATCGCCCTCTGATATTAAATCGAGTTTTTCAACCCAACCAACATCAACACCAGCAACTTTTACCTTTGCCTTACGCGAAAGCCCCGAAACGTCCTCAAAAAACATTGTGTAGCCGACGTATCGACTCCTATCAAATCTAAATGAGCCGATTTTAAAACCCATGTACAAGAAGATACCAAGGGCCACTAAAATAAATACACCAACTATCGTTTCTGTTTTACCCCGCAACCTTGTTCCTTTTTATTCAAAGCCAATAAAACTTCTTAGTTCGAAACTCGAAGGAGGTGCTGCCGGATGATTTTCGCTTTGGCAATGCAACCCGTTCCATAATAACAAAAAGTTTCTGAGTCACATCACCAACAGTTCCATATGATAGCACAGAGAAAACTTTCGGTTCAAACTTTGTGCTCATCACCTTACTCACCTCACTTGGCAAATGGTCAAAATCCTTGCCATAAAGTGGTAACAACATATTCTTCCAGCTATCCGGCCACGCAAGCTTCAACTTAAACTGTTTCAACTTTTCCTGCAACGTTTTCTCTTCAAGCCCCACATTGCCACTTACCTCGACCTTTAAGCCTAACAACACTTTCAAAGAATGCGAAAGGAACCACGGGTTAAGTTCCTTTTTGAAAGACCATAAAGTAAAAATATCACTCAAGTAAATAGTCTGTTTCGGTTTTCCCGTATTAGACCGAACTGAACCACTTGGTTCATAAAAAACATTTTCCTTGAACCGTTCTAATTCTTTGATTTTAAGCAACTCCGTAGGATCATATAGTTTATTCTGCCGATCTTTCAAAAATTTTTCAAATTTACTAAAAACATCCTCCCCTCCAGCCACCTTTTTTATCTGAGCAAAAATCTGCTGCATCACCTTTTTGTAGTCATTTTTTTTAGAACCTTCACCAAAAAATTTTTTGTGAACAAAATCAAAAAATTGGTTAATATCAATCTTTCCTTCTTCGCATCCCAAGCATATTTTGAGCTCTCCTGTGATGCCATCATTTTTTTTGTTCAATTTAAAGGTTTGCCAACGATTAATAACAGGGAATAGTTTTGTTATAAACTGTTTTGCTTCCTCTAATCTTTTCCCCCCTTTTTCCTTCTTCTTCTTACCATTTTGTTTTTTTTGTTTGTCCTTTTGGTTTTTATTCTTATCCTGGCTAGATTCTTTTACATCCTTAACCACACCCATGTTAGCAAGCTGACTCTTTGCAACCTGAACTCCAGACCAAGCAATCATTTTTGCTTTTTCACGATTAATCATTGTTTTAATATAACGAATGTGAATGCGACTTTTATTTGCCATAGTTGTAACGATTGCAACAATAAGTGAAATCAAAATAAGCGAAAGAACAATCATATAACCAGGCTTACCTGTCCGCACGCTCACTTTTCCCCCTTTTTAACAGATTTTTTGCTCGTCTTTTTCTTGACATTAGTTTTTTTCTTCTCCAAAGATTTATCTTCTTTTTTTGGAGATTGAGACTGAGTTTTGGAGGATTTTTGAAGACCATCAGAAGAAAGATCTTGCGCGGCGATAAGCATTTTGAATATAAATTTTTTCGCTTTTTTCTTACTTCTATCCCAAAAAGATATAGTGATATTAACAAAATGGGGAATATTTCGGTTCGCTTTTTTTATCTGCTCCGGACCCCATTGTTTGAAAATTTTATAATCACTTTTTTCTTTTGAAGGCTCTTTTTTTTGCCCTTCTTTAGCATTCTTTTCTTTTTTTTGAGGAATAACAATATATTCAGCAGATATACTTTTTATATTACGAGAAAGTTCATAACCTTTTGCATCTTTTTCCTTTTGTGGAACCTTAAAGTTTAAATTCAGAGATTCTTGTCGTACAAGTTTGTATGATTTGGGCCCTCTCAAATTTCCAGCCTGTTCAACAAGCTGATACAACACTCTTGCCACACGCGGCTTGGCTTCACCATAAACCTGAAGTGGATTGCTGGTAACACAAGATAAAAATGAAAATTTTCCTTCTTTATTTTGCGCATAAAAAGCCTTCTCAAGAGGCTCTTCTTTTTTTTCTTTTTCTTTTTCTTTTTTTGTAGAAACCGTCTTTTTGTCGCCCTTTATTACAGTCTTCTTGGTAGTGGTTTTCGTCTCTTTTTGTTTAATAAAAACAGCCGGCACAAACACTCCGGATATATCACGCTCTAGCTGATTTTGCACAGTACATGCTCTCATATCAACATCAATTATCCGATCCGCAACTTTATACGCATTATTTACCTGAAAAAAACTGGTAAACAACGAAGCCCCGATCATCGATCCAAGAGCAATTGCAATGATAATTTCTAACAAAATAAAACCGGATCTCATTTTTTTTCTTTCTCCGGTTTATAGACAAATCCAATAATCGACTCTCGCTCTGCACGCGAAGAACGAATTCGCACATCACTGCTATACAAATTTTTCATATCCTTGAATGCCGAGTTTTTTCCAACTTTCGCTCTTTTGTAAGTCAACGTTGCTGGAGGATTTGATATTCGTTTTGTCTCTGTTTCTTCCTCATCTTTTGCAAAAGATACCTTTTGAAATGAATCAACCAAAACATTTTTTGCTGAAAATAAAAGCCTAATTTCGCGAGAAAGTCTTTGCAATCCTCGCATGGCACTTGATTGCAGCATAAAAACAGGTGCAAGAACAAGCCCAACTATTGCGATGGTGACCATCACCTCCATCAACATGAATCCAGAACTGCTACGGTTTTTTGAATGTACCATAAACACTAAACTGCACATAAAAGGGATTTAATACTAATCCAACAGGCCGTGGCCTTCCCCCTGCTGTCTTATCTTTTGTATCAATAAAATTAATAATAACTGACTGAGATAAACCTTCTGGGATGATATAAAACCACGCCGTCACCTCTTTACCGGCAGCGTGACGCGTTATCTCGTCAAAACCTTCTATATAAAAATTTTTAAACACAAAATGCGAGGGGATCTTCAGCGTTGTCGATCCATATTTTGAATTAACTGACTTAAATTCCTGCTCACCTTCTTTATTTTTTTTGCCTGTACTTTCTGAAATAGTTATCTTTCGCCTAGCTTTGGAAAAATCAAACTCAATCTTTTGCGTTTTGCCAGATGTCACACCATTTTGCCATGCAAACTTCATCAGCCCATTTAAATTTTCAATAAACTGCTCTCGTTCCTCTTTAGGTCCACGCCGCCTCAAATTTGGAGCAACAATGGCCGCCACAATCCCGATCAGGGCTATGGCAACCATCAATTCTAGCAGTGAAAAACCACGTTTGGTCATTTGGTTCGAATCCACTCCGATTTTGGCGATCCTTTACCGTTTGGTCCATAAGAGTACAGTTCATACCTACGACCATCGGGAATTAAACGATATCGAAATTTGTTTTTCCAAGGATCAACAGGAACTTTTTTTGTTTTCAAATAACCACCGTCCTGCCAATTGCTTATTTCTTCTGAGTTATAATATCCTCCAGGAGAAGGTCTCTTGACCAAATCTCTTAATTTCTCTGGAAGCTTCCCAACATCAAGCTCAAACATTTCAATAGTGCTTTTCAATAATTTAATTGATGTCATTGCCGTCTTTTTTTGAGCAGAACGATACTGCCTCATCAATGCGGGGCCAGCAACTGCTAAAATGAGACCCAACACCGCAATAGCAATCATCAACTCCATAAGAGAAAAGCCGGATCGCGCCGTTGTAGCACGCCCCGTTATTTTTCGCGAAAAAATCATCTAAACTATTCCTCTAATTAAAGGTTATTTTAAAATCCGCCCATCCCACCAAGCATCGGCCCAACAACCGAAAGTATAATAAATGCTACAACAACAGCCATGATAATCAAAAGTATCGGCCCAAGCGCAGCAGACAAGCCATCTGCCTTCTCAGAAAGATCTTCTTCATAGTTTTGTGCTACTGTAATCAACATAGGACCTAGTTGACCACTCTCTTCACCTGTTTTTATCAGATAAATTGCAATAGGAGGAAACATTCCCGTTTGCTTAAGATATTGTGCTATTTTACCTTGCTTTACAATTTTATCACGCGCTTCACTCAATGCATCAGCCAAAATGCTATTGTTAATAATGTTAACCACAATATCAAGCGCTTCTGACAATCGAACACCACTTTCAGTCAACATGCCAAGTGTTCTGCTAAACTGAACAACAGCACCCATACGAGAAAAATATTTCACAATCGGCAAACGAAGCTTCAACTTATCAAACATTCTAGTGCCCAATGGAATTGAAATCCAATATCTAAAAGCACCAAAAACCCCTACCACTATCAGTAAAATAACAAGATAATAGGTAACAACAAAATCAGAAAGGTTAAGCAAAAATTGTGTCGTTGCCGGCATCTCCTTACCCGTTGCTTGCAAAACACCTGCCATTTGAGGAATAACTTTTGCAATCAAGATAGCAACAACAATAACAGCAACTACCAACTGCATCACCGGATAGGTCAGTGCCGACTTGATCCTTTTTGTAATCGCCGCACGTCGTTCTGCATATTCTGTTAATCTATCAAGAATCAATTCAAGGTTGCCACTAGCCTCTCCGGCACGAACAAGCTGAATGTAAATGTTATCAAAAACTTTCGGAAACTTTTTCAGCGAATCCGCAAAAGACATACCCTCTTTGACATCGTCCTTAAGCGATACAATAACAGAGTGCAGCTTACCGCTAAAATGATCTACCAATAATTCAAGCGCCTGCAAAAGAGGAACTCCAGACTTAAGAAGTACCGACAATTGACGAGTAAAAAGAATTTTATCTTTCGTACTTACTTTTCTACGAAAAAGTCTTTTAAAAAACCCTATACGGGATTCTTGACTCGCAGGTGCAATTTTTATGGGAAAAACACCTTGTCGGGTTAATTTTTCTTTTACTGCCTGACGCGAAGGAGCATCAACAAACCCACTGACCTTTTTGCCCTCCTTGGAAAACGCTTGATAAAAAAACAATGCCATTTACGTAATCCTCTCGAGATCAGTCCCATAAAAAACTCTGGCTTCAATACTCATGCCTTGAGCATAATTCTTAATTCGTGATAGAATAGTTCCGTTGTTTGTCACCTTGAAATTTTGATTGGGGGAATTTTTTATGAAATTAATGCAACACATCATTATATCCTTTGCATTTCTCACTATTCTAAGTTGTAGTGCAAAAAAACAAGATTATCAATATTCTAGCAACTTTAGACATGAAATAGGAAAAAAAGCAATCGATCCTTTTTTTCCTATTTCATTTTCCCAAGAAGGAATCAATCACTTTTTGCAAAACATCTACAACCGATCTGATTATGGAACGGAATTTCTTCCAAACAATTTTACTCATATGCTTCAATTTCTTCAGCATGGAATCACTACGCAACAAGGAGCTTCGTATGCTCAGTCGGTTTTTAAATTATTTAGTAACAAATTAAAATCTGCAGCCTACGTTAACGCTTATGTATTCGCAGATGCACTTACACCCTTAGCTAAACTTTTAAAACACTATTTTTCTACACCTCCACAAAGATCTGTAAAAAAAATAAAAACCGCTGTTAATGACGTTTTATATTCAACTTTTCTTTCGCAATTTGATTTTTTCAAAAAAGACCCAAAAAAATTTTTCAGCAGTCTCTCTAGTGAAATTTTAACTTCCCTCAACCACGAGTTAGCTGGATCAAGAAAGGAAATCGTCAAAGAACAGTTGCGTCAAACAATCGTCAGGTTTTTTGAACTATGTGTTAGCAAGTTGGTTTGGTGTCCAGATGAATCTGAAAACATTTGGCCGTCCGTAAAAATCACCTCAGAAAAATTGGCACATATGGTAAAAGAAAAAATTATTGCTGATATTGACCACCTTGATGACCTTTTTTGGTCAATCACACATCGTTTTTGCTTTTTCGTTGATCTTACTTCATCTGATTTGCCTTTACCTTTCTTTCAAAACATCAAACAAGAATTGGTTAACAAAAAACCTCTTTTGTGCAAACTGGAAGAACAAGAAAAAATGGTTACATCAAAAGCAGATTGCCTAATGCAGGCGATGCTTTCTGGCGAAGCAAAAGCTCGTGCACAGGAATATGGCATCGTGACAAATTAAGCCTATTTTCTTTCAAAAACCCTTTTATTCTTGACTCACAGAAAAATTCAAGCAATCATTACAATGATATAAATGTTTCATGCTAAAAAAGGAGAACTCTTTATGAAGCAGCATCGGCTCGCTGTCACTGTTCTGCATAGAATAGCAGCAGCATTTCTACTAACAGTATTGCCAACTAACGCAACTAGAGTTAACCCTCAATCAAATGAGGGGGCACGAGAAATAAGTAACAATCTTGGTCTTGTATTCGACGAGACTATCCCATTCCCTCTGTTTGACACCGATGCAATAGGTGGCGTCATAACAATTAACACTCCCGGAAGATACTATTTCCCTGAAAACATAACCTACCGCGTTGTCATCGATTCGGATAACGTCTGTCTTGATATGAACTGCAGAAGTATAACACGTAGCAACGCCAGCGAAAATCTTATAACGGTGAATAGCAACAAAGAAAAAATTATCATTAAAAATGGCGCACTCTACAATACAGCTGGACCAGGAACAGGTTGCGGAGTTTTGGTCAATAGTGAATCATCATCTCTATATCTTGAAAATCTTAAAATAACAGACTGTGGAAACGGTATTCGATTAGACGGCAGCTATGGAAATGAAATTGAAAAATGTTCAATTTCATCAGTCGATTTTGTTGGCAACACAACAGCCGCTGTACTTCAGTACGCAGACAAAAACCGTTTTTATAATTGCCACGCAGTAGAAAATGTGCAATCCGGATACGAATTGATTAACAGTCAACTCAACATCTTAAAAAACTGTTCCGTTGCCACTACAAATGGAAACTCGTGTGTATCTGGATTCACATCACACAGTGGCCATGGCAACTTATTTACAGAATGTGTTGTTAAAAACACAAAAACAGATGCTTGGGAGTTTTGCAATAAATCTTACGGATTTTTGCTCACCGGAACTGAAGAAAAAACAAAAATCATCGACTGTATAGTGAATGAGACAGACATGACATCAACTGTCAGTGCCGTCTCATATGGTATTCATCTCGATCCAATTCTATATGACTACGACCAGCTGCTTAATCTCATAGGCTCCAATACCGATGCCGGGGCTCAATTACTTTCAGTTGCGTGGTCACCTGATGAAAAATTCATTGTAACTGGTGATACAAATGGACATATTCGTATATACTCCCTTGATTATATTAGCACAATAAGCTACTACGACGTTGGAGCTCATGTTTGGCAAGTCGGATGGTCACCAAACGGTAAATATATTGCAACTGGGGACCTCAACGAGTCACTTCAAGTATTCAGCTTTGATGGAGCGGCAATTACACAAAAAGATACGGTCCCTTCACTTGGAGGAACTCCAAGGGTTGCATGGTCTCCTGATGGAAAATATATAGCCTCAGCAGCAAGTACAACCATTTATGTATTCAATTTTGATGGATCCAACATTACTCAAGTAGACAGTATTTCACCATCTACAGACATTCCAAGCACGACAGCATGGTCACCTGACGGAAAATATATTGCGACAGGTGACAGTGGTAATTACC
>CAYZEO010000020.1:0-14993 GCA_964477815.1 uncultured Pseudomonadota bacterium | reverse complement strand
TTACTCCGCTCATTGGTTGATTCAATGAGTACTGTTTTTTCCGTATTATCTTGCATTCCATTCCCAATTGAGGGCAAAATAATTGTGATGGCAAGTAAAAGATTTCTAAAAATATTCATAAATTCCTCCATTATATTTTTTTAATTATTACTTTCTTTTTTTTCTTTGATTTCCTTTATTCGGGTTGTATTGACGTTTCCTTTTTGAGCCCGTTTTATTTGTTTGTTTTCCAGAATAATTTTGCATAATTGGTCTAAATTTAATTCGCTTTAATCTTTTATATTTTTTTAGGCCATTTTTTCTTAAGTGCTTTGGGATGATCGATTTAAATAAAACTTTTTTTTGTTGAGGCGCCCCTTCAATATGGACTTCATAAAACAGATAAACTCGCTTGCCTGATTTATTTTCCCACACATCAACCTGATAAAAGAACGTTTTTATGGAGCTTGTTGCCATCAGTATGGCCGTGAGCATGAGCAGGCTATTTTTTAATATTTTTTTGAAGTAGTTCATTATAACCTCCAATAAAAGAAGCCCCAATAGGGCCCCATAGTATATTTCCCCATTTGTCTTTTTTAGTTTAGCAATCACAGTGAAAGCTGTCAAATGGTAATGATTGCTGCGAATAGGGCTTGTCGGAGGGCTTTTTGCGGTTTTTTATAGTTTATATTGTTGAATGAGGTCTTCAGGTACAACTTTTTGTTGTTTTTTTAGCTCCTGGTGGCTTAAAAGGCCCGTTTTTGCGTCCAAAAAGCTTATGACACTTGAGCTGTTAACAATGCCAGCTCTTAATGCTTCTGGAACAGGTTTTCCGAGAGCAATCTGTGCTACAAAGCACGATCCAAAAGCATCTCCGGCTCCAAGGGTATTGGAAATCATTTCTGGGGCGATGCTTGGGTGGAAGAATATTGTTTTGTCGGTAGCAACATAGACACCTTCGGCTCCGTTTGTTACCGCCACTATTTTTGGTCCCTGGGAAAGCACTTCTTGTAGGAAATCGCGAATATTGAATTGAATGTCGCGAAAACAGATGGGGGAGGAGATAAGGCTAGGTTCTGTTCCTTGAGCGGATGGTTTGCATGATTGTGAGACTTTGTTTTTCAGCTCTTGATCTGTTTGGACAAGCGATTGCATGAATTCGTTTGCTTCTTGTGCGTTTAGTATAACAATATCAATGTTTTTAAGGGATCTTCTGAGAGCAACGGCTCCTTCTGCTAGTTGACTTATTCCAGGATTATTTGCAACTCGGATTCCGTTTTTTTGCGCATATTTTGTGATCGGATCAAGTTGTTGGGATGCTTTTCCGCTTAGTGAGGTTATGTAAAGCCAATCGCATTTTTTTATAATTTCGTATGGAATATCTTGTTCGCTCAGCTGGATGTTGGCACCTCTAAAGGCAAGGATAGTTCTATCTCCGCTTATGGATGGTATAATAACTGATGTGCCGGTTGATGTTTTTGAGCAGCGAGCTACGAAGCGAGTGTTTATTTTTTCTTTTTCGAGTTGTTTAAGCACAAAGTCACCGTTCGCATCCGTTCCTATTTTGCAGCAAAGTTTTACGTCAAATCCAAGTCGTAAAAATGAAACGGCGGAGTTGGTTGCTCCGCCGCCAGTATAGTAACTTAGTTTGTTTAGTTCTATTTTTTTGCCTTCTTCCAGAAGTAAAAATGCTTGTTCGCCTCGGATGGTATTTAAGTGAAGCATTTCTTGTTGGTCGTACTGAACAATGATGTCTTGTGTGGCTCCACCAATCGTCATTATTTTCATTGTGACCTACCTTCGATTTTGGTTCATTGCGAGATTTTTTTCCATGGACCATGGTAAACCGAAAGTGGTGGTAAGTGAAGTTTAAGCGATTACAAAGCTCCGGATAAAACGTGATGCAGTACATCTTCAGCCTTTTTGACCCAGATGATATTTATTCCTTCAATTATTTCGGCAGAATCTTTTAAATCTTGCTTATTTTTTTCGGGAAGAAGAACGTGTTCGATTTTGTTTCTTTTAGCCGCAAGAACCTTTTCTTTAACTCCACCGATTGGCATAACGTGTCCTCGCAAGTTTAGCTCACCTGTCATTGCGTATCGTGCGCTGATCGGTTTTCCGGTCAAAACAGAAAGAATAGATGTTAAAATCGTAATTCCTGCCGAAGGCCCATCTTTTGGTACCGCGCCAGCTGGAACGTGAATGTGAAGATCATTTTTGCTAAATACTTTCTGGTTAATGTTAAATTCCTTAGCATGTGCTCGAGCGTAACTCATGGCAGCCTGTGCTGATTCTTTCATGACGTCACCAAGTTGACCAGTCAAAATTAGTTTTCCTTGTCCTGGGACAAGAACAGCTTCGATTTTAAGCATTTCTCCGCCATAGGCTGTCCAAGCAAGGCCGTTTGTGATGCCTACCTGATCTTTTTTCTCGATATCTTCGTCACGCAATATTTTTGGCCCAAGGTAGCTTTCAAGATTGTCTGTTGTGAACTTTGCCGGTTTCTTTTTTTCGACAATTGATCGGGCGGATTTTGCACACAGTTTGTGTATCAATCGTTCAAGCTGTCGAACTCCTGATTCACGAGTGTAATTGGAAACGACTGTTTCGATAACGGCATCGGCTAGTTTTAGGCCTTTTTCATCAAGACCAGCGCCATCGATTGCTCGTTGTATCAAATGTTTTTTTGCGATATGAAGTTTTTCGTTCATGGTATATCCAGACAGTTGAATTATCTCCATTCTGTCCCGCAACGGAGCTGATATGGTATCAAGACTATTTGCTGTTGCTATAAAAATTGATTTAGAAAGATCAAATGGAACTCCTAAGTAGTTGTCATAAAATGTTTTGTTTTGTTGAGGGTCAAGAACCTCAAGCATTGCAGCAGAGGGATCGCCTCTGAAATCTGCTCCTATTTTGTCAAGTTCGTCAATGATGATAATAGGATTGGCTGTTCCTGCTTTTCGTATTCCTTGAATAAATCTTCCCGGCATTGCTCCTACGTATGTTCGTCTATGGCCTCGTATTTCTGCTTCATCTCTAACCCCGCCGAGCGATATGCGAAAATGGCTTCTGCCCAGACTTCGTGCTATAGATTTTCCAAGCGAAGTTTTACCAGTTCCTGGAGGGCCGACAAAACATAAAATCGGTGCAAAACTGTCGGGCTTTAGGTTTCGGACCGATATAAAATCTAAAATTCGTTCTTTGATGTCTTTCAGGCCGTGGTGATCTTCATCTAGAATCTGTTGTGCATGTTTAATATCAAGATTGTCTTGAGTCTCTTTTCCCCATGGAAGTGCGAAGATCCAATCGAGGTAGTTTCTAATCACCATAGCTTCCATCGACTCGGGTGCAGTATTTTCTAATCTGTTAACTTGGCGGCGTACTTCTTCTTTGGTCTCATCAGAGATTTGTAAGAGTTCAAGCTTTTCTCGCAGTTTTCCTATCTCTTCTTCTTCGTTTTCTCCCAATTCTTGTTTAATTGCACGCATTTGCTCGCGAAGATAATATTCTTTTTGTGATTTGTTCATCGAATCGCGGGCATTGTTTCTGATTTTTTCCTGCATCTGTGTTACTTCGATCTCTTTGTGTAAATGTGTGTATAACTGATTCAATAAATCTTTTTGATTTTTTTGCTCAAGCAATTCTTGTGCTTGTTCTACGGTGAGATTTAGATGAGAAAGTACAAAATCTGCAATTTTGTCAGGGTCATTCATTTTTGAAAGTATCAGATGAAAGTCTGGACTGAACGATTGTCCTGAATGTGCAATTTTTTCAGCCAGGTCTTTGATGTTTTTAATTTGTGCCAAAATTTCAGTTTCATCTTTGCTGTCATGTTCATATTCCACCGGTTCCACTGTTGCGCTGAGTGTTTCTTGGTTTGTCGAAAGTGAAAGTGCGTTTGCCTTGCAGACACCCTGGACTAAAATTTTTATTCCACCATCAGGAATTTTTATCAATCGCATGATCGATGCGACCGTTCCAACATGGTATAAATCCTTTGTTCCGATAGAATCGTGTTGGTTGACCTGTTTTTTTGCGGCCAATAACAACACCATTTTTGAACCCTCTAATGCATCGTTGATGCCCTTGATGATTCGTTTATCAAGAACAAGGAGTGGAACAATCATTTGAGGAAAAACGACAACGTCCATGGTTGGAATCACTGGAAGATTGTCTGGAATTTTGTTTTGTGTTTTTTTATTTAGTACCGCCTTCATTTCACTCCCCCTTATAGGTTGGTCTCCTTTGCACAGTTTTTTGTGCTCTTTGTGTCCCCTACACCCCATTTTATGGAAGGCATTTGCGTCAAAACAATATTTACCCTCAAATAAGAGATAAACTCTCTTTGTAAAAGGAATTATTTTGTAGTACAAATGATCCAAGATCTCAAAAATGATAAAAAAGATCGTAAATAGGGCAAAAAACGTGAATGAGTGTCAAATAGTCGCCCAAGGGGTAGCAAAAAGTTTTGTTCAGGGAGATGTTCGTACAGAGGTTTTGCGAGATGTGACGATTGCATTTCAGCAAGGCCACACTTATGCAATTATGGGTGTTTCTGGAACGGGCAAATCAACTCTGATGCATATTCTTGCAGGGATAGATGTTCCGACTGAAGGGGAGGTTCTGTTCAATGATCGCTCTCTAAGAACATTAAACAAAAGGGAGCGTAAATATTTTTTGAATCGTTCTGTGGGATTGCTTTTTCAGTCACCATATCTTATTCGTGAACTATCTGTTTTAGAAAATGTAGTATTTCCGGCTCTTATTTCAGGTGACTCGCGCTGTAAAGCAATAAGTAAGGCTCGTGTACTCTTACAAGAGGTTGGTCTTTCGGAACGAGAAAAAAGTTGCCCATCTGCTTTATCGGGAGGGCAACAACAGCGAATTGCAATTGCTCGGGCACTAATAAATAAGCCTGCTTTTCTTTTGGCAGATGAGCCTACGGGAAATCTTGATATAATAACGGGCAGACGTATTGTTGATCTTTTACTGGATTGTAATAAGAAATGGGGAATGGGGCTTATTATTACTTCGCATGATGCGTATGTTGCACAAAGTATGGAGAAAGTTTTTCAGTTGAGTAGGGGCCAGATCGTTTGAAATTTTAATCTTTAATAAACATTGTTCACCGCAGGAGTCCAATCCATGAAGTTTTTCGGGAAAAAATCGCTTTTAAAAAATGTTGCAGGGATTGGTGGTCTGACTTTGCTGAGTCGTTTTCTTGGAATAATTAGAGAAGTTTTGCTTGTACGTTTTTTAGGAGTTGGAGTTATTTCGGACGCATTTCTTACTGCGTATAAGCTTCCTAATTCTTTGCGGAAGATTTTTGCAGAAGGTGCGCTTTCGGCAGCTATGGTGCCAACACTTGTTTCTGTTATGCACACAGATGGAAAAGATGTTGTTAACCGACTAATGTCGTTAGCCTTTTTGATTTTTGAGGGTGTTTTGCTCGTTTTGTGTGCGCTGGTGATATGGAAAGCAAAATTTGTTATTAGTATTGTTGCACCGGGTTTTTCGCCGTTGCAGGTTAGTTACGCCGTTCCCTATTTGCAGATTTTAATGCCGTTTATCTTTTTTCTTTCCAGCAGTGCTCTTCTTGCAGGTGCATTACAATCGGTCCGTCATTTTTTTGTTCCAGCTTTTTCTCCAGCACTTTTAAATATTGTTTTTATCTCTTCTTTGCTCATCTGTTTGACCAAGTCTCTACCAGTTGAATATCTATGTTTGTTTATTTTATTTGGTGGTTTTGTTCAATTAATGTTTCATCTGGTTACATACATCCGATTGGGATTTGGTTTTGGCAAAATCGATCGTGCAGCTTGGTATCATTTTAAGAAAGTGATAATGAAGTTTTTGCCATGCTTGCTGAGCATGAGCATCATGGAGATAGGGTTGGTTGTTGATACTGCATTTGCTTCATATTTGCAAGCAGGCTCAGTTTCGCTGGTATACTACGCAAATAGATTTATGGGGATTCCACTTGGGGTTTTTGCCGTTTCATTTTCTACTGTTTTGTTGCCCCATTTTTCTCGAATTGCGATGTATGCACCAAAGCGAATTGGGTTTTATCTGCTTGAAGCTGCAAAACTTGTATTCTGGGTGAGCATTCCAACATTGTTAATTATGGGATTTTTCTCTGAAAAAATATTTGCCACGCTGTTTCTTTCCAAAAAGTTTTCTTTGGCTCAAGTGACTGAAGCCGGTATGATTTTGACTGCTTTTTTGACCGGCCTTTTTTTCTTTTCGCTTAACAAAATTTTGCTCAATATTTACTACGCAAAGCATAATACTTGGATTCCAACCGTTGTTACCATTATTGCGGTTTGCATCAACATAGTTTTGGATTTTTTTCTGATGCGGATGTTTCAGGCCACAGGACTGGCTTTGGCGACGGTTATAGCTTTTGCTGTGCAAGTTGTCTTGCTTGTTTGGCTTCTGCAACGGGTTTTTCATGTTAGGATTTACTTGCTTGCATTTTTAAAGTTTATGTACCGTTTTTGCTTGCAATTATTTGTTGTTTTTGCGGGTATTTTTGGACTGTATCATTTGTTGGGAAAAGTTATTGTTCAACTTCCTCCAGCATTTGTTCGTTTTTTTGTAGATGGCATTGGTTTCTGGTTGTGGGTTGGCCCTCTTATTGTTCTTGGTTTTTTGCTCCTTTATTTGACTCGACGATTATTCAAAGTTCAAATCTATTTTTTGGATTAATATCATGAAAAATATCCAGTCGGCCGGTGTTGTTGTCTATCGAAAGAAAGATGATGAAATTCAGTTTTTATTGATTCGTAATGTCAAAGGGCACTGGGATTTTCCAAAGGGGCAGATCGATCTAGGAGAGAATGCTCTTCAGGCAGCAAAACGAGAGTTGCTTGAAGAAGCGGGTATTACAGCCAGGATTCTTGACGGGTTTGAGTACAGCTATTCTTATTTTTTTACTGATCATGACGGCCAAAAGGCCCACAAAACCGTGGCCTTTTTCCTTGGTTGTGCAAACGATGGTGATATCAAATTATCTCATGAACATACAGATTTTGTATGGCTCGATCTGGAGAAGGCGGTTGAGCGATTATGCTTTGATGAGGGAAAGGATTTGCTAAAAGAGGCTGAAAAGTTTATTTAAAAAGGAAGAATGGTTGCGGGGGCTGGATTCGAACCAGCGACCTTTGGGTTATGAGCCCAACGAGCTACCAGGCTGCTCTACCCCGCGATAATTTCAAAACAAGTAATATCATTGTATCAGTGATAATCGCCTTGTCAACGATACTTTCTTTTTATTTATTGCTTTCCAGAAGAATTACGACCGTTGCATGACTGTTTGTGTGAGTAATAGAAAGCCAGCAACGAGGAGATTCGGGTACAGGAGAGATTAATTTTCTGCTAAGGGAGGGCCAATCAACTTTTAATCTAGGTGATTGACCGGGTATTGAGGAGACGCACAGCATGCGGCAAAGGGTCAAAAAGGGGATTTTGTTTCCGGGAGCCATCTGTGAAGTCGCTTTAAAAAATGCTTCTCGAGCTGCAAATCGGGCGGCAAATCGTTCGGCAGATTTGGCAGGTATGTTCTGGCAGTAATCGATTTCTTCTTTGCTGAAAATTTTTAAAAGCTTTTCTGGAGTGTAATTACTCCACGACGAAAATCGTTCTACCTCTACCGAATCTATACCAATACCCAATATCATGACGCCCTCTGTCGCTCTAAATTCTGATCCAGTGATCGATACATGATCGCTTCTCTCAGATGTGGCACGTCAATTAATTCACTTGCCTCAAGATCTGCAATGGTGCGTGCGACTTTTAAAATTTTATGATATCCACGCATGCTTAAGTTTAGTGCATCAAATGCTTTTTTAATCACCTGTTCTGCAGGTTCGGTAAAAATGCAATGTTGTTCGATCTGGTCCGATGACATGTGACCGTTCCATATATTTTTGGTTCCGAATCTTGTTTCTTGCATGGAGAGTGCGACATTAATTTTTTCAAGCAATTCTTGTGAGCTTTGATTTTTAAGATTTTTTGCTTTGATTGTGTCGTATTCAACTGATTGCACACTGATTTGCAGATCGATTCTGTCGAGCAACGGACCGGAAAGTTTTTCTAAGTATCGATTTACCTGTTGTTTTGTACAATGGCAGGTTCTTTTTTTGTCACCCCAAAATCCACATGGGCACGGGTTAAGTGCTGCAACAAGCAAGAATGATGCGGGAAAACTAAGTGATTGTTGAACTCGAGAAATGGTTACTACTTTATTCTCCAGTGGTTGACGCATAACTTCAAGTGTATCCCGTTTGAACTCTGTGAGTTCATCTAAAAAAAGAATGCCATTATGTGCAAGGCTGATTTCTCCTGGTTGAGGATAGGAGCCACCTCCAACAAGACCTGCTTGTGAAATGGTGTGATGCGGGTTGCGGAACGGCCGGTTTAAAATCAGTGGCTTGTTGCCAAGTTTCCCACAGATTGAGTAAATTTTTGTTGTTTCAAGTACTTCATCAAATGTTGGATGCGGCATAATAGTCGGCAGACGTTTGGCAAGCATTGTTTTGCCTGAACCAGGTGGTCCAATAAACAGGATGTTGTGTCGTCCCGCCGCGCAAATTTGCAGTGCACGTTTCGCTTGTTGTTGGCCTTTGACTTGATCAAAATTAAGATCAATTTTTTTGTTTTGTTGTGCAAACAAATCAAAAGAGTTTTTTGTTGGTTCAATGCCGTGCTCTTTTCTTATGTATGCTACCAGTTCGGTTAAATGTTCAACGCCGATGATCTCTATACCCTCAATGAGTGCAGCTTCTTGTGCGTTAGCCTTGGGTAGAACAATTCTTTTTTTTCCAAGATGTTTTGCGTCATAAGCTATTGCGAGTGCACCCTTAATTGGTCTAATGCCGCCGCTTAGGGAAAGCTCTCCTATAAACAATGTTTCTTCACAAAACTCTTTTGATAGATCGATCTCTTTGAGTGCGTGAACAATGCCAATTGCAATTGGAAGGTCAAAGAGCGTCCCTTCTTTTTTTAAATTTGCGGGTGCTAAGTTAACCGTGATTTTTTTTGCAGGAAACCGGAACCCACTATTTCTAACTGCAGAACTAATTCGTTTGCTGCTTTCTCTAATTGCGGTGTCAGGTAAACCGACGATATCAAACCGTATGAGCCCAAATGAAATATCTACTTCAACTTGAACAAGACGAGCATCGACGCCAATGGTGGCTGCGGAGAGTACTTTTGTGTGCATTTTGTTTTTTTGCTTGAAAGAAGTTTTGTTTTTTTATTTTAAAATATATTCTCTGTGTATAATATCGGTTTTTTTCTTGAGAAACAAGAAGGTTGTTTCAAGGGGGTGGTAGTTTTTTCAAATTTCCCTAAAATAAATGTTCACAATGTAGACCACGTAGGTCTGTGCAAGAGTAAAGATCAAACTAAAGGATGTGAGACATGAGGTACGGGCACGTATTGTTCGATATAAAAAGATGGTTTTTTTGTTTTTTGTTGTGGAGTTCGCCGGTTTTTCCGGGAGTTTTGATTCAAGGTGATGCTGGAAAGGGAGCTGCCACAACTTTTACGTTTCCCGTTTTGCCGCATGTAGCAAGTTATGGCGGGGAATCTTTTTTTGTTGGAGCGCATCCGGACGGAACTGTAAACACAAATGAGTGGGCCATTTCTTATCTTGGGAGGCACGCAACTGTTTTTTCCCCTTTGGCACCAGAAACAGTTTCGCTGAATGGTAGTTCGCAAAACAATCCGCTACACAATCAAAAAATAAAATTTTTATCTCTTTTGCAAATTAGTTCAAGCAATGGTATTTCAACAATTAGTTCGCAGCATCCAGTTGCTGTTCCTGCCAATGATTTGTTGACTTTCTATATTTTTAATTCATTTGCAAAAGACAGTATCTCAATGGTCTCTAAAACCGATATTCAGGATGCGTCAACACCTGCAGGTGATACAACAGGGATGGTTGGAATCAGTACGGCCAGTAACTGTGTTTTTTCTGCAGTAAGACCGAAGGCGGGTGGTGCGACTGCTTTTGGTGACGCAGGAAGTGGAATTGCGTTTTTGGTGTATGGCGATCAAGCTGTGCAAGAAGATGGCAAAACAATTATAAAAAAGATAATTCAACAAAGTAATACTGCTGCATTCGATAAAAGTTCTGATTTTTTAAAAATAGGTGGCGACTTACAAAGTTTAACCTTCAAGGATATGTATTGGGATGCTGAGCTAAAAGCATTGTTTGTTTCATTGGATATAAAATCTGAAGATGTTGGCGGTTCTGGTGGAAGAGCTGTTGCTGTAGGTTTTGTGAAAAATAATCAGTTAGTTTTCAAAAAAATTGTGCCGGATGGTGTTTTTGACAATGTTGCAGATGATGAAATTATTGGCACAGGAGCTCAAGATGAGCGGGTGGTTATCAACAAAATACGGACAATGAAAACATCAAACTGGTTGAACTATTTGATTGTTCAGGGTGGAAATGAGGACATGGTTGATGTTGGCAAAAAAGTGTTTGCACTACCTTTGGTAAATGATCCAGCAAATGAAGATGCTCATGGGACGATTGCAAAATTCGATTCAACACCGGATTACTTTTTTTTGGGGGACAAAGAAACACATTCTGTTTTTCGTGGACGTTTTTATAATACGCCAGCAACACAAAATGCCGATATATTAAAAACTTCTTCTGAGCGATCAGAGGTTGGAAGAGATGATGCTCCAGAAGACATTGTCGATATGGTGGTTAAAGGTGACACCGTGTATGTTGCTGTCGATGTTGATCACACAGCAGGAGACATTAAAAAAAGGGTTTATTCATCCCGTGCAATTTTTGACACTGAAGGACGCATTTTAGATTGGACTCCATGGCAAGTGACAAAAGCGGCAGAGTCAAAGATATTTGGCTTTGATATTGATTCATTGAATGGAAATGTTACCACGATGGAAAATGATACACCGAATAATATTGCAGATGACAAAAAAGGCGTCAAGTCTATTCGACGTACTGATTGGGGAGAGGGCGATAAAAATGGATTGGGTGATTTTGGTTCTGTTTTAGGTGTGGAGTTTCCGAAAGAAAATGGCGGGATTCACGGGTTGTTTGATATTCCAAGTGCTTATCAAGGTGTTGATGTGGCAGGATTTATGATTGCAACTGGTCTAAAAAAAGTAGTAATTGCTGAAACCGAACGATCCGATGTTGTCAACAAAGGAAACTTTTCTGCAAATCTTGTTTCGTTTGGTAATGGTACCATAACACAAACATTTAACGCTGGAAGCACGACGCGTGTTGTTGTTATTGAAGGCGGCGTACTTGATGATGTAGGGCCGATTGAATGCGCGGGACTTGCATGGGAATCAGCAAATAATACTGCACGAATTTTTGTAGGAGGACCGGGAGGCCTTGCTGTTTTAGCAAATCCAAATGGATCTGGAATAGCTAATCCTGGCTTGCAGGAAGGATTTGAGGGTTTACTCAACGGCATGTTATTCAAAACAATAGGTGATTACGCATTTGTGCGCAGATTGGTTGCCGATGACAACTTTTTATATGTTTTAACCGATACTCAATTGGACAGAATAGATTTGGTAGGAAATAATTTTACTGCGACAACACTTGCAACAGTTGGTGCCTCAGGTGCCCCAAAAGGGGACACCTTTTTAGATATTATTGTTTCTGGGAAATTGTGTGTACTTGGAACAAGTTCAGGGCTGTTTAGAACAGGAAACGGCGCAGACATTTCGACTGCAACATCAGTAGGTGCTGTTGGTTGGACACAGATAGAAACTCCTGGCACCCGCGGTCCGGCCTTATATTTGAATGCTATCACAAAAGATGGATTGCAGCAGGGATTACAAGAGGGGGGAAATCTTGAAGTATTGAATGCGTATATTGGCAAAGATAGAGCGAAGCTCAACCGGTATGTGGTTGCAGATGTTTCGGGGTCTGCTGTAAGCGATCAGACATTCACACCATTTCTTGATGGGTATTTACAAAAAAGAGAGGGTGGCTTGTCGTTGAGTTATTTTGTCAGTTACGGAACATTCAGAAATGGTTTTTCCGGCGACGGTGCATTTGCATTATCGTCCCGTGAAAAAGATTTAGATAATGATGCAACATTGAGATTGTTCAGTCCAAATTTTTATTCAGGAATGCGTTTTGCTGCATCTGCAAACATAGCGGCTCCATTGTCTATGGATGGTGCTTCAGAAATCGTTCGTGTTTTGCGCAGCAGTGCATCAGGAGACATTTTGGTTGCTCGTGATTCAGGGCTGGGATTAAATGAATAGACTTTAAAGAGAGAGATTAAAACAAGAGGTTCTTGCTGTTATGTACAAAAAATATACTGCTCGATTTGTAGCTGTTTTTTTTCTTAGTATTTATGGTTGTTGTGTTTTTGCTATGAACATAACTCGTCCGTACGACCCATTTGTGCGTGCAGAGACAAAGCCAGGTTATCGAATGCAGGTTTCCGCACTCGGGCAAGCAAGTTTTGGGTCTGCTAAGGGCTATAACGAAGACGGGTGTAAGGTTAACATTTTGAGAATTTGGAACACAGATCAAAATGCGCTCAAAATGTTGGATGGTTTCGATGAAAATAGTAAAATCGGCCAAATGCGAGTTCGTGTTGGTGCCAACGATGACGGCGTGCGAGGTCACTTTTTAGTTGACGGTAATTTTTCTGCCTACGGTTTTGCTTTGTCTAGTCAGTGGGCTTTGCCGGCGCACTTTTCTGTCGCTTTGCATCTGCCATTTTACTTCATGCGTTTAAAAAATGTTCGTTGGACCGAGCAAACAAAAAATGTTACTGCGGATGATGCTCGTACTAAACAATATTTGACGAATGATTTTTTTGCAAACGTTTGCGAACTTGGTGATGGTCTCGATTTGGGTGGGTGGAAAAGAAATGGCATTGGTGATATTTCACTAATTGGTCAGTGGCTGCAAGATTTTAAACAGTCAAAACCATTTTTAAAAAATGTTCGTGTAAATGCTCGTGCGGGATTGAATATTCCTTCAGGGAAACGGAAGGATGAAGACAAAATTTTTGCCTTGCCATTTGGCACGGATGGAGGTCTGGGTCTTACTTTTGGTTCAGGTTTAGACTTAACTTTTAGAAGTTGCATTCGCGCGGGCTTTGATGTTGAGTTACAGCATGTTTTTGGAAATAAGCGTTGTCGTAGAATAAAAACAGATGATGATCAGACGGAACTCCTACTGCTTGCAAAAACTGATGTGTTTAAAGATTTTGGATTGCGGCAACAGTTTAGCTTGTATGCGCAGGGGTATCATTTTTGGAAAGGATTATCATGCATGCTTGGCTATCAATTTGTCAGACATGGGGATGATATTTTATCGGTGTTCGATCATCAGTATTCAGAAGATATTGCTAATTGTGCGCAACATTTGCAAGAGTGGACGATGCACAATATGTTTTTCAAACTAAGTTACAATTTTTCATGTGAAGATGATTGTACTATTCACCCGTACATTGCAGCTTGGGTGCGAATTCCTTTCAACGGAAAATCTTCTGCGCAGGTTAATGGAGTTGGATTTATTATTTCAATAGATTTTTAAGCGAATGATCCGGAACAACTACAATTGTTCCGGGTCAGTTTTATTTTGGTTTTGTTATCTCTCAAAAGCTTCTTCTTTTCTATGAATTGTTTTTTCTGCTTCGTTGAGCATTTTTTTCATTTTATCAATGGATTCCTTGTCCATTTTTCCTCTTTTTACAATTTTTTTCAGTAGTTCTTCCGCTTCAATCAGATCATCTATAAAGCCTCCCCCTTTTTTGATTTCATCCATGATTGCATAAAATTGAGATGCATTATATGTGAGTTTTTTTTTGGATGATTTTGGTATGCATTGCACGCTAATGATCAGGCCCAACAAAATAATTGCTGCGCTTTGAATGATTTTTTTCACAGTGTTTCCCCTTTTTGGTTTTTTTCTTTTTTTATTCTTGTTCTTATAGTTCAAATTGTTTCTTGATTTTATCTTCTGCTTTTTTGAGTTTTTTATTTAATTGCCGAATGATTGATGGACTTTTTCTTCCTGTTTGTACAATTTTTTTGAGTAGCTGTTTTGCTTCGATTAGATCTTTTTTTGAGCCTTGTCCCATTTTTATTTTGTTTGTTGTTGACATAAAGTCTACAAGGAGGTTGTGTGATTTTTGAGGAGATATTGTTTGTCTAAATGTTCTTATCCGTTCTATTATTTTTTCATCAATTCTATCCTGTAAGAACTCGGGAAGAGTTACGAGTATTTTGTGTTCATCCTTTGTCAATTCGGTTTTTGAGTCTTTTTTGAAAAAATTGTAAATGAATTCGATTTGATCGAACGTTAGATCAGCAAGGGGATTGATATCCCATATTTTTATTATTCCGTCACCAGAAAATGATACGAACTGCTTGTTTTTAGGCTGTAACACCATACCCTGAGCTTTTTTTGTATGGCCTTTAAAGATCAGAATGATCCCTGCGTTCATGTTCAATAGTTTAATTGTGCCATTATTGGAAAAAAATAAGAAATAGCGTTCAGGTAGTTGCAACGCTCTATTGACTTTTATTATATGACCTCTCACATTTTTAATGAGTTTTCCTGTTTTTAGGTTCCATGCTTTGGTTGTTCCGTCATCAGAAAATGATATAAACTCACTTTGCGAAGACGAAATCCATATCCGATTGACCTTTTTTGTATGGCCTCTGAAGGCCTTAGTAAATAGTCCTGTTTTCCGGCTAAATAGTCTGATTGGACCGCGATCATTAAAACAAAGTACATCGCCTGAGGATAATATTATAAAATCTTTAACACCTTCAATTGTACGACCTTTGTAGTCTTTAATGGGTTTTCCAGTTTCCAGGTTCCACAATTTGATGGTTCCGTCATTATAAAATGACAATAACTCATGGTTATTTCGCTGTACTGCTTCAACAATTTTATTTTTATGACCTGCAAGGGTCCAGACCGGTTTAACTTCAAGTGGTTTTTTAACCTGATAATCCACAAGAAATTCATCAACTTC
>CAYZEO010000019.1:0-21129 GCA_964477815.1 uncultured Pseudomonadota bacterium | reverse complement strand
AAAAAAGCATGATTGAAAAGCAGACAGCTCCATTTAACATGACACCAACCTCCGATATACCTATTGGTAATATGTCCCTTATTTTTTTACTGGTTATTTCATGATAGCAAATTTGATTGTTATGTCAAAAGGGTAGGTTTTTTGTCGAAGTTTCTTTTGTTTTTCCAGTCTGGCAGGGGTTTTTGATACAGTTGGGTTTATGTTTTATGGTTAAGTGCTTGAGTAGGCCGAATATTTTTATGGATGCACGAAAATTGCTCAATCTATTGATTCAATGGGGGCTAAGCTGTATTTTGACTTTCATTTTCTCTCTAGGCGGATACAGTGTTCTGTGGCCTTCTTGGGGGCAAAACAGACATTTTTATCACAAATATGCTTGATTCAAGGCATATTTGATAAAGGACAAAGCAATCTTTTGAATTCTGGGTCTTGTGTTGCCTTAGATTTAGCTTGCGAAGCTGACCTCTTTTGTTATCTTATCCCCCAAGTATTTCAACTAAATAACATTTTGGAGAGAGAATGACGCGTTCAACTGAGGATATTGCGCCCATTGTGGTGATTGTAGGTACGCGGCCGGAGGGGATTAAGATGATTCCGGTCTACCAAGCACTTCAAGATTCTGGTTTGCCTGTTGTTTTGTGTTCTACAATGCAGCATGATGAACTATTAACCCAAGTTTTTGATCTTTTTGATATCTCTCCTGACTTTGATCTAAAAATAATGCGTCAAGGGCAGGATCTTTTTTATTTAACCCAATCGATTTTACAGAAAACAAAAGAGGTCTTTAGAAAAATTAATCCCTCTATGGTTTTGGTGCAAGGTGATACTACATCAACGATGGCTGCAGCGCTTTCTGCCTTCTATCTTCGTATTCCTGTTGGCCACATTGAAGCGGGATTGCGTACTGATGATATCTGTTCTCCATTTCCGGAGGAAATGAATCGTCGTGTTGTTGGAACTGTTTCGAATCTCCATTTTGCTCCTACATCCCATGCTTCTGCGCAGCTTCTTGGACAAGGGGTGCGACGATCTTCTGTTTTTTGCACGGGCAATACTGTTGTTGACGCGCTTCGGGTAATAAGAAAAAAAATAGAAGCTGGTGAAGTTGCCGTGGATCAAGGGTTTCTCGATGTGATTGAACGTTGCAAAAAGTTAGGCCATAAAATAATGTTGTTGACCGCGCATCGAAGGGAATCGTTTGACGGTGGTATTGTAAGAATTTTGGAAACTGTAAAAACATTTTTGTCTGAGAACAAAGATGTTTTTTGTTTTTATCCTTTTCATCCAAATCCACATGTTATTCAGGCAATAGAGGAAGTTGGCCTGTCCCGTTTGCCCAATATTTATCTGACAGAGCCGGTTGCGTACAAAGAGTTGGCTTATCTTTTGTTAAACGTTGATTGGGTATTGACCGATTCCGGAGGAATTCAAGAAGAGGCTGTTTCTCTTTCTAAACCGGTTTTGGTGTTGCGGGAAAAAACGGAACGTGCAGAGGGGGTATGGGCTGGTCTGGCAACGATGGTTGGAACTGATCGCCAAAAAATATCGGATGGTTTAAAGAAGTTTTTGCTACAGAGACAGTCAGACAAGGTTGCTGAGTTGCATGTATATGGCGATGGGTATGCTGCAAATAAAATTGTTCAGATATTGAAAGATTTTCTTTCCATCAAGCCGATGGTCAAAAATAAACAAAAGGAAGAGACAGCTCAGATTGTTCATAAAAAAAGGGAGCCAGTTGTGAAAAAAAATGTTGCAGTGCTTGGGCTTGGTTATATTGGGCTTCCAACTTCAATTGTAATGGCTCAGGCGGGACTTGATGTTGTGGGCGTTGATATTAATGCTTCTCGTGTTGAGGCAATCAATTCCGGAGATCCGGTAATTCAGGAGCCAGAAATTTTTGAAAAATTGCAGCTGGTGTTGGGTTCTGGATGTTTTAAAGCTTCGCAGGTAATGCATGAGGCTGATTTTTTTATTATTGCAGTGCCAACTCCTTTTAAGGAAGATAAAAAGGCGGACCTTTCTTGTGTGCTTTCTGCTCTTGATAGTGTTGCATCTGTTTTAAAAAAGGGTGATGTTGTTATTTTGGAATCAACTGTTCCGGTTGGCACGACACAGCAAGTTGCGGATTATCTTGCGCAAAAAACAGGTTTGTCGTATCAACAAGATTTTTATGTTGCACATTGTCCCGAGCGTGTGTTGCCGGGCAAAATATTTTACGAGCTTGTTCATAACACACGTGTCATTGGAGGAATCAATAAAGCCTCTGTTCAGAAAGCAAAAGAGCTGTATCAAACATTTGTAGACGGGCATCTGTATTTAACCGATGCAACGACTGCTGAAATGGTCAAGCTTGTTGAAAACAGTTGTCGTGACACAGAAATTGCGTTTGCACATCAAGTTGCTTCTATGGCGCTTTCAGTTGGTTTAAATCCATACGAAGTTATTGAACTTGCAAATAAGCATCCTCGGGTGAATATTTTGCAGCCATCTTGTGGAGTTGGTGGGCACTGCATTGCTGTTGATCCGTGGTTTCTGATCCAGTCATTTCCCCGGCATTCTGAACTGTTAAGAATGGCTCGCGGAGTCAATGATAAAAAACCTCATGAGGTGATTGCATTTATTCGACGGGCCATTACTCAGTGGAAACAAAAAAATGAAGGACAGTGTACGGTTTTGACACTTGGAGCAACATACAAGCCGAATGTTGACGATTTAAGGGAGTCTCCAGCCCTTCAAATTGCAAAAATATTATCTGAAAAAAATGGTATCAATCTAATTGTTGCCGAACCTCACGTTAACAGGAAAAAGTTGGCAGCGATACTTGGAGATCGGGTTGTGTCTGTGCAAGAAGGAATCGCTAGAGCCGATATTGTTGTTTACCTCGTTGCACACAAAAGATTTAGAGCAATTGATGAAAAAACACTGCGGTCAAAAATGATTTTTGATTTTTGTGGAGTTCGTCACGATTATAGGGATGTTGGAGAACAACAAGAGTGTATGTTTTGGCCTGCGCGAAGTGCGTTTGGAACAGATTGTTCTTTTGATGACTCTGTTGCCAAGGCAGAAGAAAATATTCATAAGGAGCTTGGGGCATGAGGCAAGTTTTTTTGCAAAAAAGTTCCATTGTTGTAAAAGAGGTTTGTCAACCGTTATTGGGAGATTTTTCTGTTCTTGTTTCTGTTCATTATTCGTACGTTAGTTCTGGTACAGAAATGGCAACGATTGAGAATGCACATCAAAGTACTTTTTTGAGTAACGTTCCTAAAAAAATAAAAAAAGTTTTGGATTCGGTTGCTAAAAATGGGATAGAGGGGACAAGGGCGCTTGTGCGTGGAAAATTACAGGGAAACGTTCAGGTGCTTGGATATTCTTGTTCCGGAAAGGTTATTGCTGTTGGGAAAAGTGTAAAACGCCTGCGTGTCGGAGACTTTGTCGCATGTGCGGGAGCTGGAGTTGCAAATCACGCCGACATTGTGAGTGTGCCTGAAAATCTTGTTGTAAGATTGCAAGACGAACAGCAATTAAAAGCGGCAAGTCTGACAACGATTGGAGCCATCGCTTTGCAGGGAGTTCGACGTGCGCAGTTGCAGCTTGGCGAAACTGTTTGTGTTATTGGCCTTGGCCTGTTGGGACAGATAACAGTGCAGCTTGCTCAACTTTCTGGGTGTAAAGTCGTTGGTGTTGATCTGATTGCTGAACGACTTGATTTTGCGCAGAAGTTTGGTGCATTTGCAACGTTCAATGCCGGTTCTGATGATGTGCAGAAAGAAGTTGCGTTTTTAACCGGACATCATGGAGCAGACGTAACAATTATAACTGCAGCATCAAAAAGTGATGCAATTGTGCAGCAGGCGATGGAGGTCACAAGAAAGAAAGGGCGTGTTGTTCTGGTCGGTGACGTTGGGCTAAAATTACAGCGCTCACCTTTTTATAAAAAAGAGATCGATTTTTTAATTTCATGTTCTTATGGTCCCGGTCGGTATGATGCTAGTTATGAGCAAGAGGGAAACGATTATCCTTATCCCTTTGTTCGTTGGACAGAAAACAGAAATATGCAAGCTTTTGTTGATCTCATTGAACGCAAACAGATTCATGTTGATATGCTTCTAAATCATGAGGTTCCACTCGATCAAATTCAAAAGGCGTATGATTTGCTCAAATCGAAGGCGGAACTTGGTGTTGTTCTCAGTTATGTTCCTAAAAAAGAATCGAATTGTATCGAAGAAAAAAAAGATGATTGTGTACGTCCAGATATAATATTTAGAGCTGCAACAACTGGTCATGTTCGTGTTGGATTTGTTGGCGCTGGAGGGTTTTCAAAAATAAAGTTAATTCCAACGGTTTCACGATTAAAAGGTGTAAAAATTAATGCGGTTGTTGACGCGGACGTTGCAACATCGATTAATGCTTGCAAATTGTACGGTGCTGCTAAAGCTCTTGTTGATGATAAGGAGCTTTTCAAAGAGGACCTTGTTGATGCGGTTGTCATTGCTACACCGCATAAATTTCACTGTGGACAGATTATCAATGCGTTGCGTAATGGAAAGGCGGTTTTTTGTGAAAAACCTATGGCCACCGATGTTGAGCAATTGAAAACGCTGATTGAGTTTGCCAGTAAGTATTCGAGTGTGCCTTTGTGTATTGATTACAATCGCTCGTTTTGCCCATACATGAAAAAAATAAAACAGGTTATACAAAAACGTGTCAATCCTCTTGTTGTTCACTATCGCATGAATGCTGGGTACATTCCTGGAGATCATTGGGTTCAGACCGATGTTGGAGCAGGTCGAATTATTGGCGAAGCATGTCATATATTCGATCTTTTTTGTTATCTGACTGATGCTCAACCGGTTTCAGTTTCTGTGGAGGCATTGAGTTCGCGACAGATAGATATTTTTCCAACCGATAATTTTTCTGCTCAGATTAGTTTTGATGATGGTTCGGTTTGTAGCTTGCTCTATACCTCCCTGGGAAATAGTCAGCTGGGGAAAGAGCGCATGGAGTTGTTTTTTGATGGTAAGTCGATCGTGATGAACGATTATAAAGAGTTGTTTGGTTTTGGTTTGGCAAAATCGTTTGATGAAAAAACAAGTAGCCCAGATAAAGGGCATGAGCATCTTTTAAAACTGTTTTTTGATGGAATACAGAAGGAGCATATTTCTGTGCCTATTTCCTTTGAGCGGATGCGCAGAGTTGCAGATTTAAGCCTGACGGTTGATCGATTAGCTCGCGAAGGTGGCGGGCAACTGGAGTTTTAAGTAAAAAGGATTTTATATGCTTAAAAACAAATCTTTTTTCGCAAGCTCATTGCTCTTTCTTTTCCTCTCGACCATCCTGTTTTTTTCTGTACCAACGAGAAAGTCCTGTTTTGATATTGATTCGTACGGTTATGACAGAATTGGCCATCATTTTGCAAAAACGGGTGATCTTGCAGACCCGAATTCGCCGGATAATGCGACGGTGCAAACGGTTGGGTATCACTTTTTTGTTGGTGTTATGTACAGGCTATTTGGACATCGTTTTTGGCCGATTATATGGCTACAAATTTTTTTGACGCTTCTTTCTTGCTGGCTAACTTTTTGCATAGCCAATTATTTTTTTGGAAAAACAGTTGCGTCTTTGGCTATTTTTTTATGTGCCATCAATGTCGGTTTTTTGGTTTACCCGCAATTTCTGCTTGCTGAGTCGCTTGTTCTTGTGATGATTTTATTATTTGTTGAGCGGTTTCTTGCCTTTTGCAAGACTCAACGGATCTCAGATCTTGTTTTGTCCGGTTTTTCTGGTGGTCTTTCTCTTTTGGTCAAGCCTTCAGCGTTAGTTTTTTTCTTTTTCCTTCTTGTTTTTCTAGTTTGTTGCGCAGTTTCTACAGGGCGTCGATTGCGTGCGTTTTTTTTATTTGCTCTTTGTTTTTCTGTTCCCCTGTTTGGATATCTTTCGTATAACAAGGTGCAATATGGCTATTTTAACTTGGCGCCGATGGCTAGTTTGAATATTTACCACGTGTTTCTTTCGAAAGTGATTGCACGGGTAGACGGTATTTCTGTAAAACAGGCAGAGCAAAAAATTCCGAAATTTAGTTGCGAAAATACTCTTGATGAACGTGGTTGGGATGGGGCGCGAGCTTTGTTTTTGAACTATGTGCGCAAATATCCGATCGATTGTTTTTTGGTTTGGGCGCAGAACGTCAGTAAAACAATGTTTGGTTTATTTACAACACAGCTAAAAGTTTTTCTTTCTCCTAATGTGCAGGGTGGCGATGTGTCCTTTTTTGCGATTCAGGGGTCATTGCTGTCCCGTGCCTATCAGTATATTACAAAAGGATCAAATTCGGGATGGGTAACCACGATTGCTTTTGGTGAAGCTGTTTGGACTATTTTTCGTTATCTGCTTATTTTTTTAATTCTTTTTCTTTTTCTGTGGGCGCGTCAATGGGCGGTATTTATTTTTTTTGTTGCCTATATTTTTTCTTTTTCCATTGTTACCGGTTTTGATGGTTGTTGTCGCTATAGAATATTATTTGAGCCTGTGCTTATTATTTTAAGCTCTCTTGCTTTTGTTGTATTGTACCGTTGGTTTAGAGGAGCGTTTCATGAAAAAGATAGTTTGCGTCATTTTTTGTCTGGGTATCGCTGTAAACGGGTCTAAAAAACTATGTGCAACGGAAAACAAGGTGAACAACAACAAAAATGTGTATTGTGTTATTCTGGCGGGCGGAAGTGGAACTCGTTTATGGCCATTAAGTAGGGCTAATAAGCCAAAGCAGTTTATCTCTGTCGCTAGCAAAAAGACACTTATTGAGCAGGCCGTTGCACGTGTGAGTTCTGTTATCCCGAAAGAAAATATCTGGATAGGTACAACAAAGCAGCATGAAGCATCTGTGCAAGCATGTGTTGGTAACAACATTGGTAATATCGTTATTGAACCGGGAGCACGCAATACGGGGCCAGCGATTTTGCTCAGTTGTTTTCGTATTTATGAACGTAATCCGAATGCTACTATTGTATTTTTGCCTTCAGATCCTTTCATTCCAAATGTTGATCTATTTGCCTCGTATGTAAGTCGGGCAATTGAATTTGCAGTAGATCACGACAAAATTGTGCTCCTTGGATTGCGGCCGCGTTATCCAGCAACCGGATATGGGTACATAGAATATGACGACTCTGAAGTTTGCGGACCATTTCCAGTGAAAACGTTTCACGAAAAACCTGTTTTTGAAGTTGCACAGAAGTATTGTCATCAGGGAAATATGCTCTGGAATATCAGTATGTTTTGCGCAAAAGCGCGCGTTTTTCTCAAAGAGTTTCAAAAAAATGCGCCCGATATTTTTGAAGGGGTTCAACAGTTTGTAAAGGGAAGTGGAACCTATGAAGACATAACATCAGAATCGATTGATTATGCTGTGATGGAAAAGAGTAAAAATATTTCCGTTTTTCCAGTTGATTTTGAGTGGTGTGATGTTGGCAATATTGAAGTTTTTTTATCCTTACAAAAAGAATACGGTCTTGATAATTCCGATGTGATAGCTGTCAATTCGAGTAATAATCTTGTGAAGGTTGACAATAAGCTGGTTGCTCTTGTTGGCGTTGGAGATTTGTGTGTTGTGCAGACAGATGATGTGTTGCTGATTACCAAAAGAGAAAAGGCTGAAAAAGTAAAACAGATTGTTCAGCAGTTAAAAAAATCCGATCGCAAAAAATATGTGTGATTGATAGTGAAGGAGTGATAATGAGGCGTGCGCTTATCACTGGAGTAACTGGTCAGGACGGAGCTTATTTATCTGAGTTATTGATAAAAAAAGGATATCAGGTTCACGGTATCAAGAGGCGATCTTCTTCATTTAATACCATGAGGATTAACCATCTGTTTGAGGATGAGTACGAGGTCGACACTAACAGGTTCGTTCTTCATCATGGTGATGTGACAGACAGTACGAATTTGATCAGAATCATTCAAGAAGTACAGCCGGATGAAATCTATAATCTTGCTGCACAAAGTCACGTTGCGGTTTCATTTGAAACGCCTGAGTACACGGCGCAATCGGATGCGCTTGGGGTATTGAGAATTTTAGAAGCGATACGAATTTTGAAACTGCAGGACAAGGTTAGATTTTATCAGGCTTCGACAAGTGAGCTTTTTGGAAACTCTGCGCATGTTCCTCAAAACGAACAAACGCCGTTTTGCCCCCGTTCACCTTATGCTGCGGCAAAATTGTATGCGTATTGGATAACGGTTAATTATCGTCAGGCTTATGGAATATTTGCGTGCAACGGAATTCTTTTTAATCACGAATCACCTTTGCGTGGTGAAACATTTGTAACCAGAAAAATTACACGGGCAGCAGTTAGAATTGCTCGTGGTTTACAAAAAACGTTGTACTTGGGAAATCTGGACGCACGGCGTGACTGGGGATACGCAAAAGATTACGTGCGGGCAATGTGGTTGATGTTGCAGCAAAAAGAGCCTCATGATTTAGTAATTGCAACAGGAAAAACATATTCTGTGCGTGAGTGTACACAACATGCATTTGCATGTGCAGGTATTGATTTAGAGTGGTCTGGCAAAGGCATTGATGAATTTGGAATTGATGCTAAAACAGGAAATGTTGTAATCCGCATAAATCCGCGTTATTTTCGCCCAACAGAAGTTGAACATCTGGTTGGAGATGCTTCAAGGGCACGATCTATTCTTGGTTGGGAACCAACATTGGATTTTCATGATCTTATCGAATTAATGATTGATCGGGACAAAAAGTTACTTGATAAAGAGGTTGAAAAGCGTGGGGAGATACGGCTACAAAAAATATCCATAAAAAAGGAGGCTGGGTTGAAATATAAGGAGCAATAAAAATGATTGATCTGGCTTTAAAAATATATGTTGCTGGGCATCAAGGATTGGTGGGCTCTGCGATTGTGCGTCGACTAAAGCAATTTGGATATAAAAACATTGTAACACGCAATTTTCGGGAATTGGATTTGCGAATACAACAGGATGTACAAGATTTTTTTTCTTACGAGCGGCCGGATTATATTTTTTTGGCAGCAGCAAAGGTTGGTGGAATACAGTCGAATTTTCAGTATCCCGCTGATTTTATTTATGACAATCTTGTGATTCAAACAAATGTTATTCACGCTTCTTACAAATATGGAGTAAAAAAGCTGCTTTTTTTAGGTTCTTCATGTATTTATCCGCGTGTATGTTTTCAGCCGATTAAAGAAGAGTGTCTTCTGGCCGGTCCGCTTGAAGAAACAAATAAGGCATACGCAATAGCAAAAATTGCGGGTATAACAATGTGTCAGTCATACAATAGACAACATGGAACACGATTTATTTCGTGCATGCCGACAAATTTGTATGGGCCGGGTGATAATTTTGATCTTGTGCATTCTCATGTTCTTCCTGCGTTGTTGCGTAAATTTTATGAAGCAAAAAAAAGTGGAAAAAAAGAGGTTGTAGTTTGGGGTTCAGGCACGCCGCGTCGCGAATTTCTTTATGTTAATGATCTTGCCGATGCGCTTGTTTTTTTGATGAATCATTATGAGGGAAGTGAGATTATCAATATTGGTACAGGTGAGGATGTAACAATTTCAGAGCTTGCAAGACAGATTAAAGAGGTTGTCGGATTTAAAGGGAAAATTGTTTTTGACAAGAGCAAGCCGGATGGAACGACTAGAAAATTGTTAGATGTTTCTAGGATAAAAAAACTTGGTTGGAAGTCATCAATAACTTTGGAAAATGGAATTAGAAGAACGTTTGATTGGTATATAAGTAATTGTCGGGATGTTCGGTTGCAACAAACCGAGAGTAGTTTGAAACAGGAGAAAGAGCGTGAGAAAAGTTGCATGTAGTATTTGTTTTTTGTTTTCTGTGTTTGTTTATAGTTCTGAGCCTCTTGTATACGTTGATTTTGATCTATCGGTGCAGACTGAGCGTTATCAGGATATCATTTTTGGTGGTGCAACATTTGAAAAGGTTGGTCTTCCAGGAGATGAACTTCTTAATTTTTTTAAAAAACTATATGAGCGAAATAACTTCATTACGCTCAATCCTTCCAATCATCCAAAGATTCCAAAAATTATTCATCAAATTTGGATAGGTGACAATGTTCCGGAGAAATTTAAGCCGTTTCAAAGAAGTTGGTTAGAGAATCATCCAGATTGGAAGTATCGATTGTGGACGCAGGATGATATTAAACAGTTTGGATTTAAAAATATTGATTTGATTGATGCATCAAATAATCCAGGTGAAATATCCGATATTATGCGGTATGAAATTTTGTATCGATATGGAGGGGTGTATATCGATTTTGATTTTGAGTGTTTGCAGTCACTAGATGAGCTGAATTATTTGTATGATTTTTATATCGGCATTCAGCCTTTGGATTGTGGTTTTGTGCAACTGGGAATTGGTCTGATCGGTTCTGTTCCCGGTCATCCGATTTTAGAGCATGCAATACAAAAGATGAAAGAAAATTGGAACTTGCCGGAAAATATAAAAAATCCACCAAAACGCACAGGGCCAATTTACTTTACACGTTCTTTTTTTGCGTGTGCGGGGCAGGGTGATTTTGTTGATGTTGCACTTCCTGTTCACTATTTTTACCCTCTTGGATGCACAGAATATGATCTTCAGTACGATTTATGGTTGCACTGTGGATCTTTTGGTGTACACCATTGGGCAAGTAGTTGGTTAAAACCACAATTTCGACGAAAACGGTTTCAGGATTTGTGAGGGTTCTCCTGTTGCCCGTTTTCATTTTGTCCAAAGCTAAGGCAACTTTTCATACAGAAGTCGAGCATGCATAATGTTTTCACAGATAGAGTATCAGATTACCTTTGAGGTGAAAAATATTTTCTTGACGCGACGTGTTACTGTGCTAGTTTTTGCGTAGTCTTTTTTTAAATAATCATAAAGAGAGGTGAGTGTGAAGCGTCGTCATTCTGTTTTTTTTGCTGTATTTACCGGACTATGTGTTGTTCTTCTGCTTGTTTATCTATTTGGTTATGTCCAGAATAGTTACGGTTCTAGGCATATGAATGAACAAGCTTGGAAAAATTATGTTGAGTTTGATGTGTCAATGAAAGTAAATCAGTTTCCGCACGTGCTTAAAAAGGAATTTGTACCTCCGGTATTTGAAGCTTTGAAAAAGATATATGAAAAAAACAGTTTCAAAAATGTCTCTTCTCGTTCTGAGTGTGTGATTCCGAAAATTTTCCATTACATTTGGTTGGGCATAAAGTTGCCAGATAAATATCGTCCTTTTTTGCAGTCTTGGCTTGATAAGCATCCTGATTGGATTTTTATTTTTTGGGTTGATAATCCAGAGAATTATGATCTTGGAACGTTGGTTAATGGAGCGAATTTCGCACGCGTGAAAGAGGTTATTTGTGACCAGAAATCAAAAGGCGGTCGATTTGTTATTGATGTGAAAAATCTTTCATTTTCCAACAGAGTTTTTTTTGACGGAACACGAAATTATGGTGAGCGATCTGATATTTTAAAATGGGAAGTGGTTTATCGTTTTGGAGGTGTATACATAGATATTGACTGTGAATGTTTCAAGCCGCTTGATCCTTTGCATCACATGTATGATTTCTACACCGGGGTACAGCCGTTGGATACTAATTTGATGCAGCTTGGGGCTGCGCTTTACGGTTCTATTCCAGGTCACCCTATTTTAAAACATTGTGTTGAGAAAATTGCGCATGACAGAAAATATCAGCAGATTGTTGTAAAAACTGGGCCTATACATTTTACAAAGGCTTTTTTAGCCGTTGCGGACAAGCATGGTTATATCGATGTTGCGCTGCCAGCGAGCTATTTTTATCCCTGCGATTATGAACAAGCTGGTCATCCAGAAACAGAATGGAAAAGGCCAGAATCTTTTGCGACACACCATTGGGCTGGGAGCTGGTTAAAAAAAGAGGGATGGGATCGTAGCGTTTAAACCACGGGAGAGTTTTCATGAAAAAAATAGTTTTTTGTCTTTTCTTTATTTTGGGTACGCAGGTAACAAGTTTTGTGGAGGCACAGGAAGAGCGTTCTTTTGTTTTTGTGATACCTTCGTATAAAAACATGCGTTGGTATAAAAAAAATCTTGATTCTGTGATGATGCAAGAAAACACCTACAGCAACTGGCGTGCAATTTACATTGATGACTGCTCTCCAGATGGAACGGGCCTTGCCGTTCAGGAGTATGTTAGAGAATGTGGGTTTGAGCACAAAATAACAGTGATTAGAAACGAAACTCGTGTTGGGGCTCTGGCCAATCTGTATAGGGCAATTCATTCATGTTCTGATGATGAAATTGTTTGCACACTTGATGGAGACGATTGGGTTGTGGTTGATAATTTATTTTGCATTTTGAATAATTTTTATGCAGATCCAAATGTTTGGATTGTGTATGGTCAATATCGTGAATGGCCTAGAGGTAAAATTGGGTTATGCCGACAGATTCCTGATAGGTTTATCCGTGCAAATGAGTTCCGTGATATTCCGTGGGCAACTTCTCATTTGCGAACGTTCTATGCCTGGCTATTCAAACTAATAAAAAAAGAAGATTTGATGTACAACGGCCAATTTTTCTCGATGACGTGGGATTTGGCGATTATGTATCCAATGCTAGAAATGGCAGGAGAGCGAATTCGATTTAATCCAACCATTGTGTACGAATATAATATGGACAATCCGATAAATGACTGGAAGACCGACTTAGATTTGGTACTCAGAACAAACCGATACATTCGTTCAAAAAAGCGCTATCAACGTATTGATGCAGCTAATTTGATGTCAGATTAGGAAAAATTAAATGATAATGGTTCGATACTTTTTTGGTTTTAACAATCACAAAAAGCTTGATTTAAACCAAAAAAACTCACCACGAACGGGAAGGAAATAGTCTTGATTATCTTTTTAAAAAATCTGTTGTTATCAAGTAAGAAATTTTTACAACAGAAATTATCCCCTTTTGGGTTTATTTGCATCTGTTTTTTTTCATGTTCAAGTTTGTACTCGGAAAGTGATATTACACAAAAAAGTAAGCCGGTAGCAGACCTTGTAGCTTTTTCGTTTGACCGCCCGATGCAGTTGTACGCACTTTTAGAATCGATTGACTTTTATGTAACTGGCCTTGGTGAAGTTACTGTGATTTATCGTGCTTCCAATGACGAATTTGAAGAGGCATACCAGGAAGTGGTAGAAACGTTTCCTGGTGTTATTTTTTTAAAACAGGGAGCGCGACCTCACGAAGACTTTAAGCCGCTGACACTTTGGGCTGCTTTTGATTCACCCCATGATTATATTTTGTTTGCGGTTGATGACATTATCATCAAAGATTTTATTGATGTTCAAAAAAGCATAGAACAGTTAGAAAAATATGGGGCATATGGAGTTTATTTTAGATTAGGTTTGCATTTAGAAAAGAACTATACAAGAAACCGCTTGATGTTTGTTCCTCGTTACAAAAAACTTGAGGGAGATCTATGTTCGTGGTCTTTTTGTGATGGGAAATGTGATTGGGGGTATCCAAATACTGTTGATATGACCCTATATAGAAAAAAAGACGTAGAGTCATTTTTTCGTGGTTTGAACTATAAAGCACCCAATACGCTTGAAGGAAGCTGGTCTTGCACCGTTGGGTGGGTTATGAAAAAAATAGGGTTGTTTTATGTTCTTTCTAAAATAGTTAATTTGCCGATCAATAAAGTTCAGACGGAAAATTCGAATCGAACAATGAATGCATACACTTCTTTAGAGCTTCTGAAAATTTTTAACGATGGTTTTAAAATCGATATTGCTCCTTTGTATCGCATGAAGAATAAATCTCCACATGAAGAATATGTTCCTACATTCGTAAAACGGTAGTTGCTTAGATAGTTATATTTTTTAGGAATTACTTATGAAGAAAAAATTACTTTTTTTTATTTCTCTCGTCCTCTTTGTGGGGCAATTATATTCCTCTCAAGAACAGGCTTTACCGGAAAAGCCGATTGTTGTTGTGATTGCGAGTTACAAAAATGCTGATTGGTACAAGAGGAATTTGGATTCTGTTTTTGAACAAAATTACAACAACTACAGAATTGTGTACGTTGATGATTGTTCACCAGATGGGACCGGCAACCTGGTCGAATCGTATGTTACTCAAAAAGATCAGTGGCATCGGTTTACCCTAATAAAAAACAAAAAAAGAAGATTAAAAATGGCCAACACCTACATGGCCTACCACGAGCATTGCAAAGACGAAGAAATTGTTGTGGAACTTGATGGCGACGATTGGACATCGCACAAAAATGTTTTAGCAAATATTAACAAAATTTATTCTACTCGTGATGTTTGGATGACTTATGGTCACTTTATGGAATGGCCGACGGGAAGGCCGCAGATTATGCGCTCAATTCCGCAATCTGCAATTGACAACAGAACTGTTAGGAAGTTGCGTGGGTGTATGTGGGCCGGTATGCGAACATACTACGGTTGGTTGATTAAAAGAGTAAAACTTGAAGATTTATTATATCAGGGAAGATTTTTGGCATACACATCAGATGCTGCAATTATGTTTCCTATGTTTGATATGTCCGGCAACAGATTTGCTTTTGTGACCGATGATATGTGGTTGCAGCATAATGTTAAAACACCATTGAACGATCACAAAGTTGACAAGCACGGAATGTCATACAGAATTTGTCAGTTTATGAGAGCAAAGCCACCGTACCCTCGGCATAACGAATCACGGATTGGTTTTATTGACGCTCTCGATGGTGAAAAAGTTGATGTCCTTGTCTTTGCAGACAAAAATGGGGATACGGGTCAGTTATTCAATTCTTTTGAATGTCATGCTAAAAATATTGGTGAAATTTTTGTTGTAAATGAGGGCAGTGTTGACAAAGAGTTTATTCTTAAAAGCTGTTTAGAATCTGAAAATAAATATCTTCTGCTTGTAAAAGATGGGCAGGTTTTGAAAAAAGATATTGATCTTAATCTGTGCGTAAAATTGATGGAAGAGACTGGTGCTTACGGTTTCTTTTTGGGAGTCGGAAAAAATGGTTCGAGTTGCCCATTAGTTCATGAGAAAATTTTTGATGATTTTTATGGTTGGCAATTTAAATATGGAAAAAATCTTTCAGATAATGCTTGTGGTGTGAGCGGAACGGTGTACCGAAAGACTGATGCTCACAGTTGGATTGATAAAATCAGATCAGTGCAAGACCTCGATCGTCTTGAAAGATCAAAAGAGATTCAGGAAAAGGTTGGCCTGTTTTTCGAGTCGGCAGTGATCGATGATAATGAAAAGGAGTAAGTCATGATTCGAAATCTTTTTGTGTCATTATGCCCAGTTTTTTGTTTTTTTTCATTTTTGCAGGTGCAAACTCGTCCTGCAGTGAATGGCGAGCGGTCCATTGTTTTGGTGACAACTTCGTACAATAATAGCAAGTGGTACAAAAGAAATCTTGATGCTATTTTTGAACAGAATTACTCAAACTGGAAAATTATTTATGTCGATGATCTATCACCAGATGGAACCAGAGAGTTGGTAGAAAATTATGTGCAAGACAGTCCTTTTGAAGACAAGGTAGTTATAGTCAAAAATGAGCGACGTAAGTTGAAGGTTGAAAATTTTTATCATGCAGTTCACACCTACTGTGATGATGATGATATTGTTATTGATTATGACGGTGATGATTGGCTTGCTCATCCGGATGTTTTGTCGATTATCAATCAAATCTATGAAGACCCAGAAGTTTGGATTACGTATGGTTCTTATGTTAATTGGCCGAAGCCTCTGGGTTGTTGTTGTGAGCAGATTTCACAAGAATTCATAGATAACAATTCTTACAGATATAAACGGTGGATGGCATCGCACCTGAAGAGTTTTTATGCGTGGTTATTTAAAAAAATAAGACCGGAAAGCTTGCAATTTCAGGGACAATTTTTTGACATGGCAGGGGACCTGGCGTTTATGTTTCCCATGTTGGAAATGGCGGGGGGAAGATTTAAATTTGTTCCTGATGTTTTATATATCTACAATACTGGAAATCCGCTTAACGATTGTAAAAAAAATCGTAAGCGGCAATTTTTTTTAGATAGTGTTATTCGTGGAAAACCTCGATACGAACGGTTGGTCTGCTCACCGTTGCAAAAGAGAGGTATCTGATGAAAAATTACTTTTTTTCTACTTTGTGTATTTTCGTTTTCCCGATTCAGCTATGTTCTCAATATTTTGATCTTGGAAGGCAGCAGCAGTATCAAGATATTTTTGTTAACGGTCAGGTTGTTAGTCAGGGTGCACGAATGTGTTCTTCTCGTTATGAAGCTCTCAAGAAAGTGCTTGATAACTACAAGCGCCCGATTACTGTTTTAGATATTGGTGCTTCACAAGGATATTTTTCTTTCCGAATAGCTCATGACTATGATGCCGTTTGTGTAATGATTGAAGGAGAAAAAGGCGCGGCAAGACAATTGCAAGATCTGTGCAGATTGAATACAAAACTTGATAGCGTTATTCACCTGAAAAAAATGATAACCGCGTCTGAATTGGAAAGATTAGCAGAGTGCGAGCATTTTGATGTTGTGTTGCTTTTTAATGTTGCGCACCATGTTCCACGGTGGAAGAGATTTTTAGATGCAGTTTTTCAGCTTGGTGACAACGTCATTATTGAAACTCCTCCTTCAAGCGATAAGCATTTTGCTGGTGGCATGGGTACAAAGGTCCGCCAAGTAGAACGCTATCTTCTTTCAAAAGGAGGTACAGTTATAGCTCGAACTCCGCGTCATACTGATCCGACCGCAAAAGCAAAAATGATTTGGTTCAAGCGTCAAAAAAAAGATATCCTTCGGGCTTATTGGTTTTATCCTGGTGTGCGGCCAGGTTGCTGGAGAGTTCATAGTGATTATGAAAAAAAGTTTTTTGTAAAAAAAAGAGATGGAGTTGAGCAAAAGAATGAATGGATTCCTGGAATAAACATGCTTACATTTAAAGTGCTCAATGGTGTTTTTCCTGATAATAATCATATTGTAAGCTGTTTGTCGGAGTTGAAAGAAATTTGTCATGGAGATGGGTTTTTATGGAACATGATTATACAAGGAGATTCAATACATTACATTGATTTTGGAGATAAAGAAGGTCCGGTTCCTTTCGATCAGGAAAAGGTCTTTCTATACAATCTTGGGCTTATGCATCTGCAAACACAGCGTCAGATAGTAAACTACATCAAGAATGTTGATAGAAATCAGATATGCAAATGAGGTTTATATATTTGCAGCCAATAGTTCATAGTTAAGCAAGTTTCCAATATCTGCATGAAATGGTTGGCATTGTATCCAGCTATAGTTGTTTTTTATTTCACCGAACAATAAATTGTGTTGCTCGAATTGTCCTGACCATCCCTTAAGTTGGCCGGCCAAATAGCAGGTTTGGGCGTTAAAAAATGCTTTGGCTGCTATTTTTTGTTGCACAAAAACGGGGGCTTCAGAGATGCCGAATGTTGAAACAAAAACATCAGCATCAATTTCAATATTATCAATGAAAAAGACCGGAACAAGGTGTATTGATCCGGTTTTAAAATCTGTTGGTAGTTTTGTATGAATAATAATGTCAGCGCTCTCAAGTGTTGAGTTTAAAAATAGTGATTGCAGTGCTATTGCTTCCGGTAAATCAAAAATAATAATTGTTGCATGGGGGAGTGTCATTTTAAAAATGCGCGCTAAATTTCCATAGCCCCCACCGAATTCAACAATAGTGTTGATCTCTTTCTCATGTTCTAATGTTTCAAAAATTTTTGCGGCGTAAAACAGGTGGCCAAGACTGTTTGTTGTGCAATTAAATTCTTTGCATTCACGTGGAATTTTAAGAAAATCTGTTTCAGCAAAACGAGATAAAAGTTTTTTAGTCTGCTTGAAAGTGCAGTATTTCAGGTATGTAATCTCATATTTTTGTGTTGCTCCGATTCCCCGACGAACCATTGTGTGAGTTATACATCGTTCATGAAGAATTTTTTGATTTGGTTTACCCAGAAGAAGGGTCCGCATTTTATTTTTAGTTGCAAGCCAAAAGGGGTGACAGTACCGTTTGTCAATAACGTTTGCTTGTTCTAAAGCATTGCACAGGTTTTTGTAGTCACGTTGCATACTTTTCCATTTTTGTCCAAATGGGGAGAGTATTTGTGAGCAGAGCAAGATTGTCAGTATTGTTAATAAATTAAGTGTTTTTCGCACAGAAACTTCCTTTTTTTATGTTTTTTGTAGTCGGCCTGATTAAAGCAGATTGTTTTTTTATTGTCAATCTGTTTTCCAGGGAGCTAGCTTTGACTTTGTGATTGTTTTATGTATTATCTATGCGGTTATTTGAAGCGTAGTAGAGCAGCTTTTTTATGAAAGAGGAGAATTCTGTGAAGAAGAAAATGTCGTCTATTCTATCGCCTATTTTTTTTGTTTTTTGTTTAGCACAATTTTGTTGTGCGGGTAATAATCCGAGAATGATTTGCGGCAGACGGATGGGAGATTCTCAGTATGGTACTCATATGACTCCGTTGTTTACGGCTGTTGTTAATACTGATGGCCCTGTTCTAGAGTTAGGATGCGGAGATTTTAGCACTCCAATGCTTCATGCTCTATGTTCTGTAAAAAAAAGGTTTCTTTTGTCTGCGGAATCGAATAAGAATTGGCAAAAACTGTTTTTTGACTTAAAGAGGGAGTGGCATAAGTTTAAATATGTTTCTTCGGTGCAAGATTGGGCCAATGTTGGTTCAGGTATTAATTGGAGTGTTGTTTTAGTTGATCATGCTCCTGGTGAGCAGCGTATTGTCGATATTGAGCGATTGCGCCCAAATACTGAAATATTTGTTATTCATGATACTGAAGATCCTGTATACGGTTATGAGCCGCTTTTGTCTACGTTCAAATATAAATATACCTATAAGAGATACAATACAACTACTATGCTTGTGAGTGATGTTATTGATGTTGCAGCTCTATTTGTAGATTGATATTCATGAGGTTTCAAAACAGTGTGGAGTTTTTATGAAACTAATTGGGCTGTCGTTTTTAACAGGATTTTTTTTCTTTTTTCATGTTGGTTCTTTTGTATTTGGACAAACGGTTTTCGATGTTGATTTTCACGAATCTATGGATATAAGCAGAAATTATAAAAAGGGGTTTGTAGAGACAAATTTTCATTGGAAAAAAATAAAAGAGCTCTACGATGAGTATGTGATAAAAAATCCAAAATACTCGAAAATTCCTCGTATTCCAAAAATAATTCATCAAATATGGTTAGGAAGCCCTTTCCCAGAGAAGTACAAAGAGTTACAGGCTACCTGGAAAAAGCATCATCCTGATTGGGAGTATATACTCTGGACGGATGAAGATGTTGATAAGTTTTGTCTGGAGAACAAAGAGATTTATGATAACACGTTGAATTTGGGAGCACGCTCGGATATCGCTCGATATGAAATATTGTATCGAATGGGAGGTTTGTATGTTGACACCGATTTTGAATGTCTGAGGTCATTTGACTGGCTTCATCATTGTCTAGATTTTTACACCGGCGTGGCGTATGACAAGGATGTTGTTCTGTTTAACGGTTTAATTGCCTCAGCTCCGGGCCACCCCATTTTAAGAAAATGTATTGATGACATGAGGCCACGATTGAAAAAGAATGAAGGGGGAGTGGATGTGATGGACCGAACCGGTCCCTATTTTTTTTCGCGTTGCTTTTTACATGTTATTGACAAATATAATGGGCCTACGGTTGTGTTTCCATTAACCTATTTTTATCCATGGCCAAATTTTGCAAGAAAGAATGGTTCTTATAAGGAGATTCTTAAGTGGGTTCGACCTGAGTCACATGGAATTCATCATTGGCACGTTTCTTGGTTAAAAAAGTAGTAAAGCTTGTTTTTCAGAAATTGTATTTAAAAGGGAGAGTGTCATTAAAATAATAAAATCAACTTTTATATTTTTTATAACAATTTTATCAAATTTTTTGTCTGCTGGTTCTAGCGAATTGGTTGTTGAAAGACCTATTGTTTTGATTATAACATCTTACAATAATAGCCAATGGTACCAAAAAAATCTGGATTCTGTTTTTGAGCAGAATTATGATAACTGGAGGATTGTTTATATTGATGATGTTTCTCCAGATGGCACCGGTGAGCTTGTAGAAAAATATTTGAAAAATAGTGAGTTTTCCGACAAGGTTACTTTTGTGAAAAACAAAAGGCGCAAACTCAAGATGGAAAATTTTTACTATGCTGTGCACAATTATTGCAGTGATGAAGAGATTGTTATAGACCTCGATGGTGATGATTGGTTGGCTCATCCGGGTGTTCTATCGATTATTAATAAGGAATATGCAAATCCAAGTGTTTGGTTGACGTATGGTACATATAAAGTATGGCCAAATCCCGTTTGTGAAGTTCATTGCAAAACAATTCCCCAAAAAATAATAAATACTGGTGATTATAGAAATTATAGTTGGGTTACATCGCAGCTAAGAACTTTTTATGCTTGGTTATTCAAAAGAATTTTGCCTGAAGATTTAATGTTTAGGGGGAAATTTGTTTCGATGGCCAGTGATCTTGCTTACATGTTTCCAATGTTAGAAATGGCGGGAGGGCGATTCAAGTTTATTCGTGAAGTTTTGTACATATATAACAGGGCAAATCCAATCAACGATAATAAGGTCAACAAACGACTACAATCTTCATTAACTCGAGCGATTCGCGGTAAAAAAAGGTACAAAAAATTACAAATTTTTTCTGAGGTTTGATTGTGAAGTTAAAGATGATTTTTTTATTTATGTTTGTTTTTTCTTTTCAAAGTTATTCTGAGAAAAGAATAATATATCTAGAGCCTGGAAGCTGTGGAGATATTTTTGATATCAAAGAAGCTCGTGATGGTATAACGCTGCCATTTTTTTATCTCAAGCGTGCTTTTATAAAGTTGGGATATGAGTTGCGGGTGGTGAGCAAACTAAACAATCTTCATGATGCTGAAAAAATAATTTGTTTTAATGTTCCAAAGCAATTTAAAGAGCTAAGTCGATATCCAAAAGAAAAGCTTCTTCTTTTTTTGTGGGAGCCTGCGACGGTTTGGCCTAGAAATTTTGAAAAGCAAACACATCAATATTTTTCTGTA
>CAYZEO010000018.1:0-21189 GCA_964477815.1 uncultured Pseudomonadota bacterium | reverse complement strand
TTCCCCTCTTGTCGATCGAAAACCAAATAGTTATGTAAATTAGACTTGTATTTTTTAAGAACTATTCCAATATGTTTTCTTTTGAGCATGTAAACTTTCTAAGCGGTGATATTTGCTTTTTTAAATACTACAAGCTCAATATTTTACCTTTAATTAGCGCTCGAGCACAACTTTTAAATCATGCCAACGTTTAAGCTCTTTGTTACTTTTCTTAAACGCAGTAGTTCTCTCATTTGAAACACTTCCATCTCTTGCAAAACCACAAGCCTTCCGACGTGCAAGATAGTTATTAATCATCCTTAGAACAAGACCAGCTTTAATATCATCCATCTTTTGCGATTGACGCTTCCACTCTCTTGGTGCTGCATAATAAAAAGTCGACAACTCACTTTTACTCAGAAATTTCTCACTTAACATTATTTTTGTATCATTCTTTTTTTTTTTCGGTTCTTCCCCCGATAGATTCAAAGCTATTTTCTTTCTGAGGCATTTAAGCGCATATTCTATATTTGCACCTTTATTCATCAAATGTTTAAGAGCCTCATAATTTAGAACAGACAAAACAACAGACGCAATCGGTAGTTTCCCCTTTTTATGGTAGTTCAGTTCTTTCAAAACATCTAACGCCTGACTATACTTATTAATATTGAACCTTCGATCGATAACATCAAAAAAATGTATATCTTGTCTCAAAAAAGAAACTACAGTCTTTTTTAGTGAATCAGTTTCATCCAGTTTTTGAAGTAACTTTTTATTATTAGACTTGCCCAAAGCAAACTTAAAAAGATAATATCGGGTCACATCATCCAAAACTCCACCAGATTCTTTGTATTTATCAAGCATTTTCTTCACAAAACAACAGCCGAAAATTTCTGGTTTTTTTGCTACCGCTGACAGTACTCCCAAATCGATTCTAGCCTGACAACCGAGCAAACACGATGCAGACTCAACAAGCCCGTTATTAATCACAAGGTGAAAGTAGTATGCAAGATTTTTATCACCTTTTTTTGCGTCAAATGCATAACGTAGTAAAAGGTAGGAAACTATTTTTTCATTTTTTGTTTCAATTGCAAGCTCAAGAGGGCTAAACAAACTTTTAGACCCAAATCTATTTCCTAGATAGGAACAATCAACCTTTCGCGCCCACTGCTTTACACTTTTCAAATCTTCATCCAGTATGGCAACCAAAAGCTTTGCCTTAAAACCAGATTTTTCAGACTCCTGCAAAAGCCTATCGGCCAGTAATGACCGAAGATGTTTATTGTAAAAAAAATACTCTTCAAATGCATTTCTCTTGCCAATATTTGATAGAAATATGTTCGGGCGAGTAAATCTAGGACTCACAAAAAAATCTTTCTTAAAAAATGTTTTAATCATATCCGGCAAGATATACTTTAAAAATTGATTTCTATTTTTTGAAGCTGCAACAAGAAAGTCGCACCAATTCCATTCTGAACAGGGAAGCTTATATCGTTGATTTACATCTCCTCCAAGCTTTCTGTATTTATCAAGGAAAATTTCTAAAAAATTAACCTTGTCAGAGCAAATAATAGCCTTCATCGTCCATGGATCTAAAATAGTCTTCTTGTCCATTCGCTCAACCATAAGAGAAAAAAGTTTTTTATCACAACCATGGAAAAGACAATAATCAAACCAGACAGCAAAACGACCGATCTTTATCATACGAAGGGGAAAGCGATCCTTGCCCTGTTTTGCAATAGAAATCAATAATTTTTTGGTCACAACAAACTTTTTATCTTTTTTTAAAAATGAAAAAGCCTTGATATAGTCCTTTTTAACAATCGCCTCGCAAAACAGCTTCTTGTTTGTCCAAAAAGGCCTCTTTATATTTTTGAAAAGCTTTTTCATACCAAACAATGAAATAGTAAATGTTGAACAGATCAATAAAGCGAATAACAAAACATAACTCTTTTTCATTTTCCTCTCCCCCTTTATTAATAATCCTTTTATAAAAAGATAACAAAGAGAAAAACTGAAAAAAAACAAAATAGAAAAAGTCTATGCGCTACACAACTTATCGTAATTGAACAGGAGAAGCCCCGAAAAGATAGTCCCCGCAGATATAAGAAATAGAAATGAAAGCTGTTCTCCTAAAAATAGCCAACCTATAAGCGTGACAAATAAAGGAATAGAAAAACCGGCAAGAGAAACAAAGGTAAGCCGATATTTTTTTAAACAATATGCGTACAAGCCGTAACCCGCAATGTTACCTGCAACAATGGTATAGGAAAAAAAAGCTAGAAAACGAGGAACCGATGGAATAGAAATAGAAGAAATTGGATCCACCACTAAAGATGTAGCCAAGGCCAAAAGACCACTGATCAACATTGAAAGCCCGTTAACTTCCGTCGGCTTGTATCGCTCCTTTTTCAACAAAGAACGAACCAAAATCCATCCATATCTTCCAACAACAACAGAACCAAGCGCTGCCAGTTCTGGCCAAGAAAAAATAAACCAAGCGTGCAAGGACTGCTCTGGAAGAGATCCTGAAGTGAGCAACATCATAACGCCAATAAAGCCAATAATAATGCCGAGAAACTGATGGAGAGAAAGTCTTTCTTTCCAAAGAACATATGCGTAGATCGCCGTTACAAACGGATCACAGGACCCAATCATAGCAGCCTTAGATGAAGGCAAGCCTTTCAGGCCATACGCTTTTAACAACGATGGAAAATAGGTAGTAAAAAGAGCAATTCCAATAATCGTTAACAAATCTCGCTTAAAATAAGAAAAACGGAGGCGATGCGTCTTTCTATAGTTGTAAATGATCATAATGAGCCCTGCACACAACATTCTGATTCCCACAAAAAAAGTAGGAGGCAACCAGCCAAGCAATACTTTGTTGGCTGAAAAACCGCTTGCAAGCAAAAAATAAGCAAGAAAAAGAAGAAACACCCTTTTGGTCCCCTAGCAATAAATTTTTAAATTTTTTAAAAAACGGCTACTGTCTCAATGGTACCAAACTCAAAACAAAGATAAAACCCCCAAAAAAGGGGGCTAATCGTTATTCAAGTCCTAAATTTTTGCTAAATGCTTTGTCGTTTGGCTCACGTCCCAAGAACTCTCTCATTAATATATTTGGATCTTTACTGCCACCTGGCCCGAGAACAAGTTCAACATACCGATCACCCACATTTGGCTTTAAAATCCCTTGTTTGTCAAGATGGTCAAATACATCAACGGACAATACTCTAGACCAGAGATAACCATAATATCGCGCGCCATATCCAACTAAATGACCAAACGAAGAATAAAAGTGAGCTTCTGGATCGTATGATACATTACGAGTAACGCGTTCATTTAATTGTTTGAAAATCTCTTCAATATTCTTTTCCTGACCCGGCATGAAATAATCAAGAGCAACTAAAGCAAATAGTGCCTGCCGCTGCCAAAAATAACCACTATTAAACTGCTTAAGTGCTATAATTTTTTCTATCTGTTTGTCAGAAATTGGCAAGCCTGTTTTGTAATGTTTGCTGATTTTTTTCAAAACATCTGCATCCCACAGCCATTCTTCCAACATTTGAGATGGAACCTCAATAAAATCCAATTTTGTTCTCGTTCCCATTTGAGATGCAATATAGGTTCTGCCCAGAATATGATGCATTGCATGCCCAAACTCGTGAAATAGAGTATTGACTTGGCTTCTTTTGAGCAGCGACGGTTTGGCTGCAGTCGATTTTGGAAAATTGGCAACAACAAGTCCCACGGATGGCCAACCACCTTTCTTTGTCTTTAGACCACCAATCATTCCAAAATGTGCTGCATGCCCGTATTTATTCTGTCGTGGATGTAAATCCAAAAGAAGATAGCCTATAAGTTCATTGTCATCCGCATTAAAAACACGCACAAGCTTTACTTCGGGATGCCAAAATCCATCTGTTGATAGCTGCTCAAAACGCACACCAAAAAACTGTTCATACAGCTTAAACATGGCACTCAACGTTTCTTCCAACTGAAAATATTCAGAAAGTTTGTTTTCATCCACGTCTAAATATTTTTTCTTGTACTGATTATGAACAAACGAAATATCCCATACTTTGAACTTGCCAGCATCGGTTAATGCAACAGAATCTGGGAGATCTTTTGTGAAACGAACAAACTCCTGTTGCTCCTTCCTGTTAAGTTTGACCAAAATATCTTCAATAAACTTATACGCTCGCTCAGGAGCCTTCATCATCTGATTGTCAAGGTTGATATGAGCGTAACTTTTGTAACCAAGTAGTTTTGCCAACTCATCACGCTTGGCAATAATTTTTTTCAATATAGCAACATTTTTTGGATAGGCTCGATTACGAAACTCTCTGTACATCCGTTTCCTGGTATTCTCAACAGAACAATCGGCCAAAATTGCAAAATAATTTGGCATGTTAACATCAACAATATAGTTGCCATTATCGTTCTTTTTGAGAGCATCTATAAAGTCAGTGTCCATACCAACAAGATCTGTCTTAGAAACTTCGATGGTTCTATTATCCGTTGCCACATTTGTTGAAAACGCAAGACCAAGATCGACCAGTTCCTTTTGTATTTTTTTTACTTTTTCACGCGTTTGCTCAGGCAACTCTAGCCCTGCACGCTTAAAACCTTTCATTGTCTCATCAACAAAATAACGTTGATTATCTCTCAATTCTTCTGCTTGCGCCTGATTTTGCGCATACTCTTTAAATGCTTTGTACAGATCAACATTTCCAGCAATCCAATCAACCTCAAACTCAGATAATTTTTTGAGAGCATCGCTTGCAGCTTTTCTTATGTCCTCTTGTGGACTTACCTCTTTGAGTACTGCACATGCAGAGCCAAAAGGATCTATGCCCGAATCTCTTCCCAATCTGTCAAACGTCAAAGCTGTATTTTCAAAGTTTCGCTCAACACCAGGAACATCGATTATTTTTTTTATTAATTTTTTACCCTCTTGAATACACTTTTCTGTTTTTTGTGCAATCTCTTGTGCTGTTTTGGGAAACAGCGCTTTTACATCTTCAACATTTTTTATCTGTGCCAAAAGTGTTACCTCTTTAATTGTTAATTTTTTGTCACACCTACTGATGCCAAAAACAGTCAAAAAAACTAAACCTGATGCTATGATCACAGCGCCTACGCTTTTCATTACAAAAAATCCTTTTGATTTATATTGTTTTATAGATTTCTTTTCTACCTATTTTCAGGCAAAAGTAAATCTAGATTTTTTTCCATCAAATTATAATAAAAAGCAACTTTTTTCGCTATCTCATCAGCCATTTCTTCTTTGTAAATATGAGAATAACTGTTTCTATCCCTGATCATTTCCAAAAACTTAGTTGTGTCTGATTCAGAAAGAAGTTTTGCCTTGCATGCCTGACGCAGAACGGGAGCTGGACCATTGATTTCAATCTCTTGTTTAACAACCTTCTCTAAGTAACGCTTAACATATTTCCAAAAAAGGTCGGTTGTAATTTCAAATCTTTGAATCAGGGAATCTCTCAGACTTCTGTAAAGTTCATCCTTAGAGGCATAATCGACCCTGTCTTCTTGAGTTGATTCAACGTTTTTTTGAAGAAGAATAATCGACTCATGAAGTCGATCCATAGCGTCCGCTATCTGACTGTATTTCAGCTTCATTTTTTCCATACAACACCATCCTTAAAATATGTTTTTTGTTTTTTTCAAATCCCGCCACTTTTCTCGCAATGCAATCGCTTTTTCAAAGTCTAATTCACGCGCAGCTTTTTGCATTTCAACTTCAAGTTCAACGAGACGTGAATGAATATCAGTCTTCTTCTCAGCCATTTCTTTTTTCTTTTTTTTCTTGTTTAATGAGGACGCATCAGCAATTGCGGCTTGCAGTTTTGTAATGCTTTTGGTGACGTCACGCTTTACACTAACCGGGCTAATTCCATGTTTTTTATTATGAGCTTGTTGTAATTTACGTCGTCGCTCCGTTTCATCAATAGCTGCACGCATCGACTTGGTTATTTTATCTGCATACATCAAAACTTTTGACTCTGTGTTTCGCGCAGCTCTTCCTATCAGCTGAATTAAAGATCGTTTGTCGCGCAAAAAACTTTCGATGTCTGCATCCATAATCGCCATCATTGCAACTTCAGGAAGATCAAGCCCTTCACGAAGCAAATTCACACCAACGAGACAATCAAAAACACCCATTCTCAGTTTTTGCAAAAGCTCAGTGCGTTTTGGTGTTTTTAGGTCACTGTGCAGATAACAAACCTTGATCTGTTGTTCCTGTAAAAAGCGAGCTAGCTCCTCTGCAAGTTTTTTAGTCAAAACTGTAACTAATGTTCTAAAGCCTTTTTCTTTTGTTTTTTTGACTTGATCAATCAAATGATCTATCTGACCCACCCGTGGTATAACCTTAATCTCAGGATCAACCAATCCTGTTGGGCGAATAATTTGTTCCACAACTTGTTTCGAATTGCGCAGTTCGTAATCGCCCGGCGTTGCGGAAACAAATACAACGTTATTAAAATGTTTTTCAATTTCATCAAACTGCAGAGGCCTGTTATCGTACGCAGACGGAAGACGAAACCCAAATTCTATCAGAGACTTTTTGCGCGCCCTGTCACCTGAATACATCCCCCTCAACTGAGGAATCGCAATGTGTGACTCATCAATGATTAATAAAAAATCATCATCAAAAAAATCAAACAAACAAAATGGCGCCTGGCCAGATTGGCGACCATCAAAATGGACAGAATAGTTTTCGATTCCAGAACAATAGCCAACTTCTTGCAACATCTCAAGATCATGAGAAATTCTTTGCTGTATCCTTTCGCGATAGAGCGGATTTTTTATCGTTGGCGCATACTGTTCGAGTTCGGCCTGAATACTTTCAATCGCCGCTTTCTTTTTTTGTTCCGTTGTTACAAAATGCTTTGCAGGAAAAATGAGAGTGTTGTCAAGCTCACGCAAAACCGTATTGTTTCGTTTGCTCACCCATTGTAATCCCTCAACTTCTTTTCCAAAAAGTTCAATTCGTAACTTTTCCCGCTGATACGGCAAATTAACCTCAATAGTATTTCCTAAAACTTGAAACGTTCCAGGACCTCTGTCAACTTCATTTCGCTTGTACTGAATAAAAATAAGTTTTCTAATAAGATCTTGCCGAGAAATGTGTTGGCCAATCTTTAGTGAAAATGCTAAATTTTTGTAATCATTTGGGTTTCCCAATGAGTAGATACAAGAAACAGATGCAATTACAATCGTGTCTTTTCGGTTGATCAATGATGCGGTTGCCTCCACACGAAGTCGCTCAATCTCACTGTTTACCTTCGTTTCTTTTGGAATATAGATATCCTGCGCAGGCAGATAGGACTCCGGCTGGTAATAATCATAGTAACTGACAAAATAACAAACTTTGTTTTCAGGAAAAAAAAGGGAAAACTCTTCGTACAGCTGTGCAGCAAGCGTTTTGTTGGGCGAAAGTACCAGAACCGGCTTATCTTGGGCAGAAATCACATTGGCCATAGTGAAAGTTTTACCAGACCCAGTGACACCCAAAAGAGTCGATCTGCCCGGCATACCTCTGGAAAGCTTTTTAATAGCCTCGGGCTGGTCTCCGGAAGGCGTAAATGGAAGATGAAGTTTGAACGGTTTTTTCATACCTTTATAGTATCTGATGAATGGATACTGAGCAAACGGTCCATGAAAGTCAAAATCCTTTATAGACGTCTTTTCTGTGGCCAATTATAATGACAAAAATCTCTACTATTTCACGATTCGTAGAATAGATGACACGAAAGTTACCAATTCTCAGCCTATATAGCTTTTACCCAGAAGACTTAAGCTTTTTAATATTCAAGTGTTCTGCGCCAGAACATAACTCTTTAATTTTGGCAATAATCTGCAAAGATTGCCTTCTATCAAGCTTATGTAAAAACTTTAATGATTCTTTGGAAAACTCAATCGAATAGCCCGCAAGACTAGGATGTGCCATTATTTGGATCTTTCATCAAAGACTGTTCAACCTCCTCCAATGTATACTTCTTCCCCTTTTTCTCTATAATTCTTTCAGCTTCGGTAATGTCATACAAATCTTCGAGTTCCTGTAAAAGAGCATTAAATAATTTAATATCAAGGATAACACCAGTCTTCTTGCCATCTTTATCCACAATATATTGTGCTTTTACATCCTCCACTGATACTGATGAACTCATAATTCTACCTCTCAAATGATTTGATATATGTTCGACATTTTCATTATACTTTCACAACATCAAAAGACAACGAACCTATCCGAAAAGTCACAAATTTCAAAAAACCTTCGAATTTTACCTTCCTCTATTCGGAATACCTGGCGAGCCATCAGCTAATACAGGTGACTAGAGCAACCCTTGATAAACCTCAAGTAACCTCTCGGTCAAAGCCTCGGGGGTATAGTTATGGGCAGTTTTGAGTGCACCTTGTTGTAATCTGGTAAGCAAGTCATCATCACTGGAAATCTGTTTTATTTTTTTAACCATCTGCTCTTTCGATGCAACAATAAAACCATTCTCTCCATCAACGATAATATCCCGCTGCCCCGCACCGTCCAAGGCAACAACAGGCGTTCCCCCCGCCATCGATTCGGCAAGCACTAATCCTTGCGTATCACTAGTAGATGGAAACAAAAAAAGATCCGCCTGACGATACAAACGGATCAGTTCCGACATTGGCGGCTTAATTATAAATTGTACTTGATTGGGTGAGAGAGAGAGCGTTTTATAAGCATAGTTCCGCAGATATTCTTCTTGCGGCCCATAGCCAACAATTGTCATAGCATGTTTTTTAGGGTCAAGCTGAGACATCACATCCAGCACGGCTGAAACATTTTTTTCCGGAACTAAACGACTAACCAGTAAAAGTTGTAATATTTTTTCACTTCTACCAGCCTTTTTTGCATGCTCATCCAAAAACTGTGGCCGCAATGGACTGGCAATTGTTGAGATCGGCGTAGTCACACCTTGCTTAAAAATCTGCTCACTAACAGCACTACTCGGCGCAATGATATGATCAACATGACTGCAAAAATCAAACACTATTTTTTTTGTAACAAACTTAACCAATGGTTGATATAGTGGAACATAATGCGTGTATCTTTCGTACATCGTATGATACGTAAAAACAGTTGGTATTGAACATTTTTTTGCAAATTTAAGCGCAGACTGGCACAACAAAAAGGGATGATGATTATGCACAATATCCGGTTTAAATTTTCTCAAAATACAAGCAACGTGAGCGTCTGACCGCCATGGAATTGCCATTCGATTTTTATTGTAAACAAAACGAACAGAACTCGGGACACGAACAATATAAGAAGGATCTTGATGTTGTTTTCCAAGAAAGCTGAGTGTAATGATCAAAACCTCATGCCCACGACTCATCAATTCTTGGACAAAAGCATCAATTGAACTAACAACACCACCAGAATATGGACTGTAATTATTAGTGACAAAAGCTATGCGAAACTTTCTTTTTTCCACAATTTCTCCACACACAGTTCAACCCACACTTGCACCACCTGCTACTCTAGCGTGTGAAGATAGGAATCGCAAAGATGGAAAAAAAATGAGACACTATTGAGTCTTAATGATGTAATATAGACGACACTTGGTTCTTTTCTTTCTTCTATCTATCCGCCACTTGTTAGCAACTTTTTTCATCTTCGGCACAGATACCTCTTTAACAAAAAATACGCGCTTGTGTGCATGAGTTCCAGACTTATGATACGTATCGTACAAAGTCTTCTCTTTTGCAGCATACCAATCGTGCCCAGTTGGATTTTCATCGCAAATCATTTTGATAGAAAACTCCTTCGCACCTGCAGGCACATCAGTAACCAACTTATATTTCTTGGGCGCGGCACTCACCTGCAAGCCCACAAAAAGCCCCGCCACAAGGGCAAAAGCTGCAAAAAGTCTCTTGTTCATCACTACTCTCCTTTTTTTATCGATAAAAGTTTCAAATTGAGCTGCAAAATCCTGAAGCCACACACTAAAATATTACCATTTGTGACGAGAAAATGGCAATAATCTACTAATTCAGGGGAAATTTACCCCAAATTGACATTCTTTACCGCCTTTAATTTTTGCCCCATACGTCGACCATATCGCTCTATTGAGCCATTTTTGTGCCCAATTTCCATACATTACCCCCTGTTGCGGAAGCCCAAAGGGGTGTGGTATTCTTTATTTTGAGTATGGAACCAACCTGTAAATGGCAAATTTAAGGGGTCATACCACTAGTTAATGAGAGGTTATATTATAAAAATGGAAACTTTGGAGGTTACTATGTCGAAGAAACGCTCACTTTCAACCATCACACTTGCAGTTCTCGGACTGCTTGTACCAGCGCAAATGAGTGCTGTACAAAACAAACGATCACTATGCGGAAAACTTAACTACAGTCGTTTGGAAATCCAAAAAAATTTAATAAAAGAGCACAATAAATTAATCAACAATACGCTAAAAGAAGCAAACAAACTTATCAATGATATTGTTGATAATGAAATAAACAATCCAAAAACAAACGATCTAAACAAAAGTACCCAAAAAATAGACATTGATGTTAATCTTATAAAAATAGAAAATCTAAACAAAAAGAAAGAAAAAATAAAAACGGGTTCTAAGCTTACAGAAATAAAAGAAAATCTAAATGATCAGCTCAAAGAAAACATATCAGAGTGGAACAATACTATCAAAAAAAACTTTTACTATTTGCCAGAGCTTTATATCAAAACAAAAAAAGAAAAAGAGGATGAGGAACACAATTATTTGTTGAGACTTGGTATAGGAGCAACATTTACAACGTGTATAACCAGTATCATCGCTCTTTGCAAAAAAACTTCATGGAAAGGATGGATGGCATCACTAGTAGGTCCGGCCACCTTGGCAGCTATATATCACGGTTATAAAAAAATAAGTAACAGGAGAAAGCTAAATCAATTCAACAATGCAACAACAAATGATGACATAGACTGCTACATCACCGAGGTTGAAGCAACTGTAGACACTCTGAAAAAATCTACAAAGAAAATAACTGACAAGGCTAAAAAACAATTCGCAAATTATTCAAAGCTAACAACAAAAAAAGATGAAAAACAAGCAAAGGTTATTGTTGTAAATAATAATAATAATAAATAACTCAACAAACTAGTTTTCATTATACCTCCATTTGGATAGTGCGGTGTCAAGAGGCAACTCATGACACCGCAACTACTTTCTTGAAAAATCTTTACGGGAACTTTTTGATTCCTATCTTTTTCCAATCCTCCAAAAACTTTTCCATCCCACGATCTGTCAACGGATGATTCATCGCTTTTTCTAGCACTGAAACCGGAACCGTAGCAACATCTGCTCCCAATAATGCACTATCATGCAGATGCCGAACGTGACGAACCGAGGCGGCGATTATTTTGGTGTTAATAAAAACATACTCATCAATCATCTGACGCAACTTGCCAACAAGCTCAACCCCATCATCATCGATATCGTCTAACCTGCCAATAAAAGGAGAAATATAGCTCACGCCCAACTTGCACATCGCCAAACCCTGCAAAACAGAAAAGATCAGCGTTATGTTGAGCTTGATTCCCTCATCTACCAGTTTTTTAATTACTTCAAAATAATCTGGGTGACACGGAATTTTAACTATAACGTTTTTTGCTATTTTTGCGATCTGTTTCGCCTGAATGTAAACCTTTTTGGAATCTTTTTCTGTCACCTCAACACTAACAACTCCATTTTTTACCAACTTACAAATTTGAGTGATTATTTTTTTCGGGTCACCTTTTTCTTTGTGCAACAAACTCGGGTTTGTGGTCACACCATCAATCAGGCCGGTGGCAATCCATTTTTTTATTTCTTTAACATTTGCGGTGTCTAAAAACAGCTTCATTCAATCCCTTCATCTTCTAACAACTCGTCGAGCAACTTACGCGCCCGTTTTAATGAACATCTTTGTTTCAAAAAGTTCTTCCACGGACAGGTTTTGCGTGCCAACCGCTTGAATATTGTTTTGATGGTGAACGTGTCAGCCTGCACACGTCCAAGCTCGGCCCAGTCGATAGGTGTTGCAACCGGAGCACCTCGTTTTGCTCGAACAGAATAGGGAGCTACGCCTGTTTGTGCAAAAGCATTACGCAAATAGTCGATAAATACTTTTTTGCCCCGTTTCACTTTACGCACCTGCGTTGTCAATTTCTTGGAATGACGCTCAACAAGCAAATTCGCGACATCACGTGCAAACTGACGCACAAAATCAAAATCAGCTTTGCAATCAAGCGACACCACAACATGCACACCACGGGAACCTGTTGTCATCAAAAAAGTAGCCAAACCTAACTCATCTTCCAAAACTTTTTTCAAATGCCGAGCCGCAAAACGAACCTCCGCAAAACCTTTAACTGATGGATCGAGATCAAAAATCATCTTGTCCGGATTGCTCAATTTATTAATCTTGCTTAACCAAACATGAAACGTGATGACAAGTTGATTTACCAGATAAATAAGTGTTGCATCATCGTTGCAAACCACATAGTTAACCGCACCGTCCTCTTTTTTTTCAATCGGTATTGTTTTTATCCACGACGGAAAATAATCTGCCGCATTTTTTTGATAAAATCCCTCTTTTTCAACCCCTTGTACAAAACGTTGCATGGTCAACGGTCGATTTTTTGTGTGTGAAAGCATAAAAGGCGCAATGTTCAGATAGTACTCAATTAAGTCGTACTTTGAAAAACCAGATTTTGGAAAAATAATATTGCCACCATTCGTTATGGCAATATTCCGCTTACCAATTCTCAACTTCTCCATAAATCAACTCCTGTTGATCTGTATGTGACAAGTAGATCTTTTTTTGGCATAAAAAACCCTCCACACAACATCAAAGGCGCAAGCACACTGCAGCTTACGAAATTGAAAATAAAAAAATCAAGTCGGCCAGAACAACAACATACTCCTACAAAAACATAAAATATTGCCCAACAGGCTTTAACTTGATAAGGTTTCTTCTAATTAGATTTTTTTAAAATTATTTTACTTTTCTAGGGGCCAAATGATGATTAAAAAAATTTCTATATTTTTTTCCTTTTGCATTACTCTTACCAGCCTCACTGTTCTAGCACCGAAAAAAGGTATGCAAGGAAAACACTCAGAATGGCGCAAGAAAAAAAGAAGGAAAAAAATTCAAAGTAAACATCCACAATATAGAAACAAAATCTACAACCCCAGCTTAAATAATCACTATAAAAAAAAGCACAAGCAGAACTTTAAAAACCATTTATCAAAAAAATATTGCCAGTAAAAACTGTTTTTTTACTTCACAACAAAATTAATTAATCTGCCTGGAACGAATATAACCTTAATCACCTCACGCCCCTCGAGCCACTTTGCAATCGCCATTTCAGCCTTGTGCTGAACATCTTTTTGTTTCGCTGTACGATGAGATGGTATATTTGCTCTCACCTTACCATTAACTTGAACAACAAGAGTGACTTCAGTTTGGCGCACAAGAACAGGATCGAATGTTGGCCATAAACAATCTTGTATATTTTTATTAAACAATTTTTCAAGCAATTCGCTTGCAACATGCGGCGCAAAAACAGACAGAGAAACAATCACAGATTCGGCACTCGAAGTACCGAGTTTCATCTTTTGACTATGCATATCGTTGAGTAACTCCATCAAAGCAGAGATCGCCGTGTTTGGTTTGAATGATGAAATTCGCTTTTGATATTCCTGTAAAAATTGATGTACTCGTTTTTTTACACCTTCATCTTCCTGCTCATCAACAACAATATTTTCCGGATTGGTAATAAAGTTCCAGAACTTATTCAAAAAACGTTTGATTCCTTCAAGCCCTGTGTCCTGCCACTCACAATCGAGTTCCGGGGGGCCCATAAACATCACATACATACGCAAGATATCAGAACCATATTTTTGTATAATATCATCCGGATTGACAACGTTTCCTTTAGATTTGGACATCTTCTCAACTAGGCCTGATTTTTCTGAATATTTGCAAACCATTCCCTGATTAAACAGATGAGTAAAAGGTTCATCAAACTTTAAATATCCTAAATCATGCAATACTTTCACATAAAAACGTGCGTACAAAAGATGCAAAATTGCGTGTTCTATGCCACCAACATACAGATCAACGGGCATCCAATAATCAACTTCTTTTTCATCGAATGGTTTATCTTTTAAATTTGGATTGATATAGCGCAAAAAATACCAACTTGAACCTGCCCACTGAGGCATTGTATTGGTTTCGCGCTTTCCTGGACCACCGCACTTGGGACAAGTCGTGTTCACCCAGTCTTTTATAGCAGCAAGAGGCGACTCCCCCGTACCTGTTGGCTGATATTTTTCTACATCGGGCAACTCCACAGGCAACTGATCTTCTGGAACAGGAACAATACCACACTCTCCTTGACAATAAATTAACGGGATTGGCTCTCCCCAATATCGCTGACGAGAAAACACCCAATCTCGAAGTTTATAATTGACCTTCCGCTTGCCCATTTTTTTACGCTCAACAAACGCAATTGCCTCTTCAAACCCTTCGGTTTTTGCATCCATTCCATTCAAAAAATCACTGTTGATAATCAAACCGTCTCCAACATAGGCCTCGAGAAGATTGCCCTCATTGCCCAGCTTTGCTTGCTCAGATTCAATCACTTGCCGAATGGGAAGATCATACTTTTGTGCAAACTCAAAATCACGCTCATCATGCCCAGGAACCGCCATGATAATGCCGCTTCCATAATCTTTCAGCACATAACTTGCCAAATAAATCGGTAGTTTTTGTCCGTTCATCGGATTGACAGCATACGATCCAGTAAACACTCCATGTTTTTCCCTCTGCTCAGCCATCCTTTCAATCGCGGACATACTTTTTACTTTGGTTAAAAACCTCTCAACCTCTCCTTTGTTTTTTTCGGTGACAATCTTTTCAACCAGATCATGATCAGGCGCCATAACTAAAAAAGTTGCCCCAAATAATGTGTCTGGTCTTGTGGTATACACAACAAGATCAACATTTTTCCCTGAATTGTCTGTTGCTGTAAATATAACCTCAGCCCCTTCACTCCGCCCTATCCAGTTACGCTGCATTTGCTTGATATTATCGGACCACTCCAAATGATCCAACCCATCAAGCAATTTTTGAGCGTACTCCGTAATCTTAAGCATCCACTGTGCAATATTTTTCTGTGTCACCTGTGTTCCACAGCGATCGCACTGACCGTTGACCACCTCCTCATTTGCAAGCCCGGTCAAACAAGACGGACACCAGTTAATTGGCATATCAGATCGATACGCAAGCCCTGCATTAAACATTTGTATAAAAATCCACTGCGTCCATTTATAAAAATCTGGATCAGTAGTATTTAACTCTCTCTCCCAATCGTAAATCGCCCCGAGCTGCTTAAGTTGTTTTTTAAAAACCTTTATATTTTGTTCAAGGCCAACTTTTGGATGAACTCCGCGCTTGATCGCATAGTTTTCCGCTGGCAAACCGAAAGCATCCCACCCCATCGGATGCAAAACGTTATATCCTTCAAGCAACTTGATACGAGCATAAATATCAGATAAGACATAACCTCGCCAGTGACCAACATGCAAGCCTGAGCCAGAGGGATATGGAAACATATCAAGACAGTAAAACTTCTTAGCCCCTTCTATAGATTTTGTTGGCACAACAGGATTTTTTTCCCAGCGCTCCTGCCATTTTTCCTCTATACTTTGAAAATCATACGCCATGACGATCCCTCAACCTAACTTGCAAATAACACATTATTCATTTTTAATGATATTGGACTCTTATTTTTTTACAATGGCAACACGCCTCAAACAAGGAGTATGAAATGACAATACAAACAACTCAGGCTAAAAAAAAGCACCCAATTAATACCGATGAACGCATTTTGGTTGTAAAACGCTCTGACTTGTTTCCTGGTGATACTTGGCACGGAATCAAGCCTGTTGATCTTGATGAGTATTTAAAAATCATAGAGAAGAAAAAACAATTTCTGTGGCGCTCCCAAATGGAACAGGACCCGATCTATAAACAAATAATTCCCTATCTTGTCTTTAAAAATCAGAATAAATATTTTCTGATGCAGCGAGCCGCAACAGCTTCGGAAAAGCGATTGCGCAACAAGTATTCTTTGGGAATTGGCGGACACATTAGACAAGAGGACATGACCCACTCTTCATTGTTTGCATGGGCAAAACGAGAATTTCATGAAGAAATAGAATATAACGGCTCCTTTAAGATCGAATTAATAGGCCTTTTGAATGATGACTCCAACCCGGTCGGGCGGGTACATATTGGCTTTGTTCTACTACTTACTGGCGATACTGAAAACATTCAAGTAAAATCAGAACTCAAAAACGGCGTCCTATCAACGCTATCTGAATGCGAGCTGGTATATGATAACTTAGAAAGTTGGAGCCAACTGGTCCTAGAACACCTCAAAAATAAGCTATAGGGCTAATTGAGCACTTTTCTTCAATACTTTTTTCTGTTAGACTTGTTTAAGTATTCAGTGTTGATTTAAATCGAAAGGTCCCTCAGAAGAAAGATAAAGTAAAAAAGATATAAATTCAGTATTCCCTTCTTATTTTTAATTTTTAGATCTGAAAGAAAATTCAAATGAACATTTACGTAGGAAACTTGCGTTACAGCCTTACAGAAGATGCACTTAAATCTCTTTTTGAAACATACGGAGAAGTTGTTTCTGTAAAAATCGTCAGAGACAGATTCTCTGGAGAATCCAAAGGATTCGGTTTTGTTGAGATGGCATCTGCTGAAGAGGCAAAAAAAGCCATCGCAGAACTTAATGGCAAAGATATTGACGGTCGTGCACTCAGAGTGAACGAAGCTCGTCCACGTGAGGACAGACCTCGTCAATAAATTTCCTGCAAGGCCTGCTTGCCGTAATCTTTAGGATTCTTGGCGGCGGTGGAAAGTTATTAAAAAAAGCCGCGCTATAAAAAGTAGCGCGGCTTTTTTTTGAGGCTCTTTTTTTTAAGCATCCTCTTTTCGCGCTTGCCATGAACCTGAAAACTTGCACGGCCCTTCGCTCTTTTTTTATTCTTGCTACTGTGTGACAGATAAAATTATTTGTCGAGAAAAATAAAAGGAGCTCCAATGGTCAAAAAAACAATCCTCATGTTTTTTGTTTTTACATATTCAACATTTACTTTTTCCTGGCCATTTGAACAGATAAATTCATGGGTCCCGGATTACAATAGCAGAAGCATATTACCGGACATTGATTCTCTTCCAGATATTTTGAAGGAACTTCCAACGCTACAAACCAAAATACCCCATGTATCTTTGGGCAATTTCCCGGCACCCGTAAGAAAATTAGGAAAACTGGGCGAAGCAATTGGAAGCGATAGGCTCTATTTCAAAGACGATGGACCATGTGCCCCATACTTTGGTGGAAACAAAGTAAGAAAACTCGAATTTTTACTCGCAGACGCACTTTATAGCGATGCGGGATCAATCATGGCAATCGGTGATGCCGGCTCAAATTGTGTACTTGCAGCCTTGGCTCAAGCAAAAAGAGTCGGTTTTTCTGACGTTTATTGCCTACTCGGGCCACAACTTAACACCTCATATTTGCGACGAAATCTTTTGATGGATCTTTTTCACAACGGAATTATAAAATATTATGAATCTGAGCAAGATCAAGAAGATGCCATCTGGCAGCACAGCTCTTCTTTACAAGATGCGGGGAAACCTCCATACATTGTCACCTGGGGAGGAACATGTCCAATCGGTTTCCTTGGATATATGAATGCAGCATTTGAATTGAAGAAACAAATTGAAGACGGGCTTTTACCCGAACCTGACTACATATACGTTCCACTTGGAAGTACAGGAACCGCAGGCGGACTCATTATAGGAGCACAACTGGCAGGTTTGAAGAGCGTAATCATTCCTGTTGCGATCAGCGGAAAAAATGGTGATGCCTACTTCCGAACTGAGAAACTAGCAGAACGGATAAATGAGGCAATTGACTTCTTTACTAACTTGGATCCTAACTTTCCAGCACAAAAAGTCTCTGCTTCTGATATAGAATATCGCCAAAACTTTGCCAACTACAGATATGCTGAAGTTAGAGAATTAGAAGCAACTGCTTTGCAAGAATTATTCGACCATGAAAATATTAAACTTGAAGGAACATACACCGGCAAAGCTTTGACAGCAATGTTGTCCGATATAAAAAACAACCAACATCTACAAGGAAAAACAATCTTGTTTTGGAACACTTTTTGTTATGGAACCTTTGAAGATGTAACAAATAGTGTTGATTATAAGGATCTTCCTGAAGGCCTGCACCGTTATTTTGAAACCGATATTCAGTCATTTGATAGCGGACTGTGATTAAAATATGCGAAAAATAATTCTCTGTTGTATTTATCTCTTTTTTACTTTTGTCACGCGTGCACATGACTTGGTTGAACTATGTACCATCAATCCAAACATCAAACTGGACATCAGGTATGCCACAACAAATAACTTTACCAAGAAAAAGGTGTACAAAAGTCCACGCTGTTTTTTGTGTAAAGCAACGGCACAAAAAATAGACAGAGTGCAAAAAGAGTTAGAAAAAATAGGTCTCGGTCTTAAAATTTGGGATGGATACCGTCCACGCTCGGTTCAATACATTTTTTGGAAACTTGTTCCTAACCCACAATATGTTGCAAATCCTCAAAAAGGATCTAACCACAATCGGGGGACTGCGGTTGATTGCACACTAGTAGACAAAAATGGTAAAGAGCTAGAAATGCCGAGTGAATTTGACGATTTTTCTGCAAAAGCTCACAGAAATTACAACGCTATGACACCAGAGGCTGCAAAAAACTGCAAACTACTTGAAAACATCATGGTCAAGCATGGGTTTCGTTTTAACTATAGTGAGTGGTGGCACTTTGATGATGTGGATTACAAAAAATATAATTTGTTAGATATTACGTTTTCTGAACTGTAAATTTTAAAGGAGAAGAATAATGAATGGCGGCGGTCTAGAAGAAATATTGTTTCTCGCTATGCTTTTGATCTCTTTTTTTACCCAAATTCTCATTCCCCTTATTGTTCTAAAACTTAAAACAAAAAAAATCTTTCGCCCAGATATTTTTTCCATTTTTGGTGTTGGATTACTCATGGGGACTATATCCATTGTCCTTATAGTTTATCTCAGACATCTAACAGCATATATTGTCGAACGATATTCACTATTGTTTGTCGCCGCTCTCATAGCTGTACATACAATTTTATTAACGCCACTCCTCAAAAAAGAAAACAAAAAACTCAGCCCTTTGCTTGTCATACCAGGATACATCATAATCTACCTTCTTCTTAAATACAGATAATTTTTTAAAAAGGAGAAAACTTATGTCTTTTTTTATTCATATTTCTTTTTGAAAAACAATGGCATACGTTGATGCGCGATCTACACCCCACATACTCTATATTGTCACTTGCTCTTCTTTTTTTCTTTCACAGTGCGTTGTTATACCTATTTCTGAACAAAAATAATAAAAGGCTGAGCCCACTGCTTATAGCGCCTGGCTATCTTTTTATAGCTATTTTTATACTTGTTACAAGATTGACCTAAAAAAACCAAGACCTAGATAACAACCGTTGCAATCAAACCCTTCAGAAAACTAAAGTAGTTTCTGTTGTTCAAAATTGTTTTTTTGGAGAATGGACATGAACTTTGCCAAACGTTTTAAATCGGGACTCGACATTGGTCTGAAAAGTTTTGGCCTTTTATGGAAGCACAAATACCTTCTCATTTACCTTGGTGCACCTGTACTGATTGGCATAACAATCGAACTTACTGTCTTTAACCTATTTTCATTCTCACCTTCAAGCTCTGCTGTATTTATGCGGGGCCTTATGGTACGTATCTGGAGCACTTTTGGCTGGATAAAACACATAGGCCTACTGGTCACACAACTTGTCAAACTTTTCGTATTGGTCTACGCAGGAGTTGCATTGACACGACACACATCAAAAATTATGAAACGCAGCACTACGACAATAAAAAAAATGATTCTCAGTTGTCTACCAAAAATTCGCTCCATCTTATTGTGGGCCTCATCTTCAACCATCTTTTTTATTTTTATCAACCAGATAGATGCAATTATGAATAAGGCCCCAGGAAAAACCTGCTTTTTAATGTCGGCAATTGTTGCCATATCACTCAGGCTTACTTGGTCGCTAGCAACTCTTTTTGTTGTGCAAATAATAGCGCTGGAAAATATTTCACTTTTGGATGCGTTCAAAAAATCTCCTGATGTCACCAAAACATTTTTTGCTCAATATCTGGGAGCAATTACATGGCTCTGCCTTGTCGGCATTCTTTCTTTCACACCCTTTTTATTATTACCACTTCGAGGGCCCCTTGGACTCACTGTTGTCTATGCTATACTTGCCTTAATTGGATGCATTCTTTCAAGCACACACAATATTTTAAAAACCAATCTTTACTTGGAGTACAAAAAATAGAGCTCCACTCAAAACAGCTTCTGTTGTTTTGTTTTTGATTCTTCAATTTTTTTTGTGACAAAATGAACAACCCTCTCTGCCTGCCCAATCGCATTTTTTGTATCCTCATAATCAGGAATATCAAATTCCGTAGGATATCTAAATTTGGTTGCAAATGGATTCAAGTTTTCAGCATCGTCATAAAGTTGTTCAAAATCTTTATCATACTTACAACACAATACGATGAGTTTCATCAAATCGTGCGTCTTTACAATTTTGTTGTTTTTAAAAACGAGATATGCCTTAAGAACTTTTTCAGCCGCCTGTTGACAATGATATGTTTCCGTTGAAAAAATTTCGATTCTTAAAAGTCCCTTAGCTGACTTTAGATCATCTTCTACTACTCGTAGCCACTTTTCATGCTCTCGCATAAATAAGCTCTCCGTCCTTTTTAATTTTATAAATCAATGTAACCACATCGCGTGATGAATCCTCGAATTCTTTCTTCGTTTGAACTATCAGATCTTTTGAAATATCTAAACCCCTCAATGCGCGATAACCCGCGACCGGCCTTCTGTATGATTTTTCATCAGATTCATCTACAACAATCAGCAAATCAAGATCACTCTCTTCTGTTGGAACTCCCCAAGCATACGATCCAAACATATAAATCGCAACAGG